>NZ_JABEKS010000004.1 GCF_012985205.1 Planctomonas sp. JC2975 | reverse complement strand
ACGCTCGACGCCTCCCAATCCGCATGACGAGGGCAGTAACGATCGGCACTATAGGAGACGGGTCGAGGCCTAGCCTGCCAGCCCCAAGCGCACACGGAACGGCCCGAGCACACAAGCGGATCCGCAACCGTGCCTCGCGTTGGGCGATGACGGACTCGCGGCCGGCTGCCGCCCGCAGCAGGATCCGCCTGCGGGCTGATGATGTGACCGGGGTCTCGTAGGGTCGGGTCATGCCGATGTCGCCCTATGTTCGGTCCCTGCGCAATCGGATCGGGCACGATCTGTTACTTCTGCCGGGGGTGACGGCTGTGATCCGCAACGGCGACCGGTTCCTTCTGGCGCGGCAGCGTGACACCGGACGCTGGAGCCTTATCGGCGGTGGAGTCGAGCCCGGTGAGACACCGCAGGAGGCGGTCGTTCGCGAAGTGCACGAGGAGATCGGGGTGAGGCCCGTAGTTCGTCGAATCGTTGGCGCCTACGGCGGGAAGCCCTTGGTGTCGACCTATCCAAACGGCGATCAGATCGCGGCCGTGACCGTGGCGTTCGAGTGCGTGCTGCCGAGCAACGACTTCACGCTCGAGGCTGCTGAGCTGATCGAGACCGGCTGGCTCACTCGCGAGCAGGTCAACCATGCCGAGCGGCACGAGTGGATCGACAACGTACTCGACGACGCCGCACGCTGACCGATCCGGCTAGGGGCGATGGGTCTTTGACGTGCGCCGAGTTCGGATGGTGAAGGCCCAGGCGATCATCGTGGGGAGTTCTTGCTGCCAGAGCTGGCTGCCGTGCGTGCCGTCCCGTTCTGTCATGGTGACGTCCGCGCCGGCGTCGCGCAGTGCCGTGGCCCAGCGCTCTGCGTTGTTCAGGAAGAACGGCTCCTGACGTCCGGCAACGAAGTAGAAACGCGGCAATGGCTTCGACAACTGCCGCGGCGGTTGATAGCCGGCCCCGGGTGAAGCGCAAAGAACCGCGCCGAAGCGGTCAGGATGCCGAACCCCCATCGCTAGGGCCAGTTCACCCCCGGCAGAAACTCCGAACACCGCCGTCCGTTCCACCGGAAAACTGATCCCGAAACGCGATTGCAGCCATGCTGGAACCTCGTCGAGGAAGAATGCCTCGTGTGCGGCGAATCGCTGCGGGTCGAACGAGATCTCGGAAGTGCTCACTCCAGGCGAGTACTCGCGGATCCGTCCCATCTCATCGGCCACGCGGTGCACCCCCACGATCATCGTGGATGGCAGAGCCGGATCCCCCAACAGGCGACCCCATGGGGCGATCAGCTGGCCATCCCCGGCGTACACGACCACCGCAGGATCAACCGATGGTACGAAGACCGTGACTTCACGGCCACCATCGAAATTCAGATTCTCAGTCACCAGTCGACCCGAGGCGGCTGCCATCCCAGCAGTTTCACCACCATTTCCCGCCTCCGCAACGCCCGCTGCGGGATCGGCTATCGCGGTCGTGAAGTGGTTCACGACTGAGTGGGGGGATGGTTGCTGAAGACCGTCTGTCCGTCTGCTTGCACGACGACATCGAAGCCGGTTATCGCAGACGTCGTCCCGGTCATAACGCCAAACGGCGAGGTTCTCAGTACCGGTTCCACCCGAAGACACCCAGCAGTCGGTACGCAGCCAACCACCATCGGCAGCCGTGACCATCACATCAACCCGCCTTGCCAGCACGGTTGCTGGCTGCGACAGCCCTTCTTCGCGCGTCTCAACCGAAGCGTTGAACGCTGCCAGGTCTGCCTCGAAATCCGGGTCCCGTCGAAACGCGATAGTCACAACCAACTGACCATCAATGTCGGCGACGTCGACCGACTCGATCCAACTGCCGAGAATCTGAACCATCGCCAACCGAACCTACGCCGAAGCACGAACGCAGATCGCGATCCTATGAAGCGCGAGGGTTTTGCCGGTGGCACTCTGGAGTACTTCGCTAGTTGCGATTAACGCAACTATCAAGGGACACGCGTCGAATCAGTGTCCCGCGGCAAATAATGGCAACAGGGCGGCCCAGACGCTCCAGCCGCCGATGACGATGGCAGCTATCCCACCAAGGACCCAGCCCCCCACAGAGTTGGATCGATAACCGAACGGCACTGGCTTCCCCGGCTCGATCCCCGTCATCCAGGTCACCAACCTGGTGATCCTGCGACTGAATACGATCAGGAGTATCCCGCCGGCAACGAGCAGCAACCCGACCAGGCATCGCAGAACCATGGAGACGACCTCGGACGTGTTCATCGTGGCCAACCCTACGATCACGCTGCCCGCCCAAAGCATTTCTGAGGAGACCTGCGCCTACAGCAAAACGAGAACAGCAGAGTATCCCCCTGGTCGATCGGCTCAGCGAGCCTGACACACTACGCCGCCCGCAGAAGCGCGCGTAAGCCGGTCCCCGGCCGTGCCTGCCATCGCGAAATTGCCTGGCGCTTGCAAGTCGTGGAGTGGGATGCCCGTTTACCCGGCCCGCTGCAGTGACCGGTGAGGGTGCGTCAGAAGCAGCGTGTCTTTCGGGCGGCGGAAGCGTTTTTCGAAACGAGGACAACGAAGGAACGAACGAGTGATCGAGAGGGCAAGGGCAAACGAGGTTGAACGGACGAGTTGAGGCGAAGGAGATGACGATCGAAGGAGCCAAGGGATCGAGAACTTGAAGATCGAAGACTGTAATGCACGCAGGCACTTTGTAGTGACAGGCGTATTCTTGGGGTGTGCGTGGGGGTGTTGCACGGTGGAAGCGTGGGGTTGCTTCGCAGGGGGTGAAGCAGGCGGTCGCGTACGCCTTCGGCGGGGTCTGTGACGCCACCCTCACCGCGAAAGACGCTGTCGGTGTGATCGCCGCAGCGGACTACGCGGATGCGGTGATGACCAGGTACATCTGCGAGGACGGTGTCATCCGCGACGACCTGCTCTCTCGGAAACAACTGCGGGAGTGGGTGGATGGTTTCGACCCGCTCACCCTGGAACGTCGTGGCCGGGATCTGGAGTCCCCGGTGGCCGACTTGGTTCTGGATGCGACGGTGAACGCACCGAAGTCGTTCTCCATTGCCGCACTGTTGGACCCTGAGTTGAATGCAGCGTATGAGGATTTGCAGGATCGGTTGCGGGACCGGATCATCCACCTCTGGCAACAAGAGCTCAACGCCCGTCGTGGTGCCGGCGGCCTCATCCGGGAAGACCTCGCCCGGGTAGAAGTAGTCGAGCTCAAGCACGAACGCTCCCGCTCCCTTGACCCGCACAAGCACCGCCACCTGTGGTTGAACGTCAAAGTCCAAGGACACGACGGGCGCTGGTCGAACCTGGACACCCGGGTGGCGTTGCGGTTCCAGAATGTGGTCAACGCGGAAGGCGACCTCGCCGCCAGGACCGACCCGGCTTGGATCCACGCGTTGGCCGCGAAAGGCTTCACGCTGAACGCGGAGGGCGAGATCCAGCAACTGCAGCATTTGGTGCGACCGTTGTCGAAACGGTCAGCCCAAATCGAACAGAACCGGGCGGCACGGTTGGAGTGGTGGCGGTCCCAGCATCCTGGCGAGGAGGCCTCCCGGGATGTGTTGAACCAGATCGACCGGTGGGCCTGGGCCACGGGCCGTCCGAACAAGCCGCACGACCTGGACGAGGCGGACTGGGCGGGCATCATCCGGGATGAGATCCACACCGCCGACCCCACCATGACCGCACGGTCAGCGGTGGCCGTCAAGGCGGTCAGTGTGGCGGACATTGACCTGGATCTGGTGGCCGCGCGTGCGATCGTGGATGCGGATGGCCGCTCCACCGGGACCGGTGGCCGGTTCAGTGTGTTCGATGTCCGCGCCGGCGTCCTCAGGGCATTAGCCGCCACTGGCCTTATCACCGAACGCGCCAGGCTCGACCTCCTCGTCACCGACCTCGTTGACCGGGCCGTGGCTGCGCACACTGTCCACCTCCTGGAGGAAGACAACGTTCCGAACCATGTGAAACAACTTGTGGCCACTCAGACCGCGCTCGCGAAGAATGCGCTCGCGAACCAGCTTCAGCTTTTCCCGGTGCCAGGAGAACGCCTGCCAACCGATGCGGTGGAACAAATCGCGGCGATCGTCGATCCGGGCCGTGTCCTAGATTCCGGTCAGATCGGCGGGGCTGGCATTATCGCCGGAACTAGCAACTTGGTGACCGTAATCGGTGCCGCGGGTACTGGGAAGACGACCATGCTGAAAGTTGCCGCGGCCGCGCTTCGGATTCAGAACCGGCGCATGGTGGTGGTCGCACCGACCAAGAAGGCTGCCACGGTTGCCGGAGCCGAAACCGGCAGCGACGCGTCGTCACTGCATCAGCTGCTACACGCGTACGGATGGCGGTGGCTCCCCGATGCGAGTGGAAGCACTCAATGGTCCAGGCTCACGATCGGTGAGGTCGACCCGATCAGTCGCCGACCCTACATGGGTCCTGACAAAGAAGCGCTCCGAGCTGGTGACCGAATCGTCGTTGACGAAGCAGGAATGCTGGACATAGACGCGGCCAACGCGCTTGTCCAACTCGCCTACGAAACACGTGCCGGCATCGCCGCTGTTGGCGACCCCAACCAGTCGCTCCCGGTCGGACATTCCGGCGCGATGGAGCTTCTTCGCCGCAACAGCATCAGCATCGTAGAACTTATGGACGTCCACCGATTCCGGGAACCGGGATGGGGCGACTTCACTCTCGAACTTCGACAAGCAGACACTGACGATGACCGACGTCGCGTCGCCGAATACCTAGTTCAAAACGGTCACGTCCGGCTTGCTGACAGCCCCAGTGACACCGAACACGTCATGACCGACGCTTGGTTCCAGGCGTCCAACCGCCGCGAATCGATCTCGCTCATCACTGCAACACACGCCGAAGCGCAGGCTGTGGGCGAATCGATCCAGGCGCGTCGGATCCATGACGGAACCCTCGACACCGACCAGGTTGCCATTGGTCAGAACGGTCAAACGCTGCTAGTCGGGGATGTCGTGCAGACACGGCGAAACGACGCACGCGCAGCGGTCGAAAACCGTCAGAACTGGATCGTCACTCGCATGACGAACGACGGCATCTTCCTAGCTGCCACTAACGACTCAGCTCAGATGCGGAAGGTCAGCCACGAATACGCGAAGCAGCACCTGCACCTCGGATACGCGTCCACTGTCTACGGCGCCCAAGGCGAAACGACCGACCACTCCCTGGTCGGCCCCGGAGTCGATGCCGCCGGCCTCTACGTCGGCCTCACCCGCGGACGTCACACTAACAACATCATCCTGACCACGCCTACGCCGATTACAGCCAAAACCGAACTCACCAACATGCTTCAACGCGGATACATCGAGCCGACTATGGACGAATCACACGCTGCCGCCAGAACCGAACTCCATCGGTCGGCGGTCCCCGTACAAGGGTCCTCGACGATCCCAGCGGTTCCAACTAGAGGCGCCGGCCCAGGCCTCTAGGGGAGTCTGTGGGTACGGCAGATTGGCACCGCGACACGATTTCGTGCCTCTATCCCACCACTTCTCGGATCAAACATGAACAATGCGATCCCGTGCTCGTCCGCTAGGTCCGCAGCTTCAGGGAGGCAGCCGCCCGGGTGAAACACCAAACCTCGACGGCCATCCGAATTAACAAGGGATATGGTGCGCTGAACCAGGGACACATCGATGTTGCCACGGCCGTTTTCCACAAGCGCAACGTAGCGGGAACTGTAGAGGTCACAAACATGCACAGAACGTCCCTCTGAAATCATCGTGTCTCGCTCCCCCAGATAAACCATCCAGTCCCGACAGAACTCGACGGCGGCTTTCAGGGACGATCCAACAGGCCGAGGGCTTGGGCGCATGCGAACATCAACCACATTTCGACGATCCTCCTATGACCCGACAATGGCTAGCTAAGTCCACCAAACTGAGGAGGGTTCATTACCTGTCACTGCCACCGGCGACCGGAGCATATGTGCTTGCAGCGGAGGTTCCGAGCCTCTGGTCAGCAGCCGGGTGCCTCGCTCGGGCTTCGAGCCCCAGATTGGGGGCTGGGCCGATGCATAGTAAGTGGCTAGCCTCGACGGGCGATCAGAGGAGCGATGATGACCGCCAGTGCTGGCTGGTACAACAACCCCGAGGATGATGCTTCAGAGCGGTATTGGGATGGCACAAAGTGGACCGATCACTATCGCTCTAAGACCGCGTCGTTTCCGGCAGGTTGGTATACCGATGCCGAACATGCCGGGGCTCAACGCTGGTGGGACGGGTCCGCGTGGACCGAGCGAAGGTGCCTGGATGGTGGTGCCTCGAATCCTCGAGCGGCCAGGCCAATAGGGAAGATGAGCAAGGGTGACGCCCGCAATATGGCACGGCAACTCACCACAAAGGTTGCGGAGCTGCAGGACCTCGTCGAGAAGCACGGACTGCGCTCATTCGCGGATCTCGACGCGTACCGCGCCGAGACGGAAGCACAACTAACACTCGAACGCTCCCAGGCCGAAGTCGCGGCCGCTCAGCATCAGTCCGAAGCAAACACAAGACTAGTGGCGGCGGAAAAGCGCCTAGCCGAAGTTCAGGCGCAACTCACGTGGTCCCAGCAACAGCTCGATTTGGTCAACCGCGAACGCGTCGACGTTGCCGATGTCATCGCTCTCCAAGAAGTCGGGCTCTTCGACTATGAGCATCCGGCGCAATCGTCGGCGACGTTAGCTGCCGAGCTCGAGTCCGTCCGAGGACAGATAAAGAGTCTGGTTCGGAACAAAGGAGCAGTCACCACCACAAGCGGGTTCACATTCAACAACTCCGCTGCACAGGGCAAAAAGTTCATCAACGACATGACCAAGGTTCTGCTTCGCGCCTACAACGCCGAGGCCGAGAACGCGGTCAAAGCCACAAAGGCGGGAAATCTCTACTCGGCTCAGACCAGGCTCACCAAAGCCGCCGAGCAGATCGCGAACGGCGGCAAGATGATTCAGTTGCGAATCACTGAGCAGTATCACCGCCTACGTCTCAGGGAACTCGAACTCGCGAACGCACACCTCATGTCTGTCCAACGCGAACGAGAACTGGAACGCGAACGTCGCGCTGAGCTTCGCGAACAACAGAGAGCCGAAGCCGAACTCCGCCGGGAGAAGGAGCGGCTCGAGAAGGAGCGCGCCCACTATGTCGCGACGCTTGCTGCGCTCGAAGCCAACGGTGACACCGACGGTGCAGACCGGATCCGCGCCCGGCTCTCAGACGTTAACCGTGCTATCAACGACGTCGATTACCGCACAGCGAACATTCGAGCTGGCCACGTCTACGTCATCTCCAACATTGGCGCCTTCGGCCAAAACATGGTCAAAATCGGAATGACACGTCGGCTGGAACCAATGGACCGCGTCAACGAACTGGGCGACGCATCCGTCCCCTTCCGCTTCGACGTTCACGCACTATTTTTCGCCGCCGACGCAGTAGGAATCGAAAGCTATCTTCACAAGCGCTTCGCGGAGCAACGTGTCAACAAGATAAATCTCCGCCGCGAGTTCTTCCGAGTCACACCTGCCGAAGTTCTTGAGGCGCTCCAAGAGCAAGCCGTTGAAGTAGTCGAATTTACGACCGAGCCCGCGGCACCCGAATATCGAGCAAGCACTGGTGAGCTCGCGGGTCATTATTCATGAACGCCGATCACCTTTTGGCAACAGCGGGACTCGTTCCGGCGCGGCCCTCGCAAGACGGACCCGGCTGCTATGGATCAAACAATCCTGACCCACACATCGACGGATAAACCAATTGGATCGGGTACTCCCCGTGAGCAACTGTGGCTGCCGTTTCGAGGAACACTCGATCGTGGCGCCAGCCAGAGACGCAAAGGCAATCGCACGTCGCTCGTGGTCCACTAGTCGGCTCCTCTGATCATTGATGTCGTGCGCAGTCTGTATTCTCAATTGACTTGGAAGAATCGAAGAAGAAGGAAGCTTGAGCAGACGACCCCTAACAGTTTCGGTCCTCGCACAACGAAGCGGGCTCCAGTTCGACGATGTTCTGTTGTCGCTCTGGGATGCCGGAATCACATATCCATCAGGTCCCAATTCCGAGATCCGAGCAAGAGATCTCCCTCGGGCTGAGGCTGCGCTCACGCTCGCCTCTCCAAAAGAAAAGTTGAGGGTTGAATACTGGGAACGTCTCTCCGGGCTCACCAGAGTTGAGCTTAACCTCAAGCTGGAATCACAGGGCATCACGATCGGTCCAAACGCCCGCCGTATCCCGAAAGGATCTTTACGAAAGCTCGAGCGTGCAATCGCAAGCCCGTTTCGCCCGGCCACAACTCTACTCCAGAGAGTCGATACGCCACCCAACGTCGCGAACTTAAAGCCTCTCGTTTGGCGAGAGATTGGTCATCGGAGATCACTCCGCTATTTGACCGCCGATCAGGTCAGACAGATTCACTTCGCCATCGCGGATGACTTTGCTGATACTCCTGATCCGATTGCGCCTGCAGGCGTTCGATTTCCCGATCTACTTGAAAGTGCAGCAATACGACCAACAATCGGACTGGGCGACATACAGAAGTATCCGACCGTGGAGATGTCCGGCGCAGCCCTTATGCACTCATTGATCCACAATCATCCGTTCTTCAATGGGAATAAGCGAACTGCCCTAGTTTCCCTTCTGTCTGCTCTCGATTTGAACGGCTACACGTTGACATGCAACGAAAATGACCTGTTCCGTTGGACCGTGCGGGTTGCTCAACACAAGGTTGCCCCGTTGAATATCACAGGCGACCGAAATGACGTCGAGGTCATTGAAATGTCAGAGTGGCTGCGACAGCGATCTCGACCAATCGAAAAGGGAGAGCGGGTCATTACATGGTCCGCTCTCAGACGGCGTTTAATTGCGCTCGAGTGCGACGTACAACTTTCTTCAAACCGCGGTGGGCGCATGCAGATTTCCCGCCAAGTCCCCTATCAGGAAAAGCGCTTCCTTGGCAGTCGCACTGTCTTTCGTGAGCGCAAATACTCGCTCGCCTACGGGGGTGACGGTCGCCAAATTGGCAAAGGCACGCTGAAGGAGCTCAGGCAGGCTCTCGAGCTGTCGGAGGACAATGGATATGATTCGACCGCATTCTATGGGGCAGAATTTGATCAAGTTGATGAGTTCATTCGGGTTTATCGAAAGACGCTCGCCCGGCTAGCAAAGCTCTAGACGCGTCGATGACTATACGCACCGGATTGAGTACGGCGCCCCATAACCAGCGATAGACGAGGGTCGGGCGCCATCACGAGAACGGAGTCCGACCCTCAACCGTCGTATGATGTATCCCTGCGTAGACGGGCCAGAGATGGGATGTCTGGCATTCGCGCTGTGACAAGGATGGGCCGCAGTTCGGCTTCGCCGGCATCGATCGCAGACTCGAGGAGGCTGCCGATCGGACTGTGCTGGGGTAGGTGTACTAGCCAGGCCGCATGCCAGATCAGCGGTCGGGGTACTCCGTCCCGTGCCGGAGGAGCACGCACAGCTCATCGAATCGACGCCGCGCGGAATGTACAAGGTTCGGTGAGCGATAGGCGCGACGCGCCGAACCGGTCGACGCACTCACCCCCACCGAGCGCGTACAAGCTCTTGAACTTGCGATCTGGCTCGTCGACGAAGGCTGGACTGTCATGACAACCACGGACTCACCCCTGGCACCAGTTGTCCGCAAAGGCGCAGAAGCCATGCACGGCACCTACCGCGCGATCGAGGATCGTAGATCAGCCGGCATCCAGCCGACCGGGTGCACACTCGGCAACTCACTGACAGGTACTTCTCTCACCACAACAACAACTCCTCGTCGTCAAACGTCTAGGCCGCGTCAGCAGCAATGTCCGGACCTACCCAGATGCCGGAGCGTGCGGGAATCGCCTTCGCAGGATGGGCTCGGGTCGACCGCACGAAGCGATCAAACGAGCTTCCAGAGTTGCGTGGCGTCTCCCGTGTCGGCGAGCTGCACGAGTCTGGCTCCGTCTGAGAGTGACTGGTTCTCGATAGAGAGCAACAGTCCGCTGCGGGTATTCACCACCTTGGACCAGCCATCGCCGGCATCCACGAAGCGCCACATCTGACTGTCGCCACCGGTGGCCGTCCACTGGTCGACAACGTCGCCGACGTTCGTTCCACCACCGTAAATGTCGGCAAGCAGCTGCGATCTGACGTTTGTGAGGCAGACCTGTCCAGAACCCGCGTCGGTGACCGTCCAGCGTTGGTTGTCCGATCCGCCGTCGGTCCACATGATGAGGGCTGTGCCGGGGGTCTTGTCCGCTCCGGGCACAGACATCACCGTGCCGCTGGCACGGTTGATGACGGCGGCTGTGATCGGTTCGGGTTCGTCAACGTACTCGCGTGGCGGCGGGGTGAGCGTGACCTGCTGTCCGGGTGTGAGCTTGATGGTCTGCGCCCACGCGCCGTACCGCACGGTCGTCTCGCGACCGCCGACGCTTCGGATCACCGCCCGCGAGACCTGGCGCCCCCTCCACGTCAGGTCGACCGTGAATCCACCACGGGCGCCAACGCTGGTGATCGAGCCGGTGTCCCAAGCCGCAGGACTGGCGGGCAGCAGCTCGATCACCCCGGGACGCGAGTAGACGAGCATTTCGTACATCGTTGACGGTATGCCGAGGTTTGCGTCGATCTGGAAGACGTACCCATCTGCGGAGTACATATCGAAGAAGTTGATCGCCGTTCCGTTGTTTGTGCCGTCCGCCGGGATGAGCTGGTTGAGAACGGAGCGATACGCCCGAGTCGAGTTCTTCAGTCGAGCCCAGCAAAGCCCTCGCCAGGCCATGGACCATCCGTAGCTGGTCATGCCGCGCGCCCGCAACAGGTTGGTCGCTCCCGTGACGATGTCCTTCGGCGTCGTATCGGTGTTGATCCGGTCGCCGGGAAATAGACCGATCAGGGGCGACAGGTGCCGATGAGTCGTCTCGCCAAGGTTGTCGTCGGTCATCCACTCCTGGAGCCACCCGGTCTCCTTGCTCACGGCGGGCAGGTGAAGTTTGTCCTGCAGTGCCTTGATCGTTGCCGTGTAGTTCCGGTCGCGACCCAATACGCGTGCCGCCGTCTGTAGATTGGCGAAAAGTTGCCAAACGAGTTCCTGCGCGTAAGTTATGCCCTTTGCGTTGGTCGGTCCCTGCTCTGGCGACCAGTCGGCATCGTCGATGAGTTCCTCGTGAGTCTCACCGGTTGTCGGGTCGGTCACGGAGATGCTGAGGAGCCGCGCCTCCCAAAACTCGCATGCCCCTTTGATGAGCGGGTAAATGCGCTCGAGGTGGCGCCTATCGAGTGTGAATTCGTAGTGTTCGAAGAGGGTGTTTGATATCCAGGCGCTACCGGCAGGATGCCACCACCAGCCATTGCTGCCGTATATGCCGGTAGTGATCGCGATGGTCCAGCCCGCCACCTTGCCGGAGCTGTTCCGGAAGCCGTTGCGTGCATCCTGGAACTGGGCTTGCGTGATCGTGGTCCATGAGGGGAATTGAGCGACGCAATAGTTCGTGAACGCGTCGTAGCACTCGGTTAGCCGTGCCCGGTCGGTGAGCCAGTAATTCATCTCCACGTTGATGTCGCTGTGGTAGTCGGCCATCCATGGCGGGTCGTTGTCCTTGAGCCAGGGCCCCTGCAAGTTGATGGGCAGACTCGTACGCGATCCCGCAATCGTGAGATATCGCCCGAATTGCAGGTACATTGCTTCGAGTTCGGGATCTGCTGGCGAATCCACTGCTGCACGGGCCTGAAGCCGAGCCTCCGTGTCGAGTGCTCGTTGGGAGGCGCTCGATGCGCCCAGGCTGATCGACTGCGACTCGAACAGTGCCCGGTAGTCGCGGAGGTGTTTGTCGAGCACAAGCGCGGTGGGTTGGTTGAGCGCCGTGGCGACGCGGGAACGCGCGATCTCCAGCGGGTCCGCGTGGGGATTCATGAAGTCCGTGGCGAGATTCGGTGTGTAGTTGGTTCCGCCAGTGAGCAGGATCACGATGCTGGTGCAGTCGGTGAACGTAACGCCGTCCCCGTCGACGCTCACTTTTCCACCCACGGACTTCGCGCTTGCCACTGCCGCGTACTTCAGGCCGTTCGCGAGCGTCCCGGAGAAGGAAGCCTCGCGCCCGGATGCTCGTGTCATCTCGCCGTGCGTCCCGCTCAACACGAAGCGGCCCGTGTACGATCCGCCGCCCGACTGGTCGAGATGGATGACAATGGCGTCGTGCGGGTGACTTGCGAACATGGTGCGGGAGTACCTCACACCGCCTTTCACATATACGGCTCGCACGAGGCCGTTGCTCAGGTCGAGGTGGCGTTGGTATTCGTCAACGGCCGAAAGCGCGTGCCCAGGAATTTCCAGGGTGGCATTGGCCAACATCTGTGCGTTTCCGAAGTTGCTCTGGTCATACGGGAATTGGCCATCACTGCCGAGAGTGTCGTTTCGGCCCCCGCTCCACATGCTCAGGTCGGAAACGAACAGCTGATCGGCGGAGGGGTCACCCGTTATCAGGGCACCAAGTCGACCGTTACCGATGGGAAGCCCCTGTTCGAGGATTTTCGTCGGTGTTCCAGGTTTCGAATACCACATCCGGATTGCGTCAGCATCGGGGACCGGGCCCGTTGCGGCGCCCACACCGCGGCCAGCCTCGGCGAATGCCGGTTCAGAGGTGAACGCTGGAACACCGGCCATGGCGACGAAGGCTCCCATTCCAATCGCTCCCTGCAAGACGCTGCGACGGTTGATCTCTCCCGTCGGTGGGTTCGACTGCCCTTCGGAACTCATGTCAACTCCTTTGTTTTGCACGTTTCCAATGAGGTGGTTGTCGCTTTTGCCGTCGGCGTGCCGAGAATTCTGCTGCCGACGTGAAATCGGAGAGCCCGAGCCGCTCCTCGGGCGGCTCCCGCGTGCTCTCATGCACGTTTCTGCCCTCGTTTTTGATCCTCGCGAGCTGAGAACGACCGCGTTCTGCGACGGCTCGCCCTGAGGACGCCGGAAACGGTCAGTTCGTCCGAGCGTCGATGACTATGAACTCCCAAGGCCGCAGGGGCTCACTTAGTTGCACGACACCATCAGTCCAGCTCGCGGCCGAACGGCTGCCGTCTCGGCGCACGTGCACAACCGCCAATCGCGTTTCGCTCACGCCGGTCGGGGCAGCCTGCGCGGGCGTCTGCCCGCCCCGGAGATACCGAGTCCGAGGAGTGAGGCGGGAGGAGCGAGGCGGAGCCGTTTCATCATCATTGACCTCAGCTTTTAATCGTATTGTCAGATTATATGAATCCTGGCGACAGATCTGAAGTCTGTCAATGGTCCGCCGACAACTAGGTGAGGTCGATCGCGTACCGGACGCAGTCGGTCGTGTCCGTGTGAGTGATTACCATATAATAGGATTAATTGGAGTTCATCAACGCCGCTTTTCTGATGGAGGTTCGAATGTTCGCAACACAGACCGAGACCGGCCCTGCACGGGTCGGCGCGAGCGCCCTTCCGTGGCCTGTCCTGCGCAGCTACGACATGGGAAATCTCGATCGGATAAGCCTCCCCATCGGGGGAGTGGGTACCGGCACGATCGGTCTCGGCGGACGCGGTGACCTTCGAGACTTCGAGATCGGCAATCGTCCGGCAAAGGGCTTTCGCCCGGGGACCGCATTCTTCGCACTGCGGGTGGCGCGGCCGGGAGTTCCCGCCGTGTCTCGCGTTCTCGAGGGCCCGCTTGGCATGACCGACTTCGAAGGGGCGGCAGGGTCGCCTGCGCCGAATCATGGACTACCCCGGTTCGCCGAGGCGTGCTTCGACGCAGCGTACCCATTCGGTCAGGTGCGACTGAACGACCCCGCCATGCCAGAGGTCCGGCTGCAGGGCTTCAACCCGCTCATCCCGGGTGATCTCGAATCCAGCAGCTGGCCCCTCGCGGCCTTCCGGGTCGAGATCGCGAATAGCTTCGACTCAGCCATAGACGTCTCGGTCGCAGCCGTGGTTGAGAACTTCATCGGATCGAACGGTACGGAGTCGGCCGTTGGCGGCAACGTGAACCATGTGCGCAGGACGACGAATCTCGTTGGGGTGGCGATGTCAGCGCCAGAGCTCGATCCGAAGAGCGAAGCCGCCGGGACGTTCGTGCTGGCAATGATGGTGGATGAGACGACCACCGCGACAACCCGCTCGGGATGGGCGGACGCGACCTGGGGCAACTCGCTGCTGGACTTCTGGGACGACTTCACGGATGACGGGCGGCTGGACGAGCGGCGATCGTCCAGCGCCAGGCCGATCGGTTCCCTCGCGGGGTCCGTGTCGATTCCGGCTGGAGAGACCCGCAGCCTGACGTTTCTCATGACGTGGGCGTTCCCGAACAGGTATGCCTGGCGATCTGAAGACCATCACTTGGATCAGGCAGAGTACACCAGCGAGATCGTCGGCAACCGCTACTGCCACGCGTACCCAGATCCGTGGCAGACGGCGCTGAAGGCTGCGGCGGCGCTTCCGCGTCTCGAGGAACTCACGGTCGCTGCTGTCACTGCGATCGTCGATTCGGCAGTCCCGGTCGAGATCCGTGAGGCCGCGTTGTTCAACATCAGCACCCTGCGGAGTCCTACGGTATTCCGAGTCGCGGACGGGCGGCTTTACGGGTGGGAGGGAGTGATGGACCGGACGGGCTCGTGCTTCGGGACCTGCACGCATGTGTGGGGATACGAGTTCGCGACATCCTTCTGGTTCGCGGAGTTCGCCTGGTCGTTGAGGGAGACACAGTACGAGCTGGCCACCAACGATGACGGGCTCATGAGCTTCCGGGTGGGGCTACCCACGTCCCAAAGCCAGAATTGGGCTCTCGCGGCCGCCGACGGGCAGATGGCGTCGCTGATTCATCTGTTCCACGACTGGCGGTTGAGCGGGGATGATGCGCGACTTCGTCGACTGTGGCCGGCGGCCCGCAAGACGCTCGAGTTCGCGTGGATCGCAGGCGGGTGGGATGCCGACCGCGACGGCGTCATGGAAGGTTGCCAGCACAACACGATGGATGTGGAGTATTACGGACCCAATCCACAGATGGGCCTGTGGTACCTGGCGGCTCTGCGCGCCGCTGCGGAGATGGCGCACGCGGTCGGCGACACGCAATTCGCGGAGGATTGCCGAGGTCTGTTCGCCTCGGGTTCCGCGTGGATCGACCGCGAGCTCTTCACGGGTGAGTACTACCGACACGACGTTCGCCCTGTCGGACGAGAGGGATACATCGCGCCAGGTCTCCGCCATCCCTCAATGGGGTCTGTATCGCTTGACGATCCCGATCTGCAGGTCGCCGACGGGGTGCTGGTGGATCAGCTGGTGGGACAGTATGCGGCCCGGCTCACCCGTCTTGGCGATGTCGTTGATGCGGAGCATGTGCGGACGACGCTGAAGACCATCTTTCAGAGGAACTTCCGCCCATCGCTCGCGGGCCATTTCAATCACATGCGCAGCTTCGCCCTCGCCGACGAGGCGGGGCTCCTGATGTGCACCTATGACGAGGGGAAGCGCCCGGCTCGACCCTTCCCGTACTTCAACGAAGTCATGACCGGGTTCGAGTACACCGCTGCCGTCGGAATGATCCAGGACGGAGATCGCGACCAGGCGATGACCGTGATCCGCGCCATCCGCGCCCGCTACGACGGGGCCCGCCGCAATCCCTTCGATGAAGCCGAGTGCGGTCATCACTACGCTCGCGCGATGGCGAGCTGGTCCGCGTTCGTCGCCTGGAACAGCTTCGACTTCGACGGCCGGACGAATACGTTCACCATCGAGATGGCCGACGGTGACGGGACCACTTTCTGGTCGACCGGGTCGGCGTGGGGAACGTGGAGCCAATCGGATCTCCGTGGCGAACTCCGTATCGGCGGCGGAATCATCCGAATCGACACGGTGGTCGTCTCTGGTCGGCCTCACGCACTGGGCGAGGGGGCAACCGGGCGGGCGGGCGAACGGTACGTGATCGACCTCACCGAGTTGTCGGCGGACCATTGACAGTCTTCAGATCTGTCGCCAGGATTCATATAATCTGACAATACGATTAAAAAGCTGAGGTCAATGATGATGAAACGGCTCCGCCTCGCTCCTCCCGCTTCACTCCTCGGACTCGGTATCTCTGCCTTGTTGGTGCTGGGTGTGCAAACGCCCGCGCTGGCGGCCCCGGGCCGCGCGACGGAAGCGACCATCGGGTCGTCTCGGCTCTCGGTCCGAGTTGCGACGGACTTTCCCGACGTTCTCGGATATACCTGGCTGCCGACGGGCGGAACCCTTTCCGGGCACGACGGGCCGGCACCGCAGATCCAGATCAACGGCACGGCGTACACCCCGTCGGTTCGCTCCACGAAGGCGAGGGATCACGTGGACTACGTCCTCGCAGTCGACTCCATCGCCGTCTCCGCGGCGGCGCGCATCTCGGTGCGCGACGACGTCGTCGACTTCGCAGTGACCAAGGTGAACGAGGCGGGATCGACCAAGGTCACGACGATCGGCCTGCCGGACCAGCAGCTGATCTCCCTGCGCAGCGATCAGCCTGGCGCGACGGTCTCGGACGCGGCCGTCTACCGGACCAACTACGCGCCGGGCCCGAACCTCGATACCATCTCCGCCGTCGCCGACCGGAGCGTCGAGGCGACGCCGCATCAGGCGAGCATCGCCCTCTTCAACACGGGCACGGTGGCGGCCGGGGTGGTGTCGAACGCGATCCAGACGTACGGCAACCTGCTGGTGCAGACCAAGCAGGCCGGGTCGGTGAAGCAGACCTCCGCGTCGAGCAACACGTGGACCTATCGCGGACCGGACGGCAAAGTGGTGGCGCTGCCCGACGCGAAGATCGTCGTGACCGGCGACCGCAACGGTGACCACACGTTGAACTGGCAGGACGCCGGGATCGCCTACCGCGAGATCCAGCCGCTGCCGACCGGCGCCGCTGCGACGAAGAATAACGTCGTCTCGCAGATCGCGCTGAACTTCGAGAGCCAGGCTCAGAACCCATTCATCAAGACGCTGGACGACATCAAGAAGGTCAATCTCCTCACCGATGGCCTCGGGCAGTCGATCGAGCTGAAGGGCTACCAGGATCAGGGACACGATTCTGCGCACCCGGACTACGCCGGCGACTACAACGAGGCGGCCGGCGGACTTGCCGACATCAAGTACATCGTCAGCCACGCCAAGGACTACAACGCGATCGTCGGCGTGCACATCAACGACGGCGCCGAGTCGCCGCGCGCGGACGCCTTCCGGTGGGACAAGACGACGAATCCGAGCGCACCAACACCGGCGTACATCTACGGGGACACCCAGTACGCGATGAACATGACGGACGACCAGGCGAGCGGGGACTACGCGGCGCGGATCAAGGCGCTGATGCAGCAGGTGCCCGGGCTGGGCTTCATCTACACCGACGCGTTCTTCGGCGAGGACTGGAACGGCTGGGAAGAGGCGAACGCCGTCAACGCGTACGGCATCCCGATCTACACCGAATTCCCCACCTACCTCTGGCCGAACGCCACCTGGTACCACGACTCCGCTGAGTACGACGACGTCGGCATCAACAGCCAGATCCTGCGCTTCATCGACAACTCGAATGCGGACGCGTGGATCCAGAACAGCCAGCCGATGCTCGGCGGTGAGCAGAACAACGCGAGCTTTATGGGGTGGCACAGCGCCAACTCCGTCACCAAGGAGATTGCCCAGGTCTTCACCAACAACCTCCCCACCAAGTACCTGCAGAACTTCCAGATCCTTAAGTGGACTCCGAACGAGATCGACTTCAGCGGCGGCGTCAAGACCACGATGAACGGGACGACGCCGCAGATCTGGAAGGACGGCGTGCTCGAGCGGGACGGCAACGACATCTTCCTGCCGTGGTCGGCCCAGGGCGAGCAGAAGATCTACGCGTGGAGCGGCACAGGGCAGGCCCGCACCTGGACCCTGCCGAAGAGCTGGTCGAAGCAGCACCAGGTGACGCTGTACCAACTCACCGACACGGGCAAGGCCAAGCCGGTCGTGGTGCCGGTACGCGACGGCAAGGTCAGCATCCAGCTCGCGGCGAACACGCCCTATGTCGTCTACCCGCAGCACGCGATCGCCACGCCCCGTACGAGCGACCGGACGGGCGACGGCAGCAACACCGGTTCGCCGGTGATCACCGGCGCCACCGCGCAGTCCGTCGATTTCGGCGCGGGCACGATCGTCAAGGACGGCGAGTTCTTCAGCGGATCCTTCCAGGACTGGAAGCCGGCGTCGTCGACGAGCGACACCAGCGGCGTCCAGATCGTCACGGATTCGAACGGCTTCCAGAACCTCCAGGTCGGCGGCCGGGCGGACGGGGAGGTGAGCCAGAAGCTGACGGGCCTGAAACCGGGGCACACGTATGCGGCGTCGGCGTACGTCACGGTGCAAGGAAAGCGGACGGCCACGGTCCAGGTCAGCGGCTATGGCGGGAAGACCGTCAGCACGTCTATCGACTCGCCGCCGCCCGCCCAGGACGACCTCGACAACCGGCTCGCGGGTCAGCCGTTCCAGCAGCTCAAGGTGCTGTTCACCGTTCCCTCCGGTCGCGGAGACGCGAACGCCACGCTCAGTCTGATCGGGGGCGCCGGCTCCGGCACGGACATCGTGCAGTTCACCGACGTCCGCGTCCAGCAGAATGACGGGGCGAACCACCAAGCCGACGGGCACTTCTACACGGAGGACTTCGAACAGCCCGACGGCGGGAGCTTCGGTCCCTTCATCATCGGGAAGCCGAGCGAGCCCAGCCTGATCCTGTCGAAGACGAACCCGGGGTACACGCGCGACACGATCAGCGGGAAGTATTCGCTGGAGACGATCAACAACGGCGCTGGGCTCCAGTACCGGACCTGGCCGGGGACGATCGACTTCGAACCGGGGCACGCGTACCGGGTGCGGCTGGACTACCAGTCGGACGCCTCCGGGCTGTACGACTTCCAGGTCGGCGCCGACGGCGCGGACCACCCGATCGTCGACATCCCGCTCGCCCAGACGACCGAGCGCGGTCTGACGTCCGCACCGCCGGACGGCCCGAAGCCCGCCGGGTGGACGGACAGCCTCCCCCCGCAGACCTCGGCGCCGCACGCGTCGATCGACACGACGTTCGTGGCGGGATCCCAGGCGGCCTACCTGGCGCTGGAGCAGAACTCCGACGCCCAGGGGGCGTCCACCATCGACAACCTGATCGTGGACGATCTCGGGCCGGCCGCCGGATCCGACGCCGGCTCGGCTCTGTCCACCCTGACGCTCACTCCGACGCAGCTCCCCGGCGGGACGACCAGCACGGTGACGGCCACCTTCACCAACACCAGCGCCGAACCGGAGACCGGTGTCGACGTCTCCCTCTCCGCGCCCGACGGATGGACGCTCGACTCGACCTCCAGCAGCCACGCCGACAGCGTTCCGGCCGGAGCGACACTTCAGGCGACCTACCGCATCGGCACGCCGACGAAAGCGGTGCCGGGCCAGGACCTGCTGACAGCTCGCGCCGCCTACCGCTGGAACGGCCACGCGGTCGGGGTCACCACCTCGGCCAACATCAAGATCGCGTACGCATCACTCGCGGACGCCTTCGACAACATCGGCATCACCGACGACGCGGACACCGCGGCCGGCGCCTACGACGGCAGCGGAGGGAACAGCTTCTCAGCGCAGTCCCTGGCGGCCGCGGGCGTCACGCCCGGCTCGACGGTCACCCACGACGGCGTCTCGTTCACCTGGCCAGACGTGCCGGCCGGAACGCCGGACAACGTGACGGCGCAAGGGCAGACGATCAGTGTCGACGGCAGCGGAGCACTGGCGGTCCTGGGATCGGCGGCCACGGGAGGACAAGGGACGATCACCGTCAGCTACACCGATGGCTCGACGTCCAGCGCGGTCGTCGGCTTCCCCAACTGGACCGGTGACAGCACCACCCGGTTCGGCGCCCAGCTGGCGATCGACAGCGTCGGCAACAACGGCCCGTCCGGTCACTACCACGCGGGCGTCCACTACGGGGTCTTCTACAACACCGTCCCGCTCGATCAGGGCAAGACGGTCCAGACGGTCACCCTGCCCAACGCGCCGAACCTCCACCTGTTCGCGCTGACCGCGAAGCCGCTCACCGCGCAGCCGCCGACGGCGGACGTCTACGCCAGTGATCTGCAGTGGACCTCGGCGACCAACGGCTGGGGCCCGGTCGAGCGCGACCACAGCCTCGGCGAGGACCTCGCCGGCGACGGCGGCGCCCTCACGCTGGGCGGCGTCACCTATGCCAAGGGCCTGGGTGCCGCGCCGTTCGCGGGAACGCCGGCGGTCATCAGCTATGACCTCGGCGGCAAGTGCACGGCGCTGACGGCCACCATTGGCCTGGACCAGGAGGAGCCGTCACGCGGGTCGGTGGGCTTCGCCGTGGTCGCGGACGGCGTCACCGTGTTCTCGAGCGGTGTCTTCACCCCGGGCTCGACGCCGCAGACCATCACCGTCCCGTTGACCGGTGCACACACCGTCCAGCTGCAGACGAACGACGGCGGCGACGGGAACGGCAACGACCACGGCGACTGGGCGAACGCGCAGTTCCACTGCGGAGGTTAGCGTCGGGACTCTGGCGTTGAGATAGGAAGGCTGGATGCGCGATCTGCGTATCCAGCCTTCCCTGCCTGGGTTCGCTGTCCGAACTCGTCAGCCGACGGAGCGCGAGCGCCCTGGACCGAGCAGACTGCGTGAGGAGTCGAGCCACACGGCCGCAGCCTCGATGCGGAAGAACGCGTGGCCCCATCACCGTCTTCGATGTCGACAGTGGCCTGGATCCTCCGACAGCGCTCAAGGGTCGCACGCGTCGAATCCATGCGGGCTGGTCGTGACGTCGGACCGGGCGCCTGGATCCTCGCGACGACGCCCGTCGTGCGCCGGGCCAGGATGGGTACGAGCGACATGCGTACGCCGGTCGACTCGAGTTCGGTACGGATCCGCCTCCCGATGACGTCGTCGCCGACACGGCCTCGAGAAGGCGATCGCGTGGCCCAGCCGACCCTCCCCGATGACCACGGTGGAGTCCGCACCGGCTCGATGCGGTGAGAAGACGGCGAGATCACGGACCCCGAGGTCGTCGACGGGACGTGCCGGCCCCGTCGTCTCAGATGGTGCCGAAGTCGAGGCTCATCCGGCGGCGGATTCGCTGCTGACCTTGGACAGCGTGATCATCGTCTCGTCGCCGGCGACATCGACGAGCTGTCGCGATGCCGCCTCGGCGGCGCTGCTGTCGTGGTTCCGGATGGCGTCGACGATGTCGCGGTGGCGCTGCGTCATCTCGTGGGAGAGGACCTTCGGGATGAGGCGGAGCTGATGCCGTACCCGGATGGCGGCCTCGATCGGATCGGCGATCCGATCGATCGCCAGACTCCCGCTTGCGTGCAGGAGGGCGCGATGGAAGGTGACGTCGGCATTGGTGAAGGCCGACCAGTCCTGGTCGGTGACCGCGGCGTCCATCTTTGCCGCGCATTCGTCCAGTGCGCGCAGATCGTCCTCTGAAGCGGCCGTGCTCGCAGTCCGCGCGGCGAGCGGCTCGACGGCTCCGCGGAGGGCGAGGAGTTCGGAGAGTTGCCGAGCCGAGCTCGGCCCGATTGATCGCCACCGGATGACGTCAGGGTCGAGGACGTTCCACTCCTGTTCGGGAGACACCCGGGTGCCCTTGCGCTGGCGAGCCGTGACCAGACCTTTGGACTCGAGGACCTTCAGCACTTCGCGGACGACGGTCCGTGAGACGGACACGGATTGAGCGATCAGTTCGGGGACGATCTGCTCGCCGGGTTTGAGCGAGCCGTCGGCGATCCTCGTGCCGAGGAGTTCCAGGAGATGACCATGCAGCCCGCGCAGCGGCACAGGGTCTACGATTCCGGCATCGGCGAAGCCGGGGTCGTGTGGATCGATGGTCACGGGGACTCCTTCTCGGGTGCGGGGAGCGGGAGCTGCTCGCTGAACTCGAGGAGGAACCGTTCGATCATCGCATCCTCCTCGGTGTCGAGCATACGAAGCGGTGAGCGGCAACGGTCGGAGGCGATCAGCCCGCGCCGCCACGAGATCCGCTTCTCGGCGGCGATGATGAGCTCAACGCTTTGCATCCAGTATGAGATGTAGGGCAGCAGACGGGTATGCAAGCTGATCGCGTTCTGGTGGTCGTCGCGCTGCCACGCGTCCCAGATGCTCATATACAACTCGATGAACGAGCAGCCGGGCTGAGCGCCCACGGCGCCGCGTCGAAGAGCGTCGATCAATTGCACTCCGCCGTACCCGACCACAGCACTCAAAGACGGTGTCTGGTCAAGCAGCGCGCTGATGAACGCGCCGGGTGGCGTCGACTCCACCTTCACCTGCTGAAGGTTGCTCTCCTCGGCGGCGATGGCAGCGATCGTGGCCGCGTCCAGAGCGGTCCCAGTCTGGGCCGGCGCGTATTGCACGATCACCGGGACCGGCCAGACAGCGCGCGCGATTGCGCGGATATGCACGCGAACCGCAGCGCCACTCGGACCCTGCTGATGAGGAGGCAGGATGTTGATCGCGCCTGCGCCCGCCTCCACAGCGGCCACCGCTCTCTTCACGGCGAGATGGGTGGCATGGTCGGGCACGGAGACGACCGCAGTGAAGCCTTCGATCGACGCCACCCGCGCCAGGAGCCGCTCGGTCAACCGGGTCCGCTCGGCGTCGGAGAGCTTGTAGAACTCCGATGCGAATCCCGGGAACATGACGCTGCGCACGCCGGTCCCGACGACGTGCTCGACCACTCGATCGAAGCTGTCGTAGTCGACGGACTCGTCGGCGGCGAAGGGGGTCTCGAGCACCGGGCAGATGCCGCGCACGACCGGTGCGACCATTCCGACGATGCCGCTCATCAGAAGGCTGCCTTCGCGGGAGTGTCGCCGCGGACTCCGAGGAGGATGTCGAAGTCCGCTTCCGGTGGTCACGTCACCCTCGACTTCTGGGGCTGGGCCCCGGGATATGCGGACTCCGTGAAACTGTGGAACGCAAGCCATCCCGACGTCCAGGTGAAGTTCAGTACGATCCCGTCCGGAGGCGGCGGCGGCTATACCAAGATTCAGGCCGCGGTCAAGGCCGGAACGGCGCCGTGCCTCGCCCAGGTCGGCGACGAGACCTTGCCGACGTTCGTGGCGTCCGGAGCGCTTGCCGATATCTCCTCGTACGCGAACGCCAGCGCCGACAAGTTCGTGAAGTGGACCTGGAATCAGGTCTCTGTCGGAGGAAAGGTCGTTGCGATTCCGGTGGACACCGGACCGATGGCGATGTTCTACCGCACGGACATCCTCCAGAAGGACGGCATCGCCGTTCCCACAACATGGCAGGAGTTCAAGGATGCCGCGACGGCGTTCAAGGCGACCGGTGCGGACAACTATCTGACCACCTCGCCGCAGGACGCCTATGACGTCGCCGCCTACTCGTGGCAGGCCGGCGGATCCTGGTTCGGGATCGATGGGGATTCCTGGAAGGTGTCGATCGACAACCCCCAGACGCAGAAGGTCGCCGCGTACTGGCAGGGCCTGCTCGGTGCCGGTCTCGTGAAGAGCGAGCCCCCGCTGGCCGAGGCGTGGAACAAGGACGCGGCACTCGATCGCATTCCCATCTTGATCGCCGCAGTATGGGCTGCGCCACTCCTGCAGACGGCCCTGCCCGATCAGGCAGGCAAGTGGGCCGTTGCGCCGATGCCGCAGTGGACGTCGGGAAAGTCCGCGGCCGGAAACAACGGCGGATCGACCACGGCCGTGCTCAAGGGCTGCAAGAACCTGAAAGAAGCGACCGAGTTCGCCACCTGGTTCAGCACCAACAAGTCGAGCGTTGCCAACCTCATCGCCAAGACGGGAATCTACCCGGCTTCCAAGAGTGCGCTCGAGATGCCCGAGTTGAACAAGCCGTCGGCGTACTACGGCGGACAGGACATCTACTCGGTGTTCCGTGACGCGGCGGCGAACACCGATACCGACTGGCGGTGGGGACCCACGATGACACAGGTCGAGTCCGACTTCACCGATGGCATCGGAAAGGCGACCACCGGCACGGGCGCCCTCCCGGAGGTCGTTACGTCTGTGCAGAAATCGACGGTGACTGAGATGAAGTCACAGGGCCTGTCGGTCACCCAGTAACCGGTGCGGGCGTCCGGTCGCCACTGGGCAACCGGACGCCCGCCTCATCGCGGAAACGTCAGGCCATGAAGTGACCACCACCACTACATCCACCACTACAGCAGCGCCCATCACGCGTCGAGAAGGTGACGATCAGCCGGTTCGGAGACGGCGTCGCGGTGCATCCCGCGATGCCAAATACGCGGCGCGCTTCCTCTTGCCGTTCGGCATCCTCTTCGCCTTCGTCATGGTGGCGCCCATCCTTTACGCCGTCTACCAGAGCTTCTTCGAGCAGCGTCGCTCCGGTCTGGGTTTCGATGCGCCGGTAACGATGTTCGTCGGCTTCGCGAACTACGTCGCGACCTTCCAGAACGCCGATTTCATCCAGTCGATCGGCCGGGTTGCCCTGATCGGCATCCTCCAAGTGCCGCTCATGCTGTTGCTGGCTCTGGGTCTGGCGCTGTTACTTGACTCGAAGTCGGCGCGCTTCGGTGCGGCCTATCGCCTGATCTACTTCCTGCCCTTCGCGATGCCGGGCGTCATTGCCGCCATCATGTGGTCCTTCCTGTACGCGCCGGGCGTGAGCCCATTCGAGGACGTGCTCGCTCCGCTCGGCATCCACCTTGACTTCGTCTCACCGAATGTCGTTCTCTTCTCGATCGCGAACATGATCACGTGGGGCTGGACGGGCTACAACATGCTCATCATCCACTCGGCACTCAAGGCGATCCCGGCCGAGCTCATCGAGGCGGCCACGATCGACGGCTGCTCCGGATGGCGGATCGCCTGGCGAATCAAGGTGCCCCTCGTGCGGCCGGCGCTGATCCTGACCGGTGTCTTCTCGATCATCGGCACCGTCCAGCTCTACAACGAGCCGCAGATTCTCGGCCCAGGCAGCCACATCGCACCTTCTGTCACCTCGACGTTTTCGCCGATCATGGTGGTGCAGCATGCGGCCGACCTGAACAACTACAACCTGGCCGCTGCCATGTCGCTCGTGCTCGCCCTTGGCACCTGCGTCGTCTCCTTCGGCTTCCTCAAACTCACGCAGCGCCACTCGAACGAGGGATGAGATGACCGACACGATTATTCGACCGCGGCCCGCGACGACTCGAGAAAAACGGCCATCAAGTGGGTACACACCGGCCAGCGCACCGCTGATGAGCAAGGTCGTCGTCGGCCTGATCCTGCTGGTCACGGCGATCTATTCGCTCGCGCCGGTCTGGTGGTTGCTGGTGACGGCGACGAAGAACAAGGGCTACCTGTTCTCCACCAACGGCTTCTGGTTCTCGCATTTCGACCTGTGGAACAACGTTCAGCAGGTGTTCGCGATGCAGGGTGGCCTCTTCGGGCTCTGGATGCTCAATAGCGCCCTCTACAGCGTTCTCGGAGCGGCTGCGGGCACAGCGCTGTCGGTGATGGCCGGTTATGCGCTGGCAAAGTACCGATTCCGCGGCAAGAACGCGGCGTTCAACATCATTCTCGCGGCCGTCTTGGTGCCGGCTCCGATGTTCGCCCTGCCGCTGTACCTCATGTTCACGTCCATCGGGATCGTGAACACGTTCTGGGCGGTGTTCCTACCAAGCATCGTCAGCCCGTTCGGGGTGTACCTGTCGCGGGTTTACGCGTCCGCGTCGGTACCGGACGAGATGATTGAGGCTGCCCGCTTGGACGGAGCGAGGGAGGCGGGCGTGTTCTGGCGCATCGCGGTACCGGTGATGACCCCGGCCCTCGTCACGATCTTTCTGTTCCAGTTCGTCGGAATCTGGAACAACTACCTCCTGCCAGCGATCATGCTTTCAGACAGCTCCTTGCAGCCGATCACCGTGGGTCTGGCCGCTTGGCGCTCCCAGTTCAACAACGGTGTCCCGTACAACGTGACGATCACGGGCGCCCTGCTCTCGATCATCCCGTTGGTTATCGCCTTCCTCTGTCTGCAACGATTTTGGCGTGCCGGGCTCGCCGCGGGGAGCGTGAAATAGCATGCCGACGCGTTACATCCTCCGTATCCAGCCTGACGTCGCCGAGGATCCCCGCGTCGTGGGCGAACGGCTCGCGCGGTTCGCCACGGACTCCCGTGCCGAAGAGGTGTGCCTCTTCCTCTGCAACATGGAGTTCTGGGACGGCCACGTCACCATCGACGAGCTCGAACGCTGGCTGACGGCAGCCCGCGGGTGGCGTGACGCATTGCAGGAGGCGGGAATCGCGGTGAGCCTGAACCCAGCGAACACGCTGGGCCATGGCGACTGGGACCGGACATTCCGAGCCGAACAACAGTGGCAGCCGATGGTCGATCAGTGGGGCCGTGCAGCGACCGCGCAAGTGTGCCCGCTCGACCCGACATGGCGCGACTACTTCGTTGACGTTCTGTCACGGTGCGCACGCGACGGATACGGAACCGTCTGGATCGAGGACGATATCCGCCTCCACAACCACATGCCCCTGGACTGGGGCGGCTGCTTCTGCCCACTCCACCTGGAGGAGTTCGCGGCACGAACGGGCGTCGAGACCTCCCGCGAGGAGCTGGTAGCCGCGTGCACCGCGCCCGGCGCCCCGAGCCCATGGCGCTCCGAGTGGATGCGAATGTGGGACGACACCGGCCGCGAGCTTCTCGCCATGTGTCGTGCGGCAGTCGACGCCCAGGGGAGCCGGCTCGGCCTCATGTCCAGCCGGACCGAGCAGCACGCCGCCGAGGGGCGCGATTGGCCTGCATGGCTGGAGATCCCCGCCGCACATCGCCCGCACTTCTGGGGCTACTCCGAGGTGACAGGGCGCGAGTTCGCGAGCTCAGTTGTGCTCCTCGATCAGCAACGCGGCGTCCAGCCCGCCGCGCTCGAGTCGTACCCCGAGATCGAGTGCTGGCCATACGGCGCCTGGAACAAGTCATACGCGCAGACCGCCGCCCAAATGGCGTTGGCGCAGGTGGCCGGCAGTGACGGCCTCGCGCTGAGCGTCACGGACTTCCTGGCAAACCATCCTGCCGATGAGCCGGGGCTCTCCGGCTTCCTCGCGCAGTGGCGCAGCACCATGGATTGGCTCTCCGAGAGCTTTCCCAAGACCATGCGGAGCACAGGGGTCGGGCTGCCGTGGTCGAAGTCGGCCGCCCGCGACGTCGCGCTTGACCGCTCGACGCCCCGCTGGCAGTCTCTGGTCGTGCAAAACCGCGGCTGGGCGTATGCGTTGCTCGGCACAGGTCATGCCACGACTGCGACGACGAGCGCGGTGAACGCGCTGTCGGGGGAGTCCGTCTGGGGTTTCAGCGATGAGGAGCTCGAGGGGATGTTTGCCGGAGGTCTGTTGCTGGATGCCGGAGCGGCCGTCGTGCTGGCCAGGCGCGGTTTCGGCCACCTCATCGGAGTGGAAGGTGCAGCGTTTGTTGAACGCCCGGCCGCCGTCGTCGCGACCCGCGAGGTCTGCCACGATTCAACCTTCACGCTTCGCCCAGGTGCCTCGTTCTCGGTCGACCCGGCCACGTGGCCCGACGTCCCCGGAGGCGCGCCCTGGCGAATCATGCAAGGCGTGCCCGCAGAGGGTGCGCGCATCATCAGCCGGTGGTGGACGCGGCGGGTCGGCCGGCCGGACACGGCGCTGTCCTTTTCGAGAACAACTGCGGCGGCCGCGTTGCCACGGTCCCGTGGCCGGCGGACCGGCCGAACCTGGTTCTCAGCCGCCAACTCGCCGCCCAGTTGACGGCTGTCGTCGACTGGCTTGGCCATCGGGGCGTGCGAGCGTCCGGAGTGCCACGGCTTGTCCCGTACGCTCTCGCCGACGCCGAGCGCAAGGCCATCGCGGTATGGAACGCCGGAGGCGACGACGCGCCGGGCGAGTTCTCACTCCGCCTGGACGTGAGTGCTGAGCAGACGCCTGTCGTGCACGTCCGTCGCGACGGCAGCCGCACGGTCGGGAGTTGGATCGGCGGTGTCGTACGGCTCAGCGAACCGCTGCGGCCATGGGAGTTCATCGTCCTCGGCCTGGACCGCTGACCACCCATTCCGTGCGGGCAGACGCGTTGCGCCCGTCTCACAACAGTCCATCTATGGAACGGCCTTCTCGGCACAAGGGATTAGCAGATCATGACCAAGCGCGCCACCATCTCCACCGTGGAAGAAGACGCAGAGGTATCCGTCGCAACCGCTGATCCATCGTCCGGACTCGCGCGGCACGAGAGTATGAAGCTGGAGAACCTCTCCATCGGGGTCGTTGGGTTCGGGCTCCGCGGGCATCTCGCAATCGAGGTGCATCGCCCCGAATTCGATTCGCGGGTCACGGCGGTGTGCGACGTCAGCGAACGCTCGCGACGCGAGGCCGCCGCAGCATTCCCCGACGCGCTCATCACCGCTGATCTCGGCGAACTGCTGCGGTCCGGTGTAGATGCTGTGATGGTTCTAACACCCGATGACCAGCACGCATCGGTTGCGATTCGTGCATTGGAGGCGGGCGTAGCGGTGTTCTGCGAGAAGCCGCTGGCCATCTCGATCGAGGACTGCGACCGCATCCTCGAGGTGGCCCACCGTACCGGATCGCGTCTCTATGTTGGCCACAACATGAGGCACATGCCCGTGATCGCTCTGATGCGTCGTCTCATCCAGGAGGGCCGGATCGGCGAGGTCAAGGCTGTATGGTGCCGGCATTTCGTCGGCAACGGCGGCGACTACTACTTCAAGGACTGGCACGCGGATCGGTCCAAATCGGTCGGCCTGCTCCTGCAGAAGGGGGCGCACGACATCGACGTGATCCACTGGCTCGCCGACGGATACTCGAGCCGCGTCCAGGCGATGGGCTCGCTGAGCGTTTATGGAGATATTGACGATCGCCGTGATCGGTCGGGCGAGCGGATGCGCGACTGGTTCAGTCTCGGCAACTGGCCCCCGACTGCGGCGGAGGGACTCAATCCGGTGATCGACGTCGAGGACATCTCGCAGGTCAACATGGTTCTCGACAACGGCGTGCTCGCCTCCTATCAGCAATGTCATTTCACCCCGGACTACTGGCGCAACTACACGGTGATCGGCACTGAGGGTCGGATTGAGAATCTCGGCGACGAGTCGGGCGCTGAGGTGCGGCTCTGGAACCGGCGGCACCCAGGTGCCGCCCCCGCTGACGAGTCGTTCATTGTCCCGGAGGTAGAGGGTGAGCACGGCGGGGCCGATGCGCTGCTCGTTGGGGAGTTCATCCGGTTCGTCCGAGAGGGCGGTGGCGTCACAGTCACGTCGCCCGTTGCGGCGCGGGAGGCTATCGCCGCCGCAGTAGTGGCGACCCGGTCTCTTCGCGGTGATTCGGATGCCATGACCATTCCACGGCTCTCCGCGGAACTCGTAGAGTACTTCGACGCCGGTCAGCTCGAACGGTCAGGCGCGACAATAGTTGGGTCCACCCCATGAAGGCCCTTTACAAAGCCGAGGCTGCAGCAGGCCTCGAACTGATCGACGTTCCCGAACGCGAGACGGGCCGGAGGACGTCAAGATCCGCGTGCTCCGCACCGGAATCTGCGGGACCGACCTGCACATCCTCCGCTGGGACGACTGGGCGGCCTCCGCTGTCGCGGCTCCGCTCATCCCGGGCCACGAATTCTTCGGCGACGTCGTCGAGGTCGGTCCGCTCGTGCATGACGCCGCCGTCGGCGACCTGGTGTCGGGCGAGGGCCACATCGTCTGCGGCACCTGCCGCAACTGTCGCGCGGGGCGTCGCCAGATGTGCATCCGCACCCAGGGCCTGGGCGTGCAGCGCAACGGCGCTTTCGCCGAATACCTCACCCTGCCCGCGACCAACGTGTGGGTGCACCACTCCGCGATCGAGCCCGAGGTCGGCGCGCTCTTCGACCCGCTCGGCAACGCCGTGCACACGGCCCTCGCGTTCCCGGTGGTCGGTGAGGATGTGCTGGTCACTGGCTGTGGACCGATCGGTCTCATGGCGATCGCGGTCGCCCGCCATGTCGGCGCGCGCTTCATCGTCGGCACCGACATCAACCCCGACCGGCTGGCGCTCGCCGAAGGGATGGGCGCCGGCTTCACCGTCGACGTGCGCACCGCGTCGATCCGGGATGCGCAGACCGCGCTCGGGATGCGCGAAGGCTTCGACGTGGGATTCGAGATGAGCGGTGCGCCGAGCGCGCTGCCCCAGATGATCGAGAACATGAACCACGGCGGCCGCATCGCGATGCTCGGCCTGCCGTCGTCGCAGATCGCCGTCGACTGGAGCATCGTCGTCACCCACATGCTCACGCTCAAGGGCATCTACGGTCGCGCGATGTTCGAGACCTGGAACGCGATGGGCGCGATGCTGCAGACCAGCGAGACGTTGCGCAACGCGATCGCGTCCATCGTCTCCGACCTGTTTCCGGCGAGCCGTTGGGAAGACGGCTTCGCGGCCGCGGCCAGCGCGCACGGCGGCAAAGTGATCCTGGATTGGACGGAACTCTGATGTACGGAACGTTTCGCGAACACGTTGCAGGCCAGCTCGCCCGATATTCGAATTCCCAATCCAACCCCGAGGAGTCCGGACGTGAATGAATGGATTCTGACGAGTAGCGACGCCCGGGTGTGGCACCTGCGAACACCCATCTCCAGCTATATTGTCGGCCTTGATGTGGAGGGAACACCTCTACAGAAGTACTGGGGCGCCCAGCTACCCGCGGGAGTGGAGAACGAGTTCGCGTCGAGCCAACCGACCAGGATGTTCTCCAGTTTCCAGCGTCCGAGCGAAATTGACGAACAGTTCCCCGTCGACGGCGGCGTGCACTGGGGAGCGCCCTCACTTCAGGTCGTCTTCGCCGGCGGGGTGCGGTCGGTGGAGCTGTCATTTGTACGCTCGGAAGTCGCAGGCCGCACGCTGACACTTCACCTTGTCGACCGCAGCTTCGGGCTGCAAGTGGAGTTGCTATACACCGTGCACCACGACAGCGATGTGATCGAACGTTGGGTGACCGTCACAAACGGGGGCCCCGAACCTATCCATATCCTGAGAGCCGATTCGGCTAACTGGGTCATTCCTGACCAAATCGATTACCGCCAGTCCACCGCCCACGGCTATTGGGCTGGCGAGAATCAGGTTGAGCGACGCGAGGTCGGCCGCGGTGAACACACCATCGGCAGCCGGCATGGCACAACAGGACACCAGGCCGATCCCTGGGTCATGATCGACGATGGCACCGCAACGGAACAGCACGGAGCGGTGCACTCACTTACGTTGGCATGGAGCGGGAGCTGGCACATCACGACAACGCGACGAGCCGAAGGCGGAGTGTCCATCACGGGCGGCTTCGGACACGATGGCCTTTCCTGGCGTTTGGAGCCCGGGGAACGGCTCGAAACACCGCGCTTTCTCGGGCTTTATTGCGCGGAGGGCTTCGGCGGCACAAGCCAGGGATGGCATCACTATGTCAGAGCTCACGTCCTACCGCGCCCAGAGAATGTGCGACCGATCGAGTACAACGCATGGGAAGCGACGTGGTTCGACGTTACTGAGGAGAATCAGAGCGACCTCGCTCGACGCGCCGCAGCCATCGGCGTCGAGACGTTCGTCCTGGACGATGGGTGGTTCGGCAGCCGGAACAGTTCAGCATCCGGGCTGGGTGATTGGGCGGTCAGTACGACCAAGTTCCCCAATGGCCTCGCCTCGTTCGTCACAACGATCAGGGAATTGGGGATGAATTTCGGCCTCTGGGTAGAGCCCGAGATGGTGAACCCGGACAGCGACCTTTACCGGCAGCGGCCGGATTGGGTGCTGCACTGGCCCGGCCGCCGACGTGACGAGCAGCGCAAACAGCTTGTGCTCAACTTCGCGCGCCCCGACGTGCGGGAGTGGGCCTTCTCCTGGCTTAGCGCGCTCGTATCTGAACACCATGTCGACTTCCTCAAGTGGGACATGAACCGTTCGTTCACCCAAGCAGGCTGGCCCGCGGAGCCGGACAGGCAGGATTGGGTTTGGATCGAACACACGCGAGGGGTCTATTGGATCATGGATGAACTGCGTCGTGCCTATCCCTGGCTGACGATCGAGTCATGTGCGGGTGGTGGCGGACGTGTCGATCTCGGCATCTTGGCGCGCACCGACCAAGTGTGGCCGAGCGACGCCACCGACGCTCTTGACCGGCAGGTGATCCAGCGCGGGTTCTCGCAGATCTACCCTGCTCAGGTGATGTACGCCTGGGTGACGGATGAGGTGAACCCGTTGACGGGACGACGAATCCCGCTCGATTATCGCTTCCACGTCGCCATGGCGGGCAGCATGGGCCTTGGTGGTGACTTGAGGTCGTGGAGTGAGAGCGATCTCGCCCGCAGCGCTGAGCACATCGAAGCCTACAAGCGCATCCGCAAGACGGTGCAGATGGGCACGCTCCATAGGCTCGGTGGCGAGCCGGGACGTGATTATTCCGCCCTACAGTACAGCGACGAGGATCAGGTCGTCGTGCTGTCCTACGAGCCGCATCGATCCCTTTCGGAGACGCCCCGACGGTTGCGGCTGCGTGGCCTTGACCCCAAGGCGACGTACCGCGACGAGTCAAGCGGCGCTGAATATCGCGGCGCGCTCCTCACTGGTTGGGGCCTCCCCTTTGTCTTTGACCCGGAGTCAACGCCCGACGTGATGGCCGCCTCCCAGCCGGACTACTCGAGCTCCCTAACGGTGCTCCGACGTCTCTGAAGGTCACGGAAACCAGCCGTCCACCAGGAATGTGCAGATCCGGCGATCCAGTCAAGCGATACGAACGACGGGAAGGCTCCACTCACGGGCGCCTTTCCCGCGACAACAGCATTGCCTCGGTCGGTCGCGTCCCTCCATCCCAAAATGAGTGACAGTGAGAGGCCGCCATGCTCGCGGCGAGTGCAAAAGATTACTTCGTGTTCATCGAGGCGACGCCGACAGCGAGGAGGTTGCCGGGCGCGGGTCCAATCGAGCGCCGCGAGCTGCGAGCCACACCTGAATCTTCTGTTCGCACCCTCAGCTTTGCCGTGCTCGACGCCGTCTGCAGAAAGCGAAAATATGAGTCTCGAACGGAGGCTGCCGCTGCAGTAATTGTTTCAAGGTGTCCAAGTTATCTCGCATACCGCGTTTGAAGAGTCGTTCGGCTACCGGCCCGAGAAAGCGGGCTGGCCCCGATAGCCCGGCCGCGCTTATAGTGCCCTCGAGCTGGAGTCGCGTCCCGTGCGACGCGTTTTAGACGCGGTATCTGTAGGTAAACGGCGTCGGCCCATCGATTGATGTGAGTGTGATTTCCTGCCCATCTATGTAGCTGGTGACTTCCACGGTGTTGACGACGTCGCCACTGGTCAGCCGGCAGAGCACGGCATATCGCGTTCGAGCGCCGCCGGCCCAACGCACGCGGTCAACTCGCTTCACCGCCGTGTACCACTGGGGTGTGTTGGCAAAGTCAGCGACGAACGCGAAAACTCATCGACGACCAATCCAGGCTCGCGATCGCCTCCCAGGTGTCCTGGGGTGAGACCTCTGAGGGTGCGATCGCCGTGGTCAGCAAAGGCATGGCCGCCCACGGTGTTCCCCAGCGGCTGCTCTCGGACAACGGGGCCGCGTTGAACCCGTCCCGGCGCGGGGTGCTGGGGCAGCTGGTCGCCTACCTGCGATCGCTTGGCGTCGAACCGATCACCGGCAAACTCTACAAACCGACCACGCAAGGCAAGAACGAGCGCTTCCATCAGACCCTGTTCCGCTGGCTCGACAAGCAACCGCTGGCCGAGACTTTGGAGCAGTTGCAGGTCCAGGTCGACGCGTTCGATGTGATCTATAACACCGAGGGCTGCCGGGTCGGGTCACTCCAGCGATGGCTTGGGCTTCGACACCGGTGGTCGAACCGCCGCGGCCGATCCCGCAGCCGGATGACGGGATACGGATGACGCGGATCCACGACAACGGCACCGCACGCTTGCCGGAGCGATCGCTTATCGGGTCGAGGAGGACAACCGGTTGCTGATCATCGACGCCGACTGCACGCTCCTGGCCGAGTATCCCTGGCCTGCTCCGGGCACAAATACGTCGGCAGCGGCAACCCCCGCGGACCCCGCGGCCCACGCAAAACCCACTGAGCGTTACCGATGTCTTGAGACATGAAGTGTTACCGATGTCCTGAGGCAGAACAGTCACCGATGTCTTGAGACATCACAAGGTTCTTGCTTCTCTCGGGAACCGCGCTTGCCCACAATTTGCCCACAACTGAATGAAACCGAATGGGTTTGAGGTGACTTCATTGACCTCGAAATCCGCGGAATTCCGCGGATTTTGCTTCTGTCTCGCGTGCTTCCGGAGGCCTGAGTAGAGCACACGGCTCATAATCGTGGTGTCGCGGGTTCAAGTCCCGCTCCCGCTACTCACCTGGTAAACACTGGGAACGGCAGTCCTCGAGGGGCTGCCGTTCTTGTGTTTCAGGATCGTTTTGCCCACATTGTGCCCGCACGTGGTTCGGCCACTTCGTCGAGCCGGCGAGTACCGTGGCCTGGGACGCACACGTGCATTCGCTTGCACTGCCCAGCTCTCGTCGGCCGGTGATGCACCGGGCTGGCGGGGCGTTATGGGTGATGAGTCGTCAGGCCGGCGGGTCCGTCTCGTCGTCATCCTCGTCGTCCGGATCTTCGGGACTGCCATCGATGTCGCCGCGGAGCGTGCCGGTGACGGCATCCACGGCAGCCCCGACGGTCGGCGCGAACCGGTCCGGCGTGAACCGATCCGTCACCCCGAAGTCGCGCAGCATGTCCTTCACGGGGTCCTTCATCTCCGCGAACACGAGCCGGATGTCCTTCGCCGCGAGGGAGTCGTCGAGTTCGACGAGCTCATCGATCGCGGTCGTGTCGATGTCGGTGATCGGCTCGGCGGCGAGGATGACGGTGTGGATGCCGGGTCCTGCGGCCGCCGTCCGCTCCCGCACGAAGGCGCTGAAGCTCGAGCCGTTCGCGAAGAACAGCGGGGCGTCGAACCGCACGATCACGACTCCCGGGACGCGCGCGGCGGCGGGGTTGCGGGACAGGTCGTGGTAGCCGCGGAGCCCGGGGACGCGGCCGAGCTCGGCACGATACGGCCGCCACGTGCGGATGATCACGGCGAGCAGCGACAGGATGATGGTGAAGACGATGCCGGGGAGCACGCCAACGACGAGGACGCCGAGGAACGCGGCGAGGGACAGCACGGCATCCACGCGGTCCATCCGGAACAGCCCGATCGTGCCGCGGACGTCGATGAGCCCGATCGCTGCCGAGATGACCACGGCCGCGAGCGTCGCCGTCGGCAGGTAGGCCGTGACTCCGGGGGCGACCAGGATGAAGACGACGATGAGCGCAGCGCCGACCACCCCGGTGACCTGGGTGCGGGAACCGGCCTGCTCCGCGACCGGCGTGCGCGACGACGACGCGGAGACCGGGAACCCGCCGAGCGCTCCGCCCGCGATGTTGGCGAACCCGATGCCCGTCATCTCCTGACTGCCGTCCACGGTCTCCCCGCGGCGTGCGGCGAACGTCCGTGACAGCACTGCACTGTCCGTGAACGCGACGAGCGCGATTCCCGCCGCGGCGGGAATCAGTGCGGTCAGGTCCGGCAGCCGGAGCCCCTCGAGGGCTGGCGAAGGGAGGCCTCGGGGAAGTGCCCCGACGACGGGAAGGACATCGCCCAGCTGCAGCAGCCACGTGACGAGGATGGCGACCACGACGGCGGCGAGCACGCCCGGAATCGGCGAGCGGAGCCACTTCAGCGCATAGATGAGCGCGAGCGAACCGAGGCCGAACGCGAGCGCGATCGGCACCACCTCGCCCCTGCCGACATCGTGGACGATCGCGATGATCTCCGCGAGCGGTCCGTTCGCGTCGGTCGAGAAGCCGAGGAGCTTCGGGATCTGAGAGATGACGACCAGGACGCCGATCGCGTTGAGGTACCCGACCCGGATGGGCTTGGAGAGGAGGTCGGTCACGAAGCCGAGACGCAGGATGCCGCCGAGCAGCAGGATCGCGCCGACGAGGATGCCGAGGAACCCTGCGAGAGCGACCACGCGTGTCTCGCTGCCGAGGGCCAATGGCAGGATCGCCGCGGCGATGATCGGGGCGAGCGAGGAGTCCGGGCCGAGGATCAACACTCGCGACGGCCCGAAGATCGCGTACGCGACGAGCGGGACGATCGTCGCGTACAGACCGGTCACCGGCGGGAGGCCTGCGACCTCCGCGTAGCCCATCCCGGCGGGGATGAGCAGAGCAGTGACCACGATTCCCGCCCGCACGTCGGGCCACAGCCACGCCCGCTTGTATGTGCGCAACGTCGCGATGCCCGGTGCCCAGCGCTCGAGCCCCTTCGCTGCCATGCATCTCTTCTTTCGACTCGCACGCTTCCGGCACCGCATGAGCGCAGTATTCGTTTTTCGGGCGGTAGAAGCGGAAGGGTGCCGAACCATCCGATTCCCGGTGCGGTTTGCACCCGGTTGCCGGCGGTGACGCGATCGGGCTGTGTTGGGGCGATGTTGAGTGTGGTGGTTGCGTCGTTGGTCGAGGGTTCCGTGGGCTGGCGGCTGCTGTTTCGGTTGCTTTCAGCGTCCCGTTGTGGGCGCCGTGTGGGTTTCGTTCTCTTCTGACGGTGTTCGTCCGGCCTGACGTCTATTCGTCGTTGTCGTTGTCGTTGCTGGTGTTGTCTTGGTTTGCGAGGGCGGTGAGGAGGGCTTGGCTTGGGATGTGGCCGGAGGCGATGAGTCGTCCGCCGTTGTTGCTGACGGCTGCGGCGAATGGGGCAGCCCAGGTGTTCTCCCAGACCAGAACCCCGGCGACGCTTCCTGGTTCCATCACCGCTGCCACGTCGACCAGGTCCTGTTCGGCGACTGCTTCCGCGAGGCTCGCTTCGAGGGTTCCGAGGATGCCCAGGCCCTCTAGACCTTCGGCCTTGATGATGTTGATCGATTCGTCTTCGCCCTTGTGCACGACCACGAAGTCGAGAATGCGTATGGTTCCCGAGGCGGCCAACTCGGCTAGGGTCGCGACAGCCTCCCCGGTCAGGGTGCTCTGGCCGGCAGGGAACTCGATCACGAGGAAGTCGATCGGTCCGAGTTCGGCGTCGGCTTCCGCCATCTCCAGGGCGATCTCTTCGGCCACGAGTTCGGCGTCGTCCTGGCTCAGACCGTCGTTGCTCGTGCCGTTGCTGCTTGTCTCCGTCATCGCCGTTTTCCTCCCGCTGCCCGTTGCACTGTTCAGTGGCATCCGCCCTCGCAGGTGAACGCGGGTCACCACCTCTGCCGGCACCGCTACACCGGTGGTGCCGACATCACGGTAGACACCACGATGCGCACGGAAAGGACAGCCCTGGCGGATCACCCGTTGCAGGCGATCAGCACAACCACAACCGGACACACCACAACCACCAACACGCCAACTGCTGAGTCACCACCGCGCAGTGCGAGGAGGTCGTTGAATCGGCCTGACTTTCGTTCCGTTCTTCTAGTGGGGATGGAACACGATGAACAGGACCTATTCGCCGGAGATGCGTGAGCGGGCTCTTCGGATGCTCGCGGAGGCACGGCCGGAGCACCCGACGATGATGAGCGCTGTGCGACACGTGGCCGGGCTGCTGGGGATGAGCGCGGAAACGCTCCGGCTGTGGCAGCGCCGTTACGAGGTCGATGCAGGGGTGAAGCCCGGGGTCACGACCGATGCCGCGGCGGAGATCAAGCGGTTGCAGAGGGAGGTCGCCGAGCTGCGGAAGGCGAACGAGATCCTGAAGGCTGCGAGCGTGTTTTTCGCGAAGGAGCTCGACCGCCCCTGACCGAGATGATCCGGTTCATCAATGAACACCGGGATCGTTTCGGGGTCGAGCTCATCTGCCGGGTCCTCCGACCTGCAGTCCAGGGGTTCCTCACCTCCCGCGGTTATCCCAGCGGTGGGTCGCGCCCCATCGGCGAGACAGTTGCGTGATGACCTGCTGGTGCCGGAGGTCACCCGGTTGCACGCGGAGAACTACGACGTCTATGGGCGCCGGAAGATGCACGCGCTGATGCGCCGGCAGGGCTGGAACATCGGCCGCGACCAGACCGAACGGCTGATGCGCCTGGCCGGGGTCCGCGGGGTGAAGAAGTCCAAACGGGTGTTCACCACGAAGACCGAAAAGGCCCTGTCGTTGCCGGCGGACCTCGTGAAGCGGCGCTTCCGCGCCGACGCTCCGCGGCGGCTCTGGGTCTGCGACATCCCCTATGTCGCACATGGTCCGGGTTCGCCTACGTCGCCTTCATCACCGACGTCTTCTCGCGCCGGATCGTGGGCTGGAACGTCGCCGCGACCCTCAAAACCGAAAGCCTGCCGCTGCAGGCGCTGGACATGGCCGCCTGGGACGCCGGCGGAGACCTGGCCGGGCTGACGCATCACTCCGACCACGGATCGAACTATATGGCGATGGTCTACACCGACCGCATCGTCGAACTCGGCGCCGCGCCCTCCACCGGAACCGTCGGCGACTCGTTCGATAACGCCCTCGCCGAGGCGGTCAACAACCTCTACAAGACCGAACTGATCCGCCGGCAAGGCCCCTGGCGAACCGTCGAACAGGTCGAGCTCGCGACCTTGGAATACGTGTGGTGGTGGAACAATCAGCGCCTCCACGGCGAGCTCGAGATGCGCACCCCGACCGAGGTCGAAACCGCGTACTACGCTGACCTCGAATCAGCCAACCCGGCACCTGCCGGACAAAGCACCCAACAGGAACGAAAGTCAGGCCGAGGCACTCGGATGAGACCTGGCCGGCGATGCCTGTCATCCGGTCGCGGGGGAGGGTGCGGGGTTGTTCGGTCATGATCCAGGACGGCGGTCGAGGCCGCTCCGCCCGTCGATGGGGACGTGGCTCGGCCAGTCACCGTCCGTTGTGGTGATTGCGAGGGTCGTGAGGACGAACTTCGGGTAGCGCTGACGCCACAATGACACTCTCCGCGGTCGACGGGCGCACGAATGAGCGCCGAACCCAGGGTCGTACGAGCGTGGTCGCCGTGTCTACGGTGCGATCGGATTGCGCTCCGCGTTCACGCGTTCTCCGCCTGCTGGCGAGCTGTGGCGTTCTGGGTGGCGGCCAGGCTGCCGAGGAGGCGGAGTCGTTCAGCGGATGGGGAGCCGGGTTCAGCGGTGTAGATCATCAGGATCTTGCCGGGTTCGGCGGTGATGGCGAGCTCCTCGTAGGCGAGGGTGAGTTCACCGACGTCGGGGTGGTGGAAGCGTTTCGTGCCCGATCCGTGGGTGCGAACGTCGTGAGCTGCCCAGAGGGCACGGAACACATCGCTGCGCGTGGCGAGTTCACCGACGAGGTCTTGCAGCGCGCGGTTGTGTGGATCACGCCCGGCTTCGGCACGCATGATGCCAACACACATCTGCGCGAAGAGGTCCCAGTCGGGATAGAAGTCACGCGAAACGGGGTCCAGGAACTGGAACCGCGCGAGGTTCGGTGTGCGCCCACCGTCACCGATCAGCGGTGAGTAGAAGGCGCGACCGAGAGGGTTGGTCGCGAGAAGGTCCTGCTGCGGATTGCGTACGAATGCGACGGCGTCGGTGATCGCATCCAAAGCCCAGTTCAGCGCTGGCCGCCGCACGGGTCTGCTCGACACCGCGGCTCGGCGGGCACGTCCGGAGGTGGGGATGCCGTCGGCCGCCCTGGCAAGGTCGAGCAAGTGCGCACGTTCCGTGTCGTTCAGCTGCAGCGCGCTGCCGATCGCGTCGAGCACCGAAGCGGAGGCGCCGGCGATGCTGCCGCGTTCCAGTTTCGAGTAGTACTCGACACTGACACCGGCTAGGGCCGCGACTTCGCTGCGGCGCAGCCCGGCGACCCGGCGGTTGCTGCCGGCAGGCAGGCCGGCGTTCTCCGGGGTGAGGCGGGCGCGGCGGGTCATGAGGAACTCGCGCACCTCGGCTCTGTTGTCCATACCAGTCAGGGTAGGTCGGGCTCGGTCGGGCTGGGGTCCTCTGCCAGTACACGTCTGGAGAGAAACTCCCGCGCGGCATCGAAAGCGCGTTTGCTGGAACCACCAGAAAGCGAAGGAGAACCCCATGCGAGGTGTCGTCATGCACGCACCCGGTGATGTCCGGGTGGAAGACCGTGAGGATCCCCAGATCCTCGAGCCCACAGACGCGATCATCCGCCTGTCTGCGACCTGCATCTGCGGATCGGATCTATGGCCCTACCGTGGCGCCGACCAGGTGCACGACGCGGTGATGGGACACGAGTACGCCGGCATCGTGGAGGAAATCGGTTCCTCGGTGAACACCGTCAAGGTCGGCGACTTCGTCGTCGGCTCGTTCTGGGCCTCCGACAACACGTGCGAGATCTGCCGGGCCGGATACCAGTCGCACTGCGTGCACCGTGTACTGATGGGAGCCATCGGCACCCAGGCTGAGCGGGCAAGAATCCCCCTGGCCGACGGCACGCTCGTCGCCACGCCGGGCATCCCCGATCCCGACCTGGTCCCCTCCTTCCTCGCCCTGTCGGATGTGCTGGGCACCGGATGGTTCGCGGCGGTCGCCGCGGAGGCCGGTGCCGGCAAGACCGTTGCAGTTGTGGGCGACGGAGCCGTCGGACTGTGCGGCATCCTGGCGGCCAAGCAGCTCGGTGCGGAACGGATCATCGCCATGTCCCGCCACGCCGACCGCCAGGCCCTGGCCCGTCAGTTCGGTGCCACAGACATCGTCGAGGAACGCGCAGAAGCCGGTGTCGCACGGATCAAGGCTCTCACCGGCGGTCTCGGCGCTCACTCCGTCGTGGAGGCTGTCGGCACACAGGAAGCGATGATGCAGGCCATCGACGCAACCCGACCAGGCGGGCATGTCGGCTTCGTCGGCGTCTCTCACGACGTCACCATTCCCGGCGAGACCATGTTCAGCACCGGCATCCACCTGCACGGCGGACCGGCCCCGGTGCGCCGCTTCCTCCCCGACCTCATCCAGCTGATCTGGGACCGTCGCATCGACCCCGGCAAAGTCTTCGACCTCACACTCCCGTTGGAGCAGGCGGCCGATGGGTATCGGGCAATGGACGAACGCCGCGCCACCAAAGTGCTCTTGACGGTCTGAGCTGCGGGCTGCTCGTCTTCACGAGCGAACGGAAAGAACGCCATGACCCTCGAGGTGGCCGCACGAACCGGCGACGATATCGACACGCGCAAGCGGCTTCCGCTGTCCGTCTACCTGCTGGCGGGCGGCACATTCCTGATGCTGACGACGGAATTCGTGATCGCCGGCATCCTGCCCGAGATCGCTCAGTCGTTGCATGTGTCGCTTGCTCGTGCCGGGAACCTGATCACGGTGTTCGCGCTCGGCATGATCATCGGCGCCCCGCTGATGACGGTCGTGACGCTGCGCCTGTCGAAACGTCTCACACTCATGCTCGCCCTCGTCGTCTTCGTCGCAGGCCATGTGCTTGTCGCAATCGCCGCCGATTTCACGATCATCCTGATCGCGCTTCGTCACCGCCCTCGCCACCGGCGCGTTCTGGGCCGTCGCCGCAATCGTCGCCACCCATGCGGCCGGGCCCGGTTCCGGTGCACGAGCAATGGGCGTCATCGGTACGGGAGGCTCACTCGCCACAGTGCTCGGCGTTCCGGCGGGTACCGTCATCTCCCAAGCCTTCGGATGGCGTGGAACGTTCTGGTCACTCGCGGTCGCGGCGACCGTTGTCGCCATCTTGATCGCGTGCATCATTCCGCACGACGCTGCAGCGTCTGGACGGGGCGCCCTGCGTTCCTCGATGAGCGGACTGCTGTCTGGACGTCTATGGCTGGCCCTGCTGGCTTGCCTCACGACCAGCGGGGGAGTGCTCGCCACCTACACGTTCATCACCCCGATCCTGACCCAGCAAGCCGGGATCCCGGCCGCCTACGTGCCCGCGGTGCTCACCGGCTTCGGCATCGGATCCCTCGTAGGAACGCTGCTCGGCGGCAGATTCGGTGACGCGCACCCGGGCCTGATCACGATCCTCGTGCCCGCCACCACGAGCGTGATCCTTCTCCTCATCGCCACCGTCGCCACCGCTCCCGCAGGAATGATCGGCCTGGTCGTGCTCCTTGGGCTATTCGGACTCAGCGCCAACGGAGTCCTCATCCACCTCGCGGTGCACCACGCGGGACCTGCAGCGCCACTGGGATCCGCTCTCTCCGTCTCCGCATTCAACGCCGGCACCGCCATCACGACCCCAATCGCCGGAGCCGCACTCGGCACGCCACTCGGAATCCACGGCCCATCCATCATCGGCGCCATCATCGTGAGCCTCACACTCATCCCCACGATCACGCTTGCCGTCCTCCGAAAACGATGACTTCCAGCGCGATGCGCGTGGATCCGTCACTTGCCTTGAAGGTCGCGTCCGGGCCGCAGGAGGCCTGATTCGTAGGCGTAGACGACGGCGTGCACGCGATCGCGGAGGCCGAGTTTGGCGAGGACGCTCGTGAGATGGGATTTCACGGTGGCCTCTCCGAGGAGGAGGGTGCGTGCGGTTTCAGCGTTGGACATGCCTTGTGCGACTGCGAGGAAGACGTCGCGTTCTCGTGGGGTGAGGTCCTGGAGCCGAGTCTCGGCCGATGGTGAGGGTGCTGCCGTGTAGGCGTCGATGAGGCGGCGGGTGATGGCCGGCGAGAGCAGGGCGTGGCCGGAGTGCACGGTGCGCACCGCGTCGCCGAGGGATTCGGCGGGGCTGTCTTTGAGGAGGAATCCCGCGGCTCCGGCGCGAAGCGCCCCGTAGACGTATTCATCTGTTTCGAACGTCGTCAGCGCGATGACCTGGGTGCGGCTGGCAGCGGTGATCCTTCTGGTGGCTTCGATGCCATCGAGCACGGGCATGCGCAGGTCCATCAGCACGACGTCGGGGTCATGCAGTCGCACCTGTTCGATGGCCTGGTCGCCGTCGGCGGCTTCTCCGACGACCTCGATGTCGGATTGCATCTGCAGTATGGAGCGCAGCCCGCCGCGAACGAGTCCCTGGTCATCCGCGATGACGACCCTGATCGGTGCGTCGACCGCGGCGGATGATTCGGTGTCGTGCGCTGCGCGTGCAGCGCGCGGTCCGGTCCCGGTCATCGCGATCCGTCTGCGGGAAGCGTCGCGAGGATGCGGAAGCCGCCGTCGGCGGTCCGTTCACCCTCGAACCGTCCGTTGAAGAGGCGAGCTCGTTCTCGCATGCCGATCAGACCGTGATGCCCGCTGCCGCGACCGGATTCCTCACCTGGGCCGTTCGTGACCTCCAGGTGAACTGCGTCATTCTCGTACCTCACCCTGGCTGTCACCGGCGCGCGAGCAGCGTGTGCGGCGGCGTTGGTCAGGCTTTCTTGGAGGATGCGGTACGCCGACACGTCGACGCCGAGCGGGAGCGGGCGTGGTGTCCCTTCCACAGTGAAGTCGATACGCATGCCGGTGCCGGCCAGTTGGGCGACGAGGCGATCCGCGCGTGCGAGTGAAGGCTGCGGTGCGAGATCATCGGTGTCGTCTGCGCTGAGCAAGCCAAGCATCCTGCGCATCTCGGCGAGCGCTTCGCGGCCGGTGCCCTCGACGGCACGCAGAGCAGACTCACTGGCGTCGGGATCGTTGCGCAGAGCGAGACGAGCCGAGCCGGCCTGGACCACCATGACGGTCACGCAGTGCGCAACGACATCGTGCAGCTCCCTGGCGATGCGGTCACGTTCCTCATTGATGGCGGTGGCCGTGCGCACGGCCTCGGCCGCTTCCACCTCCGCGAGGCTGTCGCGCAGTGCGCGACGCGTGGCAGCCCAGGAGCGCAGGACCAGACCGATGCCCCAGGCGGCGACCATGAAAGTGATATCCATCTCGAGATCGTTGAGGTTGAAGAAACCCGGGATCACCACCGAGTACACGGCCAGCAAGCCGAATGGCGGAGCGATGCTCCACCATTGCAGCGGGTCACGTGCGTGCCGCGCAGCGCTGTAGACGGTGATCAGGATCACCCCCAGGCTCCACAGCACCACGGGCGTGTCTAACACGATGCGGAACACGGACATCAGTGCTGTCGCTGCGATGAGCGCGCTGAAGGGCCACACTCTCCGCACCGCGACCGGCAGTGCCGCGACGACCACAGCCGCGACCTGGACCGGGATGACGGCGCTGGACTCGTAGACGTTATCGGGACGCGTCACCACCTCGACGACGGATCCGGTGGCCAGCACAGCGGCCAGCACACCATCAAGCACAAGGTCACGCCGCCGCGCGCGCGTGAGCGCAGGTTGCGCGACTGCCTCCAAGGCGGACACGGCATCAGTGTAGGACGGGCACTCGCACAGCCGGATCCCCCTACAGGAGGGCACACCCTCACCCAACGGTCGGAGACGACGCCGGCTGTAAGTCCACCACGATTCCACCTCGAGGCGGTCAACGAACCGACCCGAGGCGCTGGGCGACCCGCATCGCCTTTGACGAGCATCGACTCGTCGCGATCGACGCAGCCTGACGAAAGGAATTGTCATGAATACCAACACGGAACTCGAGAGGGTCTCCTCGACGCGCAGGGTGCTACTTGCACTGACCATGCTCGTCGCGCCACTCGCGCTGGTGATCGGCCATCTGATCACGGTCTCTGCAAGCGAGGATTCCGACGCCCTCATCCGAGACATCATCGCCGCCGGTCCGCGATACGTTCCATCCACGATCTTGATCGCCTTCGGTGTCCTTCTCCTGCCTGTTGCATTCGTCGGGCTCATGCGCTTTGCCCCGGGCCGCGGTGGCATCCTCGTCACGATCGGCGCCGCGCTGTCCACGATCGCCGCCCTCGGCGCCGGAGCGGGCAACGCAATGTTCGGCATGGTGCTCGGATCACTGCTTCCCGGACACCCTCAACTCGCGCGACAAGTCATCGAGGTCGCCGGTAACTCATCGGCGGCGACATGGGAATGGCAGGTCTTCTACCTCTTCCCCATCGGACTCGTCCTCATGGCCATCGGCCTCATCCTGGCCAGAAGACTCCCCGTCTGGATGCCCATCATCCTCGGGGTCGGCTCGATCCTGCTGCTCATCTCGGGAGCCGGCGGTCTCTACACCTTCGTCATGCTCCTTCCCCTCGCCGTCGGTCTGGCTGCTCCCGGTGTCACCCTCCTGACACGGTCACCTGCCGGGCGGCGTCGCGCAGCGGAAGCCGCCGCGCAGGTGCAACACGTCGATTCCGAATAGGGGCCCGCTGATTCGACATGCCTCGCACACATCTCGATGAACGCGCCGGCCGTCTTCGCAGAGACGGCCGGCGCGAAATCATGCGACGCAGCAAAGAGAGCTGGACGTCTTGCTTGTGTGGGTCGGCCCGCCATGTCCTCCCACAGGATTTGTCGGCCGACACTGGTTCGGGTAGTTCTCGGTGATGCCTCTGTCGGGTAGTGGTCTGGCGCGTCTTCTAGCGCGGTCCGGTCGCGACAAGTTGCCACCCTTCGGGCACCATCGCCCGAAGCGCCGTGTACGCGGCACCGTACTCATCACCTTCGACGTCTATCTCGCGAGTTTCGAGACTGCGGAGGTGACCGACGGCCACTACAACGCCATTCGTGCTCTGTTCGGTTTCCATGTGGCTGAAAACCCATCCATCGGGAACCTGAGCATTGATGAGCTCGGCCACTCGCGATAGCGAGTCGCCCTCAACGGTCACTTCACGAGTCTCGCGAGAGCGGATCGTGCCCGTAAGGCGCATGCAATCAGACTACCCCCTTATGGGGGACATTCACTGTTGGTCGATTCTTTCGGGTTCGTCCGAATCAGCGTCTTCGCACACCAGCCGATCCGGCTGGCAGCAAATCTCACCGGGGCATTCCGCTTCGCGGTCCGCTCGCTCACCGAGCCAAGCGCCAGCTCGTCCGCGCCGAACGCCAGTCGATCCGCTTGCGAGCGCTGCGACCGGTGGGGACGTCGTAGGTTTGCGAGCGTGACAAGCTCTTCGGGCGCACCGAACTTCGCTGAGCGCGCCCGGAACCTTCCCTCCGTTCGTAGGCTTCGCCGCAGTGCTGTTCTCGTCGCGGCGATCGGTGTTCCGGTGTCGCTTCTGTGGCCACTGTCTGCCGATCTCGCTGGCCTACCGGGGTGGGCGCTGGGGTTCGGTGGTCCAACAGCGATAGCGGAGGTCTTCTCCGCGGCCGGCTTTTGGGTCAGCTCGGAGAGAATCCAGAGCCGTGCGATCGCGACCTGGACCTCAACGATGACCGCCCCGACACCACACCCGGGCGTCCACCAACCACCCCGTTACGCGCGCGGGTGCCTTTGCTTACGGAGCCTTGGGATCCGGTTCGCTGGTGGACCAGTCCTTGTCTTCGGGATGGTCTGGATCCTTGACATGCGGGACACCGTTCCAGAACACCCGGAGATCTTTGCCGCCAGCGCCGAACGGGCCCGGCACAGCCAGATTGTCGAGGAATCCCTCGCTACGTTCTCCCACGGAGTCACGCTAGTGCGGTCCTGAAGCCGATGCCAGCACGGAGCAGGATCCCGCGGCAGCCCTTTTGACGTTTCCTTGATGGGCGCTCGTTGGGTGGCCGTTGCGCTGCGGCCACTGCGTCAGTCACGGTCGCTTGTGGATGGCTCCCTGGCCGGATCGGCTGGTTCCCCGCGGGTGAGTGCGGTGAGAGTGTCGAGGAGCGCTGAACGCTGTGCTTCATCGAGTGGTGAGAACAGCTCCCGCAGCGCAGTGGTTGCTTCGATACGCCCGTGCTCGAGCACGGCGCGGCCGTGCTGAGTGAGCGTGTATTCAAGTCGGCGCCCACGTCCGGCTGATCGGTCGATGAGGCCGCGCTCGATGAGTCGGCTTGCGAGGGTGCCGAAGGACTGATCGCTTTGAAATGTTGCGCTTGCGAGGTCGTGTCCGGATGCTCCCGGCATGCGCTCGACTGCGCGCAGGGCATCCCACTGAACGAGGCTGACCCCGATACCGCGTAGTGCCGTATCCATGGTGCGGTGGTTGCGGTACTGCGCTCGCTTGATCACGAGGCCGAGGGTTTCAAGGTCCGTTGTCACGGTGCTACCGTATCAACATTCTTAAATAAAGATGTTGATATGGAGTTTTCTGTGACGGCATTGTTTCCAGACAGCGTTCCCATCTTCGAGGCCGGAGACCCTCGGACCGGCTCCGCCCTGGTCTTACATGGCGGAGGTGGGCCGCAGACTGTAGCACCCATCGTTCGGCATCTCGCCGCAACGATGCATGCCGTCGCTCCCACCCACCCGGGCTGGGACGGAACCGCGAGACCGCACTCGATCAGCTCAGTCGCGCAACTCGCCTCCAGCTACCTCGCGCATCTGCTCGAACAAGGCGCGCATGACGTCGTACTGATCGGGTCCTCCATCGGCGGATGGATCGCGCTGGAGATGGCGCTCCAGGCCAGCTCCGAGGATCGGTATGCCGGGCTCATCGTCGCCGTGATCAATATCGATGGCGTTGGAGCGGTCGTGGAAGGCGAGACCATCGCTGATTTCTTCGCGCTCGACGCACGTGCACTTGCCGAAGTGGCCTGGCACAACCCCGAACGGGGCTATCGCGATCCGGCCACGCTTACCGATCAGCAACGCGTCACTCAACAAGCCAATGCGCAGACCATGGCCGCCATAGCAGGCGCACAGATGAGCGATCCCGACCTGCTCGCACGCCTCGGCCTCATCGACGTCCCCACCCTCTTTGTCTGGGGTGAAAGCGATCGCGTGGTCACCCCGGACTACGGACGGGCAGTCGCCAGCGCAATCCCAACGGCAGAATTCGCCCAGATCGCTGAAGCCGGACACCTCCCACACATGGAGGCTCCAGAAGCAACCTGGAGAGTCATCGACACCTTCCTCGACAACCATTCGCGGTAGTCACCGACCAGAGCGGCTACCCCCGATATCAGCGCCACCACGACGCTCGCGACGGCCAAACAGTCGCAAACCGATCGGTTCATGGGCGGTCCCCACAACCAGGCCATAAACATCCCGGTGTACACATCCGACGGGACTACTCGAATCGGAAACTTCTGCGTCGGAAACGGCTGCTAGCAACAGCGCCGCGGACCCGAGAGGCGCAAAAGGATCGGTTGTCGGACGGATGAGCCGGTGTTGACGTGCACGGCTGGGACTGTGAATCCTTGGACTGTCTGCGTTTCACCTTCCCGCGGCCACGACATCTCGATGGGGGACGGGCATGCCTCACTACATCATCTACTTCAACCAGCAGTGGGTCGGCGATCACAGCTATGAGTGGTTCGCGAGCCGGGGCTCGCTCGCGAACGCCGTCGTCGAGGAGGCGAAGGACGCCGGCGTCTATGTGTGCGCCGGCGGCGTTGACGAGAACGTCGACAATGCCTTCGGCGCCGACGCGACCGGCGGCGCACTCGAGATCGATCGAGGACTCATCGCGGCGACCGAGCAGCACATCGGCGGGCTGACGATCATCGATGTCGCCGACGATGACGCCGCGAAGATGTGGGCGGGAAAGATCGCCGTCGCGTGCGGCTGGCCCCAGCAGGTGAGGCGTCTGATCTGATGCGCCGGACGTGCGAGTAGGCACGAACGCGATCAGGTTCAGGCGACCAGTGCCACCACCGACGCGATCGCCAGCAGCACGAGGATCGCGATCCACCCCGTCCGCCAGCGGATGGTGACGTCGTCGGCCGCCGCCGAACCCTGCCAGGTTGCCCGTCGCCATCCGCTGCGGATGGCGTCGACGGTGGTGGCCGGCGCTTCCGCCAGCAGTTCGGCGTCGATGATCCTCGGAAGCGCCCGGCTCTCCTCATCGGCATCCAGCTCGTCGGCCAACTTTTCGTTCTCGGCCTGCTGTTCGCGGCCGTCGAGTTGGTCGGCTCCGAGGGATCTCACGCCCAGGCCGCGGGCATTCGTCTGGAAGTTGGGCACGTTCGCCGTACGTCCGCCGATACCGGCCGCCGCCCGGAAGCGTCCGGTCCGAGTCTCGACCACGAGCGTGTACCCGGCCCGAACGTCGGTGACCGAGTTCCACGGGATGCGGATATCGCGCACGGTGTTGACCAGCACCACCCCGTCGGGCCGCACGATGATCTCCGGCCGCACGAACAGCATCCACGCCGCGAGGGCCAGGAACAGCCCGATGGGGAGTGCCCGAAGGAAGGCGACCCATTCCTCCTGCACGAGAAGCGACCCGACGCTGAACACGGCCAGGGCCCACACCACCACCGCCACCCAGATGCCGGAGCGTGCCCGCAGCCTCACCTCTGCGACGTCGGTCATCCCATCACCACATGCCACACCACAATGCTGACGACGGCCATACCACGATCATCCCCCCGCCAGCCCCCTGGCATGCAGCGCCCGATCGCATTCCGAAACGTCCTCAACCCTGCGATGGATGCGACACGATCGGTTCGGGAGAGGCTACGACGGGTCGCGTGAAGAGATTGACTGTGTTGCCGTCGGGGTCGCGGAAGACTGCGGAGCGGTTGCCCCACGGCATGGTCGTCGGCGGGAGGGCGACGTCGTCGGGATTCGGGCGCAGTCGGGCGAATTCGTCGTCGACATCATCCACGAGGAACTCGATGATGATGCCGGAGGGGTGGCCGGGAGCGGGTGCGGCGGCTCCCAGCATGCCGACGGTCGTGACGTCGCCGATGGCGAGGGTGGCCCGATCGGTACGGATCTCGGCGAACACCGGCGCTGGTCTGGTCGCGGTGCGCTGGGTGACATGTTCGTAGAAGGCGGTGAGCCTCTCCACGTCATGGGTGATGATGCGGATGGATGCGAGTTCCATGAGTGCCTTTCGTGAAGCGGATACGGCTTCAAGGCTGGACGTCGCCGGCGACACCGTCGTGTCGGTGTTTGCGGATATTGCCGTCGGGGTCATTCCGGGCCGAGCGGGCGCAGGCGTCCGTACTGGATCCCCAGGTCTTCCACGCGGATCGCACGTGCCGGAGGTCGTTCGCCGGTGGCTTCGGCTGCCATGACACGGTCACCGCGGAAGGCGCGCACGCCGCCGCGCAGACGGCACCAGGCGACGAGATACCAATCCTGTCCCTTCCCGACGTAGCCCAGGGCCTCGATGTCACGAGTCGTCTCGGTTCCGCCCGCATCGCGATAGCGGATGCGCAGCACAGTTCTGCTCCGCAACGCGTCCGCAAGTAGTCGAGGTGCGCCGGCGCGGTCGTCGTCTTCCAACAGCTGGACGCGGTCCGTCAGGGCCACGACGCGACGCACGTCCTCATCGCTCATGACGGCGCGGATCTTCTGCGACGCGCTGCGGGCGGCACCCTGGAACGGGCTCGATGCCAGCTGCCCGAGCCCCACCATGATCGCGAACGCTTCATCGACGGACAGGCCGAGCGGCGGCAGGCTGTGGTGGGCATCGATCGTGTAGCCGCCGGTGCGCCCGGCATCCGCCCAGATCGGCACGCCCGAGGCCTGGAGCGAACCGATGTCGCGCTCGATCGTCCGAACGCTCACCTCGAACCGGTTCGCCAGCCAGCTCGCGCTGCGCCGACCCGGCGCCGCGGCACGGAGCTCCTCAACGAGCGCGTAAAGCCGATCCGTGCGGGTCACCGCAAAACTCTAAACGGCGTGACCGCCCGACCCGCTGGTCGCTTAGCAGCGGGGTTCTTGCACGGGTCGGGGTCGGGAGTCGGGGTCGGGAGCCTCAGTGGAGACTCGTGTCCACGTCTTCGATTGCTCCGTTGAATCGAGTTTTGCCGCGTGCGCTACCGTCGAAACGTGCGCAACTCACCTGGCGCCGATCTGCCTGACAGTCGCGGCCGCACCGGCCTGGACCAGGTCGGCCGCAACCTCGACCGGAACTCGGACGTCCTGATTCGCGATGTCGAGATCACATCGGACGGCTGGCACGTACTGCGGCGCACGACCTTCGACATCCGCGGGCGCAACGGCCTGTGGTCGACTCAACAGCGCGAAACATACGATCGAGGCAATGGTGCGACGATCCTGCTCTACGATCCGACACGTGGCACGGTCCTACTGACGAGGCAGTTCCGCTTCCCCGTCTATGTGAACGACCACCCGGACGGCATGCTGATCGAGACCGCCGCAGGCCTGCTCGACGAGGACGACCCGGAGACGGCGATTCGCCGGGAAACTCGTGAAGAACTCGGTGTTCAGGTGCGCGATCTGACCCACGTGTTCGACGCATACATGAGCCCCGGCTCCGTCACTGAACGCGTGCACTTCTACGCCGCTGCATATACCCCAGCCGATCGAGTCACCGCTGGGGGAGGGGTCGCGGACGAGGGCGAGGACATCGAGATCATTGAGCTGTCGTTCCGCGAAGCGCTTCAGATGATCAGCGACGGGACGATCGTCGACGGCAAGACGATCATGTTGCTGCAGTGGGCAGCACTCCAAGGAGTCATGGCCTGAGCGCCTTCCGCGACGGCGCCCTCGACTCCCGTGCGACCCGTCGGCTCACGCATTCAAGTCGGGTTCGGTTCGCGGTTCGGCTGGGTCGGATGCGGCTCGTGAGGCGGTGGCGTACCACCAAGCGCAGAGTGCGCCTGCGGCGAGCAACGCCGCGAAGATCGCGATGGTCGGGATGACGCCGACGAGCGCGCCGAGCACGCCGAGGGTGACGCCGCCGCCGGTGCGCAAGCCGTTCGAGAACATTCCGTAGACGCCGAGCGTGCGCCCGCGCTCTCCGGGGGCTGCCTCCAGCTGCACGACGCTCTGCGTGATCGATAGCGAGGCGATCTCTCCACAACCGGCAAGGACGAGGGCCGCCAGAGCAACCGCATAGCTGCCACTGATCGCGAAGACCAGGGTGGCGGCGCCGAAGACGACGGTCGAGAGCACGGCGGCGCGCACGGTCGGTCGCAACACGCCGGTCGCCTCGAGCAGGATCCCGCCGGCCACGCCGCCGAACCCCATCGCGAACAGCAGCATCCCGTATGCCAGACCGCCTTCACCGCCTGCGCCCAGACGCTCTGCGAAGACGGGCATGGACACCTGCAGGGCGTTCCCGATCGTGATCGCGGTGAGGCCCGAGAGGATGATCATGGCCATGATCGTGTGGTTCCTGCGGAGGCTGCGCAACACCCTGATCGTGTCGCGGAAGCCGACTCTGCGCCGCTCGTCGACGGTCCCCGAGTCCCGCGTGTGCCCGGTGAACGGAGTTCGCCACATCAGGATCGTCATGGGCAGGTAGATCAGCACGTTCACGAAGATTCCGGCCGTCGGCCCGAGCCAGAGCAGCAGAGCGGACCCCACGACGGGGCCGAGGAGGATACCCAGGCTCTGGAACGTTGCGTTCAGTCGCACGGCGCTCGGCAGCTCGGCCCGCCCGGCGTAGTCGTGCAGCATCAACTGTTCGGCCGGTGACCACAGCGACCCGGCGGTTCCGTGCAGCACCAGAAGAATGCACGCCTCCCACACCGTCAGGCTGTGCGTGAGGAACAGCACGCCCCACATAGCCGAAACGAACATGAACAGGAGCTGCGCCGCCTGGATCAGCTTGCGACAGTCGTACTTCTCGGCGAGAGTGCCCGTCCACACAGACAGCAGAAGGAACGGCAACCAGTGACTGATCACCTGGAACCCGACGAGCAACGGTGAGTGGAATGTCTGCCACAACACCCAATACGTGATCACATGCTCGGTGTTGTCGGCCATCATCGATAGCCCGGAGGTGAAGAGATACGGCCGCGAATCCTTGTTGCGCAGCGCGGCGAAGCGACGAGGGTTGGCGGGGCCCTGATGCACCCCTGCCTCCGAATCCTGCACGCTGCCCTCCTCGCCTCTACGAGCCTCATCGCGTCGCGAACCATATGTTGAATCATTGAACATATCGCACGGGCGGGCGATCTGGACATAGATGAGGCGTCATGATCGTGCCCGAACCCCGGGCTATGGACGACCCACCGCGAACGCTGCAGGCAGCCATCTGTTGCGGACACCCGCCCGCGATCCCTGACGCGACGAGGTGGCTACCGGTCGGGGAGGACATCCGATGGCCACTGAACCGGTGCCCAGTCTCCGTTGGTGTCGGTGGTCTGCCCCACCTCGATCAGGTGACCGTCGGGATCGCGGATGTAGCAGCGGATCTCGTATTCGTGTTGTTTCGGTGGGGTCAGGAATTCTGCGCCGCGGGCGCTCCATGCGGCGTACACGGCCGCGATGTCCTTGACGCGGATATTGAGGAAGCTGCTGACCAGGTCGGGGTCGCTCGGTGCCGCCAGGGTGACGGCCGGCTTGTCATCGGTGGGGCCCCCGCCGACGTTGATGATGATCCAGCTATTCGCCAGCGCCACGTAAGTGAGTCCCCCTGGACCGGAGTATGCCACTCGGCCACCGAGCACCTCGGTGTAGAAGCGTCGAGAGCGCTCGACATCGTTCGAGACGATGAAGTGGGCGAGCACGATCTCCTCGGGAGGCGGTGGGAGCTCGGACATGTGTACCTCCGGTGATTGCTGGTTGTCGTAGTTGCTGGGATGAGTGTCGACGGTCATGCGCCGCCGGTGATGTGCCGCCGGAGGAAGGCCCCCGCGTGTTCGGTGGCCTCGGCGGCTTCAGGTGGAGGGTCAACGGGTAGACGTGCGAGCCCTCCGCCTGCCGAGTCGCCGGCGACCGCCATCGACGCGGGATCGAGCCCGCGCTCCGTGCGAAGCCACCGCCACGCCGCGATCACATCGTCGATCGCCGCCTGGTACGGATGCTCGGGCGCAAGCCGGTACTCGAGGAAGAGCACCGTCATGCCGGCGGCTCGACCTATTCGCGACGCGAGCTCGCCGTCGCTTCGCACAGACCCGAACTGAAAGCCGCCACCATGCAGGAACAGGAGTACTCGGTCGGGGTCGGCACCGGGAGGAATCAGCCAATGAGCTGAAGCGCTCCCGACCGTGACGTCCGTGACCGTGACATCTGCGGGGATCGGATGCAGGACGTCCGCAGGAACGAATCCTGCGCGCTCCTCCTCAACGGAGGCCGGTGCGGGCCCACCGGCCCGCACCGCGCGCCGCGCGAACAGGGTGTCGAGTACCTTCTGCATTTCCTCGCTGGGCATCGCCGTCACCCCCGGTCGCCCTCCGCCTCGTGACTTCAGGTTCGAGGCTCGGTCTACCACCCGGTGCCGTGAACCGCGACACGTAAGTGCGACCCCTGTGGTCATGCACGGCCCGTGTCACATCGACGGACGCAACCCGATCGGCCAGCGGCCGGTCAGGGGCGGGCCGCCGTGTTGCGACGCGGGTCAGAATGCTGTCGTGGCGCAGACACTGGATGAGACGGGCCGGCACGGGCCGATCGAGCTGGTTCGCACGTTGACTCGGTGGGCCGGCTCAACACCATGGGTGTCATGGTTGGAGTTGTCCGGTTCTCTTGGCCGTGGCGGCGGCGATGAGGGTTCCGACGTGGATGCGGGTATCGGCGTGAGCGAGCCGAACCGTCTCGACGATGTCGAGGCAGCGATCGGTGAGTTCGGTCAGAAGGTCGCCGGGTACCGTGAACCCTTCGGATCCGAGTCCACTCACCTGGTCACGGTCTACCGTGACGGGCGCCAACTCTCTCTCGTCGTCATGCCGTCGACCGCACGCGCAGGGCTTCCGCCCGAGGCTGTCGCCCTCGTGGACAAGAACCGTCGATTGCAGGCGCCGATCGATCGCGCACGCTGGGATCCGGACGATGCCCAGAAGCGACGGTGGACCTTCGCTGCCTGTCTGGCTGCCGCCGATGCGATGAAGCACTCGGCGAGAGGCAACCGGTGGCGGGCGTTACGCAGCCTCGACGAGGGGAGGGATCTGTACTTCCGGCTCCTGGCAGCAGACCAAGGCGTGGTCTTCCCGCAGTTCGGCGCGGTGAGCCTCGAAAACGCACAGCGACCGATCCCGTCCACGCTGGCAATGACCGTACCCGTCGATCTCGAGCCCAGCTCGATCGCATCCGCGGTGCGAGCACTCGTCGAGCACCTCGACGGCTTCATCGACGCCCACCACCTTCGCGGACTCGCATCCGCCCTCGACTTTCCCCTCCACTGACCGATCCGTTCGCGGGCATACGCGACGTGTTTCGACGGGTGGCCAGTGGAATAGTGGGCAGATGCAGGAACGCAGCACGCAGTTCTTCGTGGACCTCGAGTCGAAGGTCTGGGATGCGCTGGTCAACGGGGACGCGACTGCGGATCGCAACCTGCTTTCCGACGACTTCCTCGGGGTCGACCCGACTGGATTCGCAACGCGAGCCGATCACGTCGCCCAAATCGCCGAAGGGCCGAGCATCGCGTCCTACGCCATTGCGGATGCCAAGCTGATCGCCGTCTCCGCCGACACGGTGATGCTCTCCTACCGCGCCGACTATCGGCGGCCGAACAACCGCGCGGGGGAGCGCATGTTCATCAGTTCGCTCTGGGTGCAGCGCGATGGCCGCTGGTGGAACACGTTCAGTCAGGACTCCCCGGCGCAGACCGCGTAGGGGATCCCTGTCGAGCAGCCCCCTCGGGGCGCTGATGGGCGTCGTCGTCGTGCGGAGCAGGGGTTGCCTCAGCTGAGGCGTCGTGTGAGACGGATGACAGGAAGTTCGCGGTCGGTCTTCTTGGTGTAGTCGGCGAAGCGCGGGGCCTCGTGGATGATCTGCTCCCATCCTGCTTCGCGTTCAGCACCGTGGAGCTCCTCGGCCGAGACGGGGATCTCCTCGCCGGCGATCACGACGCGCGCCTCGTCGGGTGCGGCGGCGAGGTTCCTGTACCACGAGGGGTGCTTCGTTGCGCCCGCGGCGGAGGCGCAGATCAACCACGTTCCGTCTGGTTCGGACCAGTACGCGACGGGAGTCTCATAGATGTTCCCGCTCTTTCGTCCGGCGGTGATGAGGACGAGGGCGGTGAAGCCCATCATCGTCGTCTTCCCACGTCGGATTCCTTTGGCTTGGCGGGCCATGAACCATTTCATGATGCGGTTCGGCTTCATGGTGATCCCGTGCGTCCCGTTCGGCGTCGTGAAACTCATGGTTGCTCCGGTCTTCGTTCGCATGGACTCAGAATCTGATTACCTGAATACTAAATTATTGACAATTCATATACAATCTGGAGGCATGTCAGATCTGTCGGACGCGCGCGATCTGGCGCGCATGGTGGTCCAGCTGTCTGAGCGTGCACGGGCGGACTTCGCCGCGGCGATCGCGGAGCTCGATGTTCCCGTTCTCCTGGCCCGCACGGTCCTTCTGGTCGACGGACGGACCCCGATGCGTGAGATCGCGAGCGAACTGGGCTGCGACCCGTCCTATGTGACCAGCATCGCCGACCAGCTGGAGACCCGCGGCCTGGTTGTCCGTACCGCTGGAAGAGACCGTCGAGTGAAGGTCCTCGAGCTCACGGATGCCGGCGCCGAGCTGAAGTCCGCAGTCTCAGAGGCCGTCGAGCATCACGGCCCTTTCGCCTACCAGCTCGACGTCACGCAAAAGCAGACCCTGCGCGAGCTGCTGACCATTCTGCTCGCCGGCAACGACGACGTGACGATGACGAGCTGCGCCATCGATCACACGGCCGAAGGAGTGACCCGATGATCTTCACCGACAGCGAACTGCGCTACCTCGCCACGCAGCGCCTTGGCCGGATCGCGACGCAGCAGCCGAACGGAACCCTGCAGGTCAGCCCAGTCGGATTCCAGTACAACCCCGCCACGCAGACCATCGACGTGTACGGATTCCGCATGGACGCCAGCCGCAAGTACCGCAACGTCGCCGACAACGGGCGCGTCGCGTTCGTGGTCGACGACCTCGCCTCCACCCAGCCGTGGCGGCCGCGCTGCGTCGAGATCCGCGGTCACGCCGAAGCGACCGTCGGCGCGAACGCGTCACCGATGATCCGCATCACCCCGGAACGCATCATCAGCTTCGGTCTGGACGAGAGCAACGACAACGCTCACGAGTTCCACATCGACTCACGCAACGTCGACTGACAGCGAAGCGTGAGCTGGGACGATCGGCTCTCCCGTGCGTGGTCGGTTCTGCCGTCCTGGTCCAAGGGCCTAGAGACGTTGTTCGTTTCGGACGCCCGTCGGGAAGAAGAGCTGTTCGATGGGCTTGCCGAAGAGGCCGGCGATGCGGAAGGCCAACGGAAGGGAGGGGTCGTACTTGCCGGTTTCGAGGGCGACGACCGTTTGTCGCGACACTTCAAGGTGTTCGGCAAGGCCGGCCTGGGTCCACTCGCGTTGTTCGCGTTCCGTGCGGATCCTGTTGTCCATCAGGCGACGGGTGCCTTGACGAGGAGGTTCGTGAACTCCCACGCGACGATCCCGAGGAGAGCGACCGGCCATCCGGCGTTCGGCACGTCGTATCCGGCGGAACTGAGGGTTCCGAGCGTGAGAGCGGAGAACACCGAGACCGTGAAGCCGACCGCGAGTCCGGGGAAGAAGAGCTTGACCTGATATTCGTCCATCTGACGCACCCTGAGCACGGTCACGACCACGATCCACAGCATGAACGCCACCGGCAGCAGCGCCCACACGATGCGCCACGGGTTGTCTCCGTGTCCCCACTGATAGAGCGCCAGGCTCGCGAGCAGATAGCATCCCGTGCCGATCCAAACCCGCACGCGGAAGGTCCGGCGGCGTCGGCGTTCGGTTGGCGTTTCCCTCTTCGTGTCAAGGTCGCTTGTCATACTCCGAGAGTACGGAGCGAGCCCGATCATGTCAAGGAACCTTGACATGATCGGTTCGATTCGGTGGCGTCCGTTGAAGGGCTCGGTGGTCGCTGCAGTGCTGGTTCGAGAACGCATATCGCCGCCGCGACACACCCACGTGTCGGTGGATCAGCGGCGCGGCCCGCGCCGTCCGTGGCGCGCGTCGGTCAGGGAGATCACTCCGTTGCGGGAGGCCCCTCGATTGAAGACGACCCATCGTTCGCCGTTCGGTGTCTCCAGCACCCACTGCTTCTCGGCTCGCGGATCCCGACTCCACGCTCGTGCCAGATCGTCGACCGTCAGGCCGGTGGCGGAGGCCCAAGTCTGGATGAGGTCACTCGGCACAGCCTCCATGATCTGCGTCGCGCCGTCCGCGATCCGCGGGACGCCACGATCGTGTGGCCGCGGCTGCCCGGCGAATCCTGGTTCTCGTGCGGGTCGGGTGGTCCCGTCGCCGGCGCCGGCGCGGGGGCGATCTAGTTCTCCGCCGGTCGAAACTTCCGGAGTGTCCGGCGCCGGCGCAGGCGCAGACGGGGCGGCATCGGTCTGACCGCTCAGGTCCTCCTCGTCTGGAGAGGCGAGTGCTTCCGCCAGCTGCTCACGGAGTTCCGAGATCTCGTCGAGGACCTTGTCCGTGTCTCGGGCCGTGAGCAGATAGATCATCACCGCGAAGAAGAGCGCCCACAGAGTCGCGACGAGGCCCGCCACCGTGACCAGGCTTTCGTCCCCGCCAACCACGGAAACGATCACGGCCACCACGACACCGGCGGCGAAAGTGACCAACGTGACGCGACCGGGGAACTTCGCCAGATGATCGACCAGCCATCGATAGAAGCGAGACCGACGCGTCGCGGAGTCATCCGACAAGACGACATCCTCACCCAGGTGAGCGCTCATGCGCATGACGGTACAACCCGTACAACTCCCATGCCCGATACGCCGCACTGGCCGCCCTCCACGGCGACGAGCTGAACCGCATTCGGTTGCGGGAGCGAGCCATCCCTTGGAGCTTGTGCTCGCGATCCTTGGCGCAGCCGATCAGAGGGAGTATTCGCGGGAGAGGAACGGATTCGCGCCGCCGACGTCCACCATCGCGTGTGAAATCCGGCCGTCAGCGCCGTTTCCTCGTTCGACGACCTCGGCGCCCAGCGTCCGAGGGCTGAAGTCGCGGGCATCCTTGCCGCCTGAGACCGTGAGGCGCGGGGTGATCACGGTCATGCGTCGATGGCACTTGACTCCGATGAGCTTGCGAAGAGCTCCTCGAGCAGAGCTGCAACCCGGCTCTTGATGTCATCGCGGATAAGACGGACCTGGTCGATGGGTTTGCCAGCGGGGTCGGTGAGCTCCCAGTCTTCGTAGCGCTTTCCGGGGAAGATCGGGCAGGCGTCGCCGCAGCCCATGGTGATGACGGCGTCGGATTCGCGCACCTGATCTGCGGTCAGAAGCTGCGGGACAGCTGCGGTGATATCGACGCCGTCTTCGGCCATGGCTTGGACGGCGACGGGATTGATGGCATCGCCCGGTTCGGAGCCCCCGGAGAGGACTCGGATGCGTCCACGCGAGAGGGTTCTGGCGTAGCCGGCGGCCATCTGGGAGCGGCCGGCGTTGTGCACGCAGACGAACAGGATCGTGGGTGTGTCGGTCATGAAGTCCTCTCGTCGAGTGTGGACCGGCCGCCCCGGATCTGTACCACGGCGGCCGGGTGAGGGTCAGCAGCAGCCGGGCGCGCAGCATCCCTCGTCGGGGTCGCAACAACCGTTCATCGTCGTCTCCTTTCATCGATGGGTGTCGATGGACACAGTCTGCGATTAAACATCGACGAATGTCAATGTTGTGCGAGACTGGGATCATGTCCGTCACCGAACTGCTGCCGATCCGCGATCTGCAGGCGTGCTGCGCGCCGATCACGCGGGAGCCGATCAACGTGGTCAACGCCCAGTCCCTGGCGAAGTCGTTGAAGGCGCTGGCGGATCCGGCCCGGATCCGCTTGATGTCGATGGTGGCGGCGCAGGCGGATGCTGAGGCGTGCGTCTGCGACCTGACCGACCCCCTCGGCCTGAGCCAGCCCACGGTTTCGCACCATCTGAAGGTGCTGGTCGACGCCGGCTACCTCTCCGTCAGCAAGCGCGGAACCTGGCACTACTATCGGCTCGTTCCTGGCGCGCTGGACTCGGTCGCCACGCTCCTGACGACGGTCTGAATGACCAGGCGACACCGGCTTTGGCGCGCATGCGTTGCTGAGTTTCTGGGGACCGGAATGCTCACGCTCGCCGTGGTCGGGTCCGGGATTGCCGCGACCTCGCTGTCCGCGGATGCCGGAGTGCAACTGGCGATCAACGCCGCCGCCACCGGGTTGGCGCTGTATGTGATCATCACGGTGTTCGCCCCGGTATCGGGCGCTCACCTGAACACGGTCGTGTCCCTCGTCGATGCCGTGTTCGGCGGACGACCGTGGAGACATCTGGCCGGCTACTTGCCGGCACAGTTCGTCGGCGGGATTCTCGGAGTCGTCCTGGCGAACACGATCTTCGGCCGGAGTCCGGTCTCCATCAGTACAGCCGATCGGTACTCCAGTGCGCATCTTGCTGCCGAAATCGTCGCCACCGCCGGACTCGTCCTCGTGATCTTCACCCTGTCCCGCGGCGCCGCCCACAAGAACGTCTCCGTCGCGGTCGCCGCCTACATCGCCGCGGCGTACTTCTTCACGTCTTCGACCAGTTTCGCCAACCCTGCCGTCACCATCGGACGCATCTTCACCGACAGCTTCGCGGGAATCTCACCGATCTCCGCGCTCGCTTTCCTGCCTGCTCAGGTCGTCGGCGCACTCATCGGCATTGCCGCAACCGTGCTGTTGTCTCCCTCGCGCCAGGTCGCCTCCACCTCACGTGCCGATCAGACACTCGAGGATGAGCGCGCGGTCTGAGTTCGACCTAGGCACCGGCATCCGCTCAGGCCACAGTCGCGGGCCAGCGAGCGGCGATCCATTCGTGCCAATCGGCGAATCCCGCTGGCGGACTGTCGATCGGAGCGGACGCGTCCACTTCGTCAGCGGAAGGGACGTCGAAGACGGCGGCGTACTCGGCCAGTTCGTCATCCGAGATCGGCCAGGTCACGTGCGGGGTATCCGCCAACCGTTTGTCGAGACGCCGGCGTTGCTCTGCAGGGGGAACGGCGAAGTAGAGGACTTGGACGCGCGCGCCGGCATCCGCTCCGGCCTGCCGCAGAGCGGATCGTTCGTCTCGCGCCCACAACCCGAAGTCGATGACGACGTTGATGCCGAGCTCGAGGGCTCGGAGGGCGATCTGGATCAGGCGGCCCTCGATGACATCGGATGCCGCCTCCGGATTGTCACGACCGTAGAGCGCCTTCATCCACTCGTCCTTCGTCAGCCGAAGCGCATCGTGCTCCGCCTCGATGCGACGGGCAGCAGTGGTCTTGCCGGTTCCTGGAAGGCCGACGGTCAGAAACAGCGTCGGCGGGTCGGTCGGTGACACGGCCACGAAGCTAGCAGGCGAGGTCACAGACGACGTGGAGCAGGCGTCGGACTCGCGATGGATTCGCTTCGCTCCACCCTGCACAGCGCGGGGAATCTGCCCTAGCGTGACTTCTGTGACGATTTCCCTCGGATACCAGATCCCCAACTTCACCTACCCGGGCGGCGTCGAGACGCTTTTCGACACAGTGCTCGCTCAGGCGCGCGACGCGGAGGCCAGCGGATTCGACACGGTCCTCGTGATGGACCACTTCTACCAACTCCCCGGCATCGGTACTCCTGACCAGCCGATGATGGAGGCCTACTCCACGTTGGCGGCGCTCGCGGCATCCACCAGCACGATCCAGTTGTCGGCGCTCGTGACGGGCAACACGTACCGGAACCCGACGATGCTGGCCAAGACCGTCAGCACGCTGGACGTCATCAGCCATGGGCGCGCCATTCTGGGCATCGGTGCCGGCTGGTTCGAGCTCGAGCATCAGCAGCTCGGCTTCGACTTCGACACCTTCACCGAGCGTTTCGAGAAGCTCGACGAGGCGCTGCAGATCATCCATCCGATGCTGCGCGACGAGCGTCCGGAGTTCACCGGCAAGTGGTACCGCGCGCACGGGGCCATGAACGTGCCGCGCTTCAGGGACAGCATCCCGATCATGCTCGGCGGCCAGGGCGAGCGGAAGACGTTCCGGCTCGCGGCGCGCTACGCCGACCACATGAACATCATCTGCGCCATCGAGGATCTGCCGCACAAGGTGCAGGTGCTCAAGCAGCGGGCGGAGGAGATCGACCGGGATCCTGCGACGCTGCGCACGAGCTACCTCACCAGCGTTGCCTTGGTGGAGACGCAGGCCGAGGCGGATGCCATCCTGGCGAGAGTTCCTGAGGAGCGACGCAGCCGCGCCTTCGTCGGAACCGCGGATGTTCTGGCCGAGCGCATCCAGGAGGCGATCCTCGGCGCAGGCGTGGACGGCGTCGTCGTCAACGCCCCGTTCAACGGCCATGTACCTGGCGTCGTGACCGCTCTGGGCGAGACGCTCGCGCCGCTCGTACACTGACGCGTCGCATCCTCGCGCGTAGGGTGGCGCTGACGGCCCGGTCGGGCTCGTCACCGGGACAGCATGCACTTGGGGGTGCCCATGCCCGCTCGATTCGTGTACTGGATGAACACGTCGCTCGATCTCTTCATCGAGCGGACGCCTGGTGAACAGGGCGGTGGCGACTGGTTACGCATCGACGAGCCGCTGCACCGCGAGTTCAACAGACGTGCGGCGGCGATGACGACGATGGTCGAGGGCCGCGTCATCTACGAGACGATGGAGTCCTACTGGCCGGCCGCGCGCACCGACGAGTCGGCGTCCCCGGTGATGCGCGAATACGGTGAGATCTGGACCTCGGCACCGAAGTTGCTGGTGTCGCGCACGCGCACCGATGCGCAATACAACACCCGGATCATCGGCGGCGACGACGCGATCCGACAACTCGCGGCCATTCGCGCCGAGTCCGATGGAGACATCGGCGTCGGCGGCGCGACGCTCGCGACGCAACTGCTCGACGCGGGCATCCTGGATGAACTGCTGCTGTTCCAGCATCCGGTCATCATCGGTGCCGGACGACCGCTGTTCGACGGCGGTCCTCGCACGATCCAGCTCGATCTGCTGGAACAGCAGGGATTCGGCAACGGCGTGGTGATGCACAGGTACGCCGTGCGGCACGACTGAGGGCCGATCTCGACTCCGGCACCCGGACATCCGATCATGCTTCGGCGACTCGAGCCATGGCGCCGATGTCACAGGTCGGGCCGCTGTCTCGTCGCTATTGCATGGACAGGCAACGGATAGTCGTAGTGGGCGGCGGCCCTTCGAGCAGACGGCGGAAATCGCTTCCCTCCCAAAGGGTAGACCACTAGGGTCTGATCAGCCTGGAACGGTGTCGGAACCGGATTCATCCCGGCTCGAAGTGCCGGTGCGGCGCCGGCGGCTCAGGAGGAATCGTGGTCGGCGGACGGTCTCGTGGCAATGGTCCCAGTGCGAAGCGCTCGGCCCGCTGGCGACGCGTCGCCACGGTCGGCGTCGCCGTGAGCATCCTTGCCGCGCTCGCCGGGTGCGTGCCTGCGAGCAACGCGTCGGCGCATGGGACGCCGACGCACAAGCCGCACGCCACCAAGACCGCGCGACCCACGGCATCCGCTCCGAACCCTGCGCTGTCGCATCCCGCGACCGTTGAGCCGGCGAGCACGCCGGAGCCCGCGCCGACCCTGCTGCCCGTTCCGGCCGGCACGGTCGTGGCAGAGGGCGACGTCGCCTCGCCGAAGGGGAGCATCCACTACCACTATCGGGTCGTCGCGAACGGCGACAACACCTACACGGCGCAGTACTCGGGCTTCACGTCGACCGTACCGATCCCGGTGTCGGTCACACTGATCGACATCGCGCCGAACGTCGGTGACGGCCTGACCTGGCATGGGGTCGGCGACCACGTGCTCGGTGGTCCCGTCACGACGGCGACGTCGTCGACCGGATCCCTGGGGTCGGAGGACCAGCCGTCCTATCTGACCTCCATCGTGACCTATTCCTCCGCTGCATCCGCGGACGGTGTGCCCGTGGAACTCGGACCGAACAAGGTGCTCGCGGTGAACACCGTGAAGTGGTCCGTTCCGGTACGGCAGTCGAACGTGCATCCTGCTGACGGGGGATCCCGCACCTTCGCCACCGGCAAGGTGACGGCCACGACTTCCGGCGGCGCGCCGAAGAGCTATGTCGTGGCGCCTGGCGACATCACGGATGTCGTCGCTGCCCGCTTCGGCATCTCGGTCGCCGACCTCATCTGGCTCAACGCGAACCTGCAGGTGTTCGGCGACCAGCAGTACCTCTACGAGGGCACCACGCTGAACCTGGACCCGGACGGGATCTGACGCGGCGTCGCCGCGCCTGCGTCGACGGGCGTGCTACGCGACCGCTTCCCTGCGGGCCGGCCGATCGGTCCGCTGCCCTGGCGCACGACCCGCACGGGCCGGGGTGCCGTCCTCGTTCACGACGAGGAGCCCCCGCGGGCTTTCGGCGGCGAGTTCCATGGCGCGCAGCCACTGGGGATTCAGCGATGGCACCCGCGACCCGCGGTACTTGAAGTACACGGGAACCTCGCGAGCCATCCACATCGATGCTCGCCCCCCGCCAACGGAGCTGTCGTCGATCCAGGTGAGCAGGAAGGACTCGTGGCGCCGGAACTTGTTGATGATCACGATCTCGAGGTGTGTCAGCAGGCGATCATCGAATTCGACGTCCTGCGGTCCGTACAGCATGATTCCCACGGCATCCTCGCTTCCGTAAGTTCCTCGATTCCTGGGCAACGGGATTCAGGCCGCAGCGGGCCGGCCGAGGAGACCGACGCGCCGAGCGTCTCGCTGTTCGTGCCGCCTGGCGGCGAAGAGGTCGCGCCAGCCGCCCCGCCACAACGGTCGTCTGCTCGGTACGAGTGCGAGCCCGCACGCTGCGTTGGACACCGCGCTGCCCGCCGGCTTCGGGATCGCGCCAGGCCCGTCGATCGGGTCGGATGCCTCGAGCATCGCCGTCATGGTCATTGCGGTCTCGCTCATCGTCGTCTCCGTTCAGGCTGCGTGGGTCAGGGGGTGCACTGTGGCGGGGCGCTCGCCCAGGGCATCCGGCTCCGGCACGATCGTGAGTCCGCTCGTACCGGACGCGCACGCCATCAACGACTCGAGCCAGGCCCGGTTGATATCGCTCACGGGCTCGTCGTACTCGAACGACAGTGGGATTCCATCGCTGAGCCAGACGGCGCTGCGCGCTCCCTCTTCACTGGTCCAGGCGAAGTGGAACGACTCGTGCCGTCGCATCTTGCCGACTATCACCCGCTCCAGATGCGCGAGCGTCCGATCGTCGAAGTCGGCGTGGAGCATGTTGTTGTAGTTGAACACTGCCATCGGGTGCTCCTCCTTCAGGGGCGGGCGGAGTTGCTCGCCGCTTCAATGCCAAGACATGTGTATCACGAAACCCAAGTGATTTACTAGATGTATCACTTCCTGATTTAGACAACTATGGTGAGAGTATGATGCTGAAGGAGATTCGATGATGACTGTCTTCCAGTGCGCGCCCGCCGCGATGCCCGACCGCCCGACCAGGGCCCTCGGTGCTGATGGTGCGACGTGGATAGAAGCCGACACGGGGCTCTGGGTCGGCACTCGGGAGGGGGACTTCGTCGGAACCATCGAGCACACGAGCGATCGCTACCTCGCGCGGAACTCGCGAGGGGAACTGATCGGTTCGGGTGCCACGGTGGCCGAGTCGCAGGACATCCTCGCGCTCGTTGACTGAACTGACCGCCGACCGGGGGAGATGTCGTGCCGCAGACCGTTGTCCGACATGAACGCGAACACCTGTATGCCGCCCAGCCGAAGACCGAGAGCGGTCGAGCGCTGAGCGACGCACTCCTCGCCCTGCGGCGCGCCGAGAACGCGCAGGCAGACCGTGCTCTCCACTCGACGCGGCTGGGCACACTCGACTTCACGGCGCTCCGCTATCTTGTCCAGGCGCAACGAGACGACCGACGGATGAGTCCCAAGGACGTCATCGTGATGCTCAACACGTCGAGCGCCACGGTGACGAACGTGATCGAGCGGCTCGTCGGGCGCGGATACCTGGTTCGCGTGAGTCATCCGACGGACCGTCGCGCTCACTTCCTCGTCCCGACGGACGCGGCAATCGAACTCGTCGACAGCGCGTACCACGACCATCATGCGACGATCGTGAGCGCGATCGACACGCTCACGCCCGCCGACACCGAGGTGGCGGCCAAGGTCATCGAACTGATCGTCGGGGCACTCGATGGAATCCCCGTCCCGCCGCAGGGCGAGGGCCTTCGTGCGGACAACCCGTCTGAGGCACCGCACGACGCCTGACGCGTCGCCATCGGCAACCCGGGGCAAGCCGGAGCTCTCCGATCATCCGGCTGTACGTGCATCGCACGACGACGGTGACGTCTTCTACTCTGTCCCCGTGCCCGACCTCGAAATCGTCCCGGCGACGGATGCCGACGCCCCTGAGCTCCTCGTTCTCACGCGCGCATGCTGGGTGCAGGAGGCGCTCGCCAACGAGACCCTCGACATCCCGGCGCTGCACGAAAGTCTCGACCAGGTTCGGTCCGACATCGAGCGATGGGACACGTATGTCGTCCGGGCGGGTACCCGCCTGGTGGCGTCGGTACGGGGACGGCTCACCGAAGGCGAGGACGGCCGACCGGTGTGGGACATCGGCAGACTGATGGTCGCGCCCGATCTGCAGGGATCCGGTCTCGGACGTCGTCTGCTCGACCACATCCAGAGCGTCGCGCCGGCCGAGGCGGTCGGGTTCGAGCTGTTCACCGGTGAGCGCAGTACGCGCAATCACCGGATGTACCTGGCTGCGGGTTTCGTGCTGCGTCCCGAGGTGCCGGCGCCGCCGTCCGCAGTGATGCTGACGAAGGCCAGGTAGCGCCGCGGCTGACGGACGGATGTCGTGCCGCACGGATCGCAAGCGTGCACGTGTCGTCAGTCGGCGTGCACGAGTCCTTGCCGCGTACTCCGATCTGCTGGACGGCGCCATCAAGCGAAGCGCCGGATCGCAGCCGAGCGTCGAGTCGGCGAGTGCTGCGCTTCTCGCGATCTTCCTCGACGGCGCCGGGAGAGACGCCGGTGCCTGAGGGCGCGGATTCGGCGCCCGGATCCGCGCCGCTTATGATTCGAGCACGATGCTTGAGAACTTCCAGCCCCAGCCCGGCAGCCAGGTCGTTGTCGTGAACAACACGCCGTTCACGCTGGTGCAGTCCGAAGACGGCGAGCAGTGGAACATCCTGCGCGGCGAGACCGTGCTCGGTTACCTGTATCGCAACGACCAGCACGGCTGGGCGGTCTGGCCGCTCTACGAGGGATGCACGTACATCCCGACGGCACCGACCCCTGGCGAGGCGCTGCGTCAGGCGCTCTGATCCGGCTCGCTTCGCTGCCCGCCGTCGCCGGTCGTCGGCCGAGCCGTGGCGGCGAGCCGTTGGAGGAAGCCGATGACCACCTCCCGCTCCTCGGGAGTGAGTGAGGCCGCGACCTCCCAGCGCTGGGCGTGAGTGCGTCCCACGCTGTCGCGCACCCGTTCGTGCGTTCGGCGCGTGATGGTGATCACGAGCGCGCGGCGATCGGTCGGATGCGGCGCCCGTTCGATGTGGCCGGCCGCCGCAAGCCGGTCCAGGAGCTTGGTCGTGGAAGCGGTCGAGATGCCGAGGTGATCGCTCAGCAGTTTCGGGGTGACGATCGTGCCCTGGTTCTTCGCGGCGACGAGGAACCGCAGCGCCTTCATGTCGGTCTCGTTGAGCTTCATGTCGCTGCGGGAACGGAATCCGATCTCCTGCTCGGCTTCCCGCCAGTCTCTGATGCCGGCGAGCACCCGCACGATCTGCTCGATCTCCTCGTCGGCCAAGCCGCCGTGGCTCACGAGCTCCTGCGCGGGATCGATGATGCGCGGATCGAGCAGCGCGTTCGCGTGCTGCACGTCCGGTTCGCGGGGCGCATCCATACGCGTATCGTAATCCTGGGAGATTGCACGATAGGCTAGCTAATCGCCGGGCGAGATAAATCATGGCCCGATCCAACGGTCGTCCGACAGCGCGCCGAGCATGGCCGTCGACGACGCTCAGGCACCGAGAGGAAGCAGCACTCGATGAAGGTTCCAGCGCCGAACGACGACCGAAAGGGCGGCCGCGTGCCTCGTTGGCTCAGGATCCTGCTCCCGGCCGTCCTCATCGTGGTGTGGCTTGCGCTCGCCGGCGTCGGCGGCCCCTACTTCGGGCGCGTCTCCGAGGTGTCGAGCAACGACCAGGCGAGCTACCTTCCGGCCAGTGCGGATGCCACGCAGGTCGCGAACCTGCAGGCGAAGTTCAGCGGCAGCGATGCGGTCCCGGCCATCGTCGTCTACGAGCGTTCCTCCGGACTCACTAAGGACGACCTCGCCGCCATCACGGATGACACGAAGGACATCGCCGACCTGCCCGGCGTGCACGGCGACGTCTCGCCGCCGATCGCGTCGAAGGACGGCAAGGCGGCCGAGGTCTTCGTTCCGTTCGCGGACGACTCGGATCTCGACACCAACGTCGCCGGCCTGCGCGACCATCTCTCGACGAGCACTCCGGACGGCGTCACCTCCTACGTCACCGGACCTGCCGGGTTCACCGCAGATCTGGTCGCCGCGTTCGGTGGGATCGACGGGATCCTGCTCGCGGTGGCGCTCGCTGCGGTTTTCCTGATCCTGGTGGTGGTCTACCGGTCTCCGCTGCTGCCGATCCTCGTGCTCGCCACGTCGATGTTCGGCCTCTGCGTCGCGCTGCTCGTGGTGTGGTGGCTGGCAAAGTGGGGAGCGGTGCAGCTCAACGGGCAGGTGCAGGGCATCCTGTTCATCCTCGTGATCGGCGCTGCGACCGACTACTCACTGCTCTATGTCTCGAGGTACCGGGAGGCGTTGCGCGACGAGCAGAGCAGGTGGCGGGCGACGTGGATCGCCATCCGCGGGGCGTTCGGGCCGATCGTCGCGTCCGCGGGCACCGTCATCGTCGGTCTCCTGTGCCTGTTGTTCAGCGACCTCAACTCGAACAAGGCGCTCGGGCCCGTCGCGTCCATCGGCATCGTCTTCGCGTTCCTCGCAGCGATGACCCTCCTGCCATCGCTGCTGCTCGCGTTCGGACGAGCGGCATTCTGGCCGGTGCGGCCGAAGTTCGGATCCGAGCACCCGCAAGTCGTCGGCCCGCACGCCAAGGGTTTGTGGGCGCGTGTGGCCGGATGGATCCGCCGAGCGCCCCGCATCATCTGGGTCGTCTGCACCATCGCCCTGCTCCTCGGCGCCACCGGCGTGCTGCAGCTGAAGGCGGATGGGGTTCCGCAGAGCGACCTCATCCTCGGCCACTCGGATGCCCGTGACGGCCAGCAGGTGCTGGCCGATCACTTCCCGGGCGGATCCGGAAGCCCCGCACTCGTCGTCGGCCCTGCATCGGAGCTCCAGCCCATGGCCGACGTGCTGCTGAACCACGACGGCGTCTCGTCCGTCGCGGTCGTCGCCAAGGATTCGCCGAGCGGCACGGCACCCGTGACCGCGGACGGCGTCCAGCCCGTCGGCGCGCCCGGTTCCCCGCCGCCCGAACCGACGACGGTCGACGGCGACGTCATGCTGCAGGCGACACTGAGCGACCCGGCGGACTCCGACGCGGCAGAAGCGACAGTGCGGTCGCTGCGCACCGACCTCTACAAGGTGGACGACGGCATCCTGGTCGGCGGCGTGACCGCCGTGGCCATCGACTCGAACGACGCGTCGATCCACGACCGCAACACGATCATCCCGATCGTGCTCGTCGTCATCCTGCTCATCCTGATGCTGCTGCTGCGGGCGATCCTCGCGCCGGTGATCCTCGTGCTGTCCGTTGTGGTGTCGTTCGCGGCGTCGCTCGGCGTCTCCGCGTACGTGTTCGACCACGTGTTCGGATTCCCCGGCGCGGATCCCGCAGTGCCGCTCTACGGATTCGTCTTCCTCGTCGCCCTCGGCATCGACTACAACATCTTCCTCATGACACGGGTGCGCGAAGAGACGCAGCTGCACGGCACGCGGCAGGGGATCCTGCGCGGCCTCGCCGTCACCGGTGGCGTGATCACTTCGGCCGGGCTGGTGCTGGCGTCGACGTTCGCGGCGCTGGGCGTCATCCCGATCCTGTTCCTGGCGCAGATCGCGTTCATCGTCGCGTTCGGCGTGCTCGTCGACACGCTGATCGTGCGCTCGCTGCTCGTGCCCGCGCTCTCGTATGACATCGGGCGGGCCATCTGGTGGCCGTCGAAGCTCTGGCGAACGGATGCCGCGATCCTCGCGTCCGACTCCGACCCCGAGCGGCTCGTCGAGGAGCAGATCGACGCGATCGGGGCCGGGGGCCGCCCGTCGCATCATCACGAGCACCTGCACCAGGGCGACCGCGAGCATCCGGCGCCGTAGCGCTCTCGCCCCAGGACTCCCTACCCCCAGCACCCCCGGCGTCGGCGCTCAGGCTGGTGTTCCTAGCGTGCGACCTCGGTCGGGGCCGGATCGGTCGAGGCCGCGCCGTCCGAAGCAGGGTCAGTCGAAGCAGGGCGGGCGGAGCTCTGGTCGGCATCGCCGAACGTCCATGCGGTGCCCGGTCCGAGCAGCACCTGCCACAGCCACGTGGCGGCGGTCTCGACCGGAGGCCGCGGATCCCGTTCCAGCCAGGCCCGCACCACGCCCATTGCGGATCCGGTGATGCCGGCGGCCACGATCTCCAGTGGCACGCCGTCGTAGGCCGGAACGGTCGATCGGCTGATGCCCTCCAGTGCGACCCGCTCGACACGGTCGCGCACGCGGGCCGTGACGATCGCCGATCCGCGGTCGCCGAGCACGCGCGAGTAGAGGTTCGCGTTCTGCTCGATGTGCTTCAGGTAGGCGAGGAGGTCATCCGGCGGTCCTGACACCGGGACGGTCAGCTGCACGAGACGCTCGCCCGCCTGCTCGACGGCGGTGTCAAGGGCATCGGCGAGGAGCACGTCCTTGTCGGAGTAGTGCTGATAGAAGGTGCTGCGGTTCACGCCCGCGCGGTCGACGATGTCCGCAACCGTGATCTCGTCCAGGCTGCGTTCACGGGCGAGCTCCAGCAGGGCGTCCTGCAGGTGCGTGCGCGTACGGGCGATGCGGGCATCCATGCTTCGCGATTCTGCCATGAGGGGGACGGCAACTGAGGGGTTCGCTGGGAGTTCTCCGACATTTGACGGATAACCAACAGGTGTCGGATATCGTGGACGCCGTCGCCACCGTTCACCGTCGCACCGTCGCGCGCACCCACAAACCCTCTGAATCGAAAGGGCTCGCCCGTGGCAAATCTGCTCAACCGCCTCGGACTGTTCTCGGCGCGTCGACCGTGGACCGTCCTCGTGGGATGGCTCGTCGCCCTCGGCATCGCCGCTGGCGCGTTCCTCGCCTTCGGCGGCACGCTCGCCACCAGCTTCGACATCCCTGGAACGGAGACGTCGAAGGTCACGGCTCAGCTGAAGTCGGAGCTGAACCAGACCGGTGGTGCGACGGGCACCGTCGTCTTCCAGACGACGAACGGCTCGAAGCTGGACGACTCCCAGAAGTCGGAGATCAGCGATCTGCTCGACTCGGTCGCCAAGGTCGACGGTGTCGACAGCATCGTCGATCCGTTCACGACCGCCGCCCAGCGGGACCAGCAGGCGAAGAAGCTGAGCGACGGTCAAGCGCAGATCGATGCAGGCAAGGATCAGCTCGCGCAGGCCCAGGCCCAGGTGACCGCGGGTCGCCAGCAGGTCGACACCGGACAGCAGCAGCTCGACGCCGCCATCGCACAGGCCAAGGCGGCCGGAACGTATGACCAGGCATCCGCTCAGTTCCAGGCGCAGCAGCAACAGCTCGACGCCTCGAAGGCGCAGCTCGACGCATCGCAGAGTCAGTTGGACGAGTCGCAGAAGAAGCTCGAGGCATCGCAGAAGCAGCTGGATGCCGGCACGCAGCTCATGGCTGCCGCCGCCGACATCAAGACCGTCTCCACCGACGGCACGACCGCGATCGGCTTGGTGCAGTTCGAGGACGACATGTTCAACCTGCCGCAGTCGGTGAAGACCGCTGTGGCGGACGAGCTGGACGCCGCGCACATCTCCGGTGTCGAGGTGAACTACTCGTCTGAGATCGCCACCTCGATCTCCGGCCTCATCGGCCCGGGCGAGATCACCGGTGTGGTGATCGCGCTCATCGTGCTCATCGTGATGATGCGAGCCCTGATGCCTGCCCTGATGCCACTGATCTCGTCACTCATCGGTGTCGGTGTCGGCGTGGCCGGTTCGATGGCGTTCTCCGGCGTCGTGGACATGTCGTCGGTCACCCCGGTGCTCGGACTGATGCTCGGGCTCGCCGTCGGCATCGACTACTCGCTCTTCATCGTCAACCGACATCGCAGACAGCTGCTGGCAGGCATGGAGTTGAAGGAGTCGATCGGACTCGCCAACGGCACGGCCGGCAACGCCGTCGTGTTCGCAGGGGCGACGGTGCTCGTCGCGCTCCTCGCCCTGAACGTGAGCGGCATCGGATTCCTCGGTGTGATGGGCACCGTCGGCGCTGCGTGCGTGCTGGTCGCGGTGCTCGTGGCCGTCACCCTGACGCCGGCGCTGCTCGGCATGCTCAAGCACCGCGTGCTCAGCAAGAAGGCTCGCGCGCAGATCGGACACGAGAAGCACCGCACCCCCGACGTGCGTCCGATGCGCACCGGACGAGTCGTGGTCTCCGTCATCGCCTCCGTGATCGGGCTGCTGATCGTCGCGATCCCGGCGCTGTCGATGCGACTCGGCCTTCCCGACGGCTCCTCGGAGCCCACGAGCTCGACGCAGTACAAGGCGTACGAGGCCGTTGCCGACAAGTTCGGCGCGGGACAGAACGGTCCGCTCATCGTTACGGCCACGCTGCCGAAGGGTGTCACCGAGGCGAACCTGGTGCCGACCGAGGCAGCGCTCGCCGACAAGCTGATGGCCGTCCACGACGTGGTCGCCGTGGCACCGATCGGCGCGTCCGACGCCCGCGATTTCATCGCGTTCGAGGTGGTGCCGCAGGACGGCCCGAGCAGCGAGTCGACGGAGAAGCTCGTGCACAGCCTGCGCGAGGGGACCGTGTTCGGATCGGATGTCGCAGTCGGCGTCGCCGGTCAGGCCAGCGCGAACATCGACGTCTCCGACAAGCTCGCCTCGGTGCTCCCGCTCTACCTCGCGGTGGTCGTCGGTCTGTCGCTGATCATCATGATCATCGTGTTCCGCTCGCTGCTCGTGCCGCTCATCGCCACCGGCGGCTACGTGCTGTCGCTGTTCGCCGCGTTCGGCGGCATGACGGCCGTCTACCAGTGGGGCTGGCTGAGCGGAGTCTTCGGGGTGCACGATCCCGGGCCCGTGCTGAGCTTCGCTCCGATCATCGTGATGGGCGTGCTGTTCGGCCTGGCCATGGACTACCAGCTGTTCCTGGTCTCCGGCATGCGCGAGGCGTACGTGCACGGACTGCCGGCCAGACAAGCGGTGGTCTCCGGGCTCCGCGGCGGCCGAGCTGTCGTCACTGCGGCGGCGATCATCATGATCTCGGTGTTCGGTGGATTCGTCTTCTCCGAGCTGAACATGGTGCGCCCCCTCGGATTCGGCCTCGCGTTCGGTGTGCTCTTCGACGCGTTCGTCGTGCGGCTCGTGCTCGTGCCGGGCCTCATGCACCTGTTCGGCAAGGCGGCGTGGTGGATCCCGAAGTGGCTGAACCGCATCCTTCCGGACGTCGACGTCGAGGGCGCATCCCTGGAACGCAGCCATCCGCTGCACGGGGTGACCGGGGGAGCCGACGCCAACGCGGATGCCGTCGAGTCGGACCCCGCTCGCACGCCGGTGCACACCGCGGGCTGACAGCGCCGACCGAGCAGGCGCATCGCACGCTCGACCATCGGTCGCAGGCTCGACCTGCGCTACTCAGACCACGAATCGGCCATCACACAAAGGAGAATGACATGGCAGAGGGACGCAAGCCGTTGACGGCGAACAGCACGATCGGCGAGTGGCTGGACGATCCGGAGGGCGGACAGCTCGTCCGTGGCCTGCTGGCCGCCAGCGGAGCGGACGAGTCGACGCTCGCACCGATCAAGGGGCTGCCGCTCCAGCAGCTCGTCGCGCTGAGCCAGGGGCAGATGCCGCAGTCGGTCGTCGACGACCTGGTGCTGAAGGCCAACGGCGGTGTCATGCCGGAGGAGACGGAGTCGAGCGGATGGACCGAGGTCGTCACCCCTGGTCGTTTCGCCGGCAAGACCGTCGTCATCACCGGCGCGGCATCCGGGATCGGCAGGGCCACGGCATCCCGCGTCGCCCGTGAGGGCGGTCGCGTGGTCGCCGTCGACGTGTCGGCCGACGGTCTGGCGGAGTTCGCCGCGTCCCTTCCGGATGCACAGATCGTGACGGTCGTCGGCGACATCACCAAGCAGGACGACGTGGAGGCCATCGTCGCGGCAGCCGGAGAGCGGATCGACGCCCTCGCCAACGTCGCGGGCGTGAACGACGACTTCTCGCCGCTGCACGAGACGTCGGATGCCACCTGGGATCGCGTCATCGGCATCAACCTCACGGGAGCGTTCAAGCTGACCAGGGCGGTGCTTCCGGCGATGATCGCGGCGGGCAAGGGATCCATCGTCAACATCGCGTCGGAGGCGGGCCTGCGCGGCAACGCATCCGGAAACGCCTACACGACGTCGAAGCACGCCGTCGTGGGACTCACTCGCAGCGCCGCCTTCATGTACGGACCGCAAGGCATCCGGGTCAACGCGGTGGCGCCGGGCGGTGTGGCGACGGGCATCCCGTTCCCGCCCAACGTCTCGCAGGCCGGCTCGGCTCGGCTGCAGCCGTTCCAGGCGATGATCCCCACGGTCGCGACCGCGGAGAACCTCGCCGCGTCGATCACGTTCCTGCTGAGCGACGACGGCGTGAACATCAACGGCGTCGTGCTGCCGTCCGACGGCGGATGGTCGGTGCAGTAGCGCCCTGGCCACCGCTGGTTGAGCTCGTCGAAGCCGGCCCTCACGGGCAGTGGTTTCCGCGGCCCAACCGGCGGTGGCCGCGCCGCCGCGTGGCCCGTCTATGCGGATTCGCGCACCACGAGCGTGTGCGGCACCGTGCGCCGCAGGTCACTGCCCGACTTCCCGCTGAACAGCGCGTCCGCGAGGTCGAGCGCGTGTCGTGCCACCGTCCCCATGTCGATCGCCAGCGTGGTGAGTTCCGGCGTGACCAGTGTTCCGATGTCGAGGCCGTCGATCCCGATCACGGCGATGTCGTCGGGAACACGGATGCGCGCCCTCGCGAACCCCTTCAGCGCCCCTACCGCGATCACGTCGTTGAAACAGAGCACGGCGTCCGTCTGGGGTGCGGCCTCCAGCAGTCGCGTGATGGCGGCCACTCCGCCCATGTGGGTGTCCGGCGCGTGGATCACGGCGGCAGGCGGCAGTCCGCGCTGCTCGAGTGCCTCCTGCAGCAGACGGGCACGCAGTGACCCTCTCGTTCCGCCGTCGATCATCGTGATCCGTCGTCGCCCACCCGCCATGAGGTGCTCGACGGCGTCGCGCACGGCGCCCTCGTAGTCGAACTGCACGTTGGCGACACCGTCGACCGGATCATCCGTGAGGAAGACGCTGGGGATGCGCGGTGCGACGAGCCCACGATGAGCGGGAACGAGGTGACCGATGACCGCGTCCACCCTGGAGACGACGGAGTCGACGCGTTCGGCGCCGCCTTGCCCGCCGATGTCCGAGACGACGACGCCCCAGTCGCGCTCGGCGGCCTGGCGCGTGAGCTCGGCGGCGAGTTCCGGATAGTACGGATTGCGGAGGTCGCCGACGACGAACCCGACGGTCACGTCTCGCCCGCGCACGAGCCGCTGCGCCGCCCGGTTGGGTCGGTAGTGCAGGGCGGCCGCGGCATCCTGCACCCGCTGCTTGGTGACGGCGCTCACATCCGGCAGATCGTTGAGCGCGCGGGTCACGGTCTGGCGCGAGACCCCGGCCGCGGCCGCGACATCGTTGATCGTCGCGGGCTTGACTGCCGACCCGGCCGCCGGCCCGGCCGTTTTCAGGACATTCGGCGACGTATCGACCCGGTCGGGGTATCTCGCCGAATGTCCTGAAAACAGCCCAGGGTCTGCCGTCGTCCGACGCGGTCCGGGGTTCGGCTTGCGGTCCGGCGCCATCGCTCCTTCGTCGCGCCCACCTGTTGCCATGGTCGGAATCGTACTGGTAATCTCGCAAACCGTGAACGTTCACGGTCAAGTTCGACGCTGACCGCCGCACGTCTGCCGCCGGAGCATGTCCGGTCCATCACCCGAAGAACCGATCGACGACGACGGAGGAACAGCCATGGCCGACTCACCCGACAAGCAGGGTCCGCTGCAGCACGTGAGGTGGGGCATCGCCGGACCGGGCGGGATCGCCCACCGTTTCGCGGAGCAGCTTCCGCACAGCCGCACCGGTCGGCTCGTGGCGCTCGCGAGCCGCAGTCCCGAGCGGGCGAAGGCGTTCGCCGCGGAGTTCGAGAACGCCCCGGGGGCGATCCGCATCCACGAAAGCTACGAATCGCTCTTCGCCGACCCGGACGTGGACGCGATCTACATCGCGACGCTGCACGTCGATCACGTGCGGCTTGCCATTCAGGCGTTGGACGCCGGCAAGCACGTCGTGTGCGAGAAGCCCCTCTCGGTGGATCACGCAGGCGCCATGGCCGTCGTCGAGGCGGCTCGCCGCAACGGACGCTACCTGGCAGAGGCGTTCATGTACCGCTTCCACCCGCAGACGGTGCGACTGGCCGAGCTCGTGGCATCCGGCGCGATCGGTGAGGTGCAGCACATCGAAGCGTCGTTCGCGTTCCGCGCGGACGTTCCGGCAGAGCACCGGTTGGTGAACGCGGAGCTCGCGGGAGGCGGCATCCTCGACGTCGGCGGATACTCCGTCTCAGTGGCGCGACTCGTCGCCGGCGCAGCGACCGGCGCGCCGTTCGCCAACCCGGTCTCGCTCACCGCCAAAGGCACTCTCGGCGAGACGGGCGTGGACGAGTGGGCCACAGCATCCCTGGTCTTCGGGTCGGGCATCACAGCGCACGTCACGAGCGGCGTTCGAGTCGCGGATGACAACCGCGTGGTCGTCAGCGGATCGAAGGGCCAGATCGTCGTGCCCCAGCCGTGGCTTCCCTCGACGACGGAGCCGAGCTTCATCGAGGTGCGCACGACGGATGCCGCTCCTGGCGGTTCGGGGGTGGAGAGCATTCGCATCGAACCCGCATACCAGTACGCGTTGCAGGCGGATGCCGTCGCCGAGTTCGCAGCCGCCGGCCAGAGTCCGAACATGAGCTGGGCCGACAGCCTGGGCAACGCCGCCGCGCTCGACCGGTGGCGCGCTGCGCTGGGACTCGAGTATCCGTTCGAGAGCGCAACCACGAACATTCCGCCGGCGAGCGGCCATGCGCCGCGGCGCCGTTCGGATGCCTCGATGCGCTACGGCCGCGTCCCCGGGTTGGACAAGGACGTGTCGCGCCTGGTCATGGGCGTCGACAATCAGGAGACGCTCGGCCACGCATCCGCCATGTTCGACGACTTCGTGGAGCGCGGCGGCAACGCCTTCGACACCGCCTACATCTACGGCGGCGGACGCTGCGAGCGGTTGCTCGGCCAGTGGATCCAGAACCGCGGTCTGCGCGACGACGTCGTGATCATCGGCAAGGGTGCGCACACCCCGCACTGCGACCCCGAGTCGATCGTGCGCCAGCTCGATGAGACGCTGGATCGGTTGCAGACCGACCACGTGGACATCTACATGATGCATCGCGACAACGAGGAGATCCCGGTCGGGGAGTTCGTCGACGTGCTCGACGAGCAGGCGAAGGCGGGACGCATCCGTGCGTTCGGCGGCTCCAACTGGTCGATCGCGCGCTTCCAGGAGGCGCTCGAGTATGCGGATGCCAACGGCCGGCAGCGCTTCTCCGTGCTGAGCGACCACTTCGGCCTCGCGCACGCGCTGGACGTGCCGTGGGCCGGATGCCGCTACGTCACCGATGACGAGGACCGCGAATGGCTGGAGCGCACCGGCACCACGCTGCTGCCCTGGTCGTCGCAGGCGCGCGGCTTCTTCGCGCGTGCTGACCGTGCGGACACCTCGGACGAAGAGCTCGTGCGCTGCTACTACAGCGACGACAACTTCGAGCGGCTCGCCCGGGCTCGTGAGCTCGCCTCTCAGCTCGGCGTGGCGCCGACAGCCGTCGCGCTCGCTTACGTGCTCGCGCAGGAGTTCCCGACGTTCCCGCTGTTCGGTCCGCGCAGCATCGAGGAGACCCGCACCTCCATGGCCGGCCTCGACGTGACGCTCACACCGGAGCAGGTGCGCTGGCTCGACCTCCGCGCCTGATCGCGCACCGGGTGCCGCGCGAAGTTCGGCACCCGGCGTTCCATCCAGACCGCGTCTCACAAGCAGGAAATGCTCTTCGTCACGGTGACGAAGAGCATTTCCTGCATTTCACACGGATGGTGGGCGCGGCTGAGCCGGTCGAGCGCTCGCCCGATACGGCGTGGGTCGGCATCACGTCCAGGTCTGGTGATCGCGGCCGGGCAGATGTCGCGCCATCCACCTACTGCGGATGCTCGACCGTCGCGTCCGCCCCCGGGTACACGAGCGTTTCGTGCCCGTCGTCGAATCGCACGAGGTACGGCGGCGCGCCGTTCTCGCCCCTCACCTCGACGATCTCGCCGTGCCTGTCCGGCGTCTCCACCGTCATTCCGCGGATGACAATGCGCTCGCCTGCTTCTGCACGCATGGTGACCATCTCCCTCGGTCTTGTCGCCCCATCGCGACGCCTCCAGGCTACGTCGCGGCCTCGCGGGTGCCGAGGTCGTCGTCCGAATCGTTGCACCGGTCCCGCGGCCGACGACGGCCGCGGGACCGTCTCGCGCCGACCGGATCAGTTCACCGACCCGTCTGCGTTGTGCATGAGCTGCAGGATCTGCGCCGGGAACCAGGCGCCGGCATCCGGGTCCACCTGTCCCCACAGCGGGTCGAAGGATGCCTGCCCCGCTGCATCCATCGGCCACCCGGGCTGCGTGTAGGCGCTGTAGTCCCAGACGCGTCCGGCGCCGGACGCGTTGCAGGATCCGTCCGACTGGCCCGGCGTCTTCACCCAGAGGAAGGCATCGACCAGCGCGACTCCGGTGTCGGTCGTCGGGGATGCGCCGAGCCCGGCTCCCGGCGGGTTGCACCAGTTGCCGCCGGCCAGCGCAGCCACGTTCGAGGCCGGCTGGTCATAGGGTGCGGCGGTGTAGGCGGTCATCGGATTCGGACCCGTTCCGTTGCGACTGGTGTCGATCACGAAATGCGCACTCGGGGTCACGTTCGCGGCGGCGAGCGCTCCGGAGTACCTGGCGTTGATGCCGCTCGTGTTCAGTGCCGGGTCATCGGTCGTATCCGACCATTTTCCGTAGTTGTCGAGGGCGCCGGTCGCCGAGCCGCCGGTCCAGGGTCCGACGAGGTCCGCGATCTTCGTGCCCTCCGGTCCGCCGTTCCAGTACTGGTTGGGGCAGTCACCTGGTGCGGTGCCCGCACCGAGCAGGGCGATGCACTCCGAGATCCAGGTGCCGTACTGCTCGTTGTTGACCGTGTACTGGTAGTTGGACACGTTGAGGAAGAAGCCCTGCGCCGCGTTCACGCCGGCCTCCACCAGCCGCGTCGAGATGTCGCCGACATTGAGCCAGGCGCTGTGGGTGCCGTCAAGGTAGACGGTGGTGTTCGGTCTCGCCTCGAGGGCGCTCACCGCGTAGTTGAGCTCGGTGAAGCGCTCCGCGTCGGTGAACGGGTACGTGTCGGGGGAGAGCCCGTGCGTCGCGATGCAGTCGGTCTGCGGCAGCAGCCCGAGCCCGTCCGGTTCGACAAGGACCACGGCCTTGTCGGATCCGATCCCCTGCGCGATGCCGTCGATCCAGGCTTCGTAGGCGGCCGTGGTCGCCGCGCCACCCGCGGAGTACTGACTGCAGTCGCGGCCCGGGATGTCGTACGCGACGAACACGGGAGTGGTGTGCGACACCTTGGCGAGCGCCATCGTGTTCTTCACGGTCCCTTTGACACGACCGGGCGAGCCACCCGTGAGCCACACGGCCTGGGGCGTCGACTCGACCGCGGCGAGGGCCGCGGCATCCGCGGGCGAGCTCTTGCGAAGTTTGACCTCTTGCAGCGCAGCGGCGGAATCTGCCTTCGGCACGTAGAGCCTGGTCGACGTTCCGAGGGCATGCCCGCCGGATTCTGATCCGTGGCCGGCATCCGAGCTCGCTGCCTGAGCCGGGAGGCTCAGTGCTGCGGCGACGATCGCGCAGGCGGCGCCGGCCACGGCCGCCGTCATTCCACGCGTCAAGGAGCGTTTCATGTGATCTCCCCATCGAGATAGGGGTCGCTCGGACAGCGGCCCTCGGATGATCGTGCTCCCGCTGATGCCGACCGTCAAGAGAGCGCTCCCACGAAACGCATCCGGCCTTTGAGGCCCGGCAGAAGAGTGCAGTCGTATTCGGACGAGGGCCTCGGCAACGCTTGACAACCCTCGCCGGCCGGGACCAAGCTCGTCTTGGGCCGTTCATTGCTCTCCGTGGGGGCGGTGAGCAAGCGGCCCATTCGATAACTCGCCCGCTTACCCAACTCCAGCCCGATGAGCCGACATCTTCGGCCCATCGGGCTTGCTGTTTCTGCGCACGCTCTTCGTCGGTTTCGGCGCTCGTGCGGTCAGCGTGCGGCGTCGAGGCGAGCGCTGACCGACGGCCCATCGAGTCCGAGCTCGCGCACGAGTGCGGCGGCGGGATCCGGTGCCGGCCGGTCGAGCACGGCGAGGAACAAGTGACGCGTCGTGATCCTGCGCGACCGCTCGGAGACGGCCTTGGTGACGGCGGACTGCAGCACGGCCTTCGCACCGACCGTGAACGGCACGCGTCGCCCGAGCGCGGCGCGACCGGCGGGCAATCGGTCGGTGAACGGAAGCCCGATGGATGCCAGGGCAGCGCGATCGAGGTCGTCGGCGGCTGCGCGCGCGGCCGCGGCATCCGCTCCGACCGCGTCCGCGAGTGTCTCATCGTTCAAGAGGGCCGCGAGGAGGTGCTCGGTGCCGATCCGTCGATCGCCACGTCGGCTCGCTTCTAGTCGGGCGTCATCGACCGCCTTGCGCGCCTGAGCCGCGAACTGCTCGAACATCGGCTGATTCCTTTCCGTACTTGGCGTGGACGGATTGGCGGGTCACGCCGAGCGCTTCGCCGATCTGTTCCCACGACCAGCCCAGCCGGCGCGCCTCCGCGACGTGCTCCGCTTCGACGCGTTCGGCGAGGCGGCGCAGTGTCTCTGCCGCCCGCAGGCCGACGGCGGGGTCGGTGACGCGCAGGTGCGCGGCGAGGTCGACGGGTTCCACGGTGTCAGTCTGGCTTGACAACCTCGCTGTTGTCAACTCAAACTGACGTCATGTCCACTGTCGCAGATTCCGAACACCCGTCGCAGTCCGGCCACGAGGTCGCCGTCGTCGGAGCCGGCCCCGTTGGACTGCTGCTGGCGGGCGATCTCGCCGAGCGCGGCATCCGGGTCGTCGTTCTCGAACGGGAGAACGAGCCGCACAGCGGACCCAAGGCGAACGGCATCGTCGGCAGCGCGGCGGTCGCGCTGGCGAAGCGGGGAATTCTCACCGGAACGCGGCTGCGCGTGATGACGCCTCCGCGATTCCAATTCGGCTCGCTGCCGCTGCGCCTCGGCTTCGGTCCAGGCAATCCGCTGCACATCCTCCCGGTGCCGCAACGTCGGCTCGAAGAGTTGCTGGAGCGGCGTGCTGTCGCCGCCGGCGCTGTGATCCGGCGCGGATGCGAGGTGCTCGGCTTCGCGCAGGATGCTGACGGCGTTGACGTGGACGCGCGAGAAGACGGGGCCACCGCATCCGTCCGGGCGTTGTATCTCGTCGGTTGCGATGGCGCCCACAGCGTGGTCCGCAAGAGCGCCGGCATCGGATTCCCGGGCTTCACGAGCGATCGGATCGCCCGCATAGCCAGGGTGTGCATCCCCGCTGATGTGATCACGGTCATGCGTACGGCCGACGAGCTGACGATCCGTGGAGTCGGCAGCGTCGCACCGATGCGGCCGAATCGGATGCCGGGCGGCAGCTTCTCCATCGCCCCCGTTCGCGCGCTCGACCCCACGGCCCCTGACGACCTGTACCTGATCAACACCCATGAACCGCGAGGCCAGGCCGAGCCGACGGATCCGCTCCCCGTCGAGGAGCTCAGGGCGAGTCTCCGCCGTGTGCTCGGTGCTGATCTGTCGTTCACGGATGCCACCGCTGCGCGCAGCATCGTCGCGAACAGCAGGCAGGCGGATGCCTACAAGGTCGGGCGGGCGTTCGTCGCCGGCGACGCGGCGCACATCTTCAACGCGGGCGGATCCGCTCTCAACGCCGGCCTGAACGACGCGATCGAGCTTGCGGTGCGGCTCGCGGCAGTGCTGCGGTCCGGTGCGCCCGTCGGCGAACTCAACGGCTACGAGACAGTGCGTCGCGCGGCGGGGGAGCGCACGCTGGTGCACACCAGGGCGCAGGCGGCGTTGGAGCGGGATGACGACGGAACGAACGCTCTTCGCGACATCGTCGGCGAGGTGCTGAACGGCCGAGGCGCGTCCCGACGGCTGGCGAGACTTATGGAACAGGGCTGAAGCCGGGCGCGCGGGGTGGACACCGCATCCCGGTGATGGGATCGTGACACGTGGACGCGCGGCGTCGCTTCGGCGCCCGACGACACAAGCGGGGTGGCTCATGTTCAGTGCGATCGATTCGTTCAGCGGATTCAGCGTCGACGATCTGCAGAAGGCCAAGGATTTCTACGGGACGGTCCTCGGGCTCCAGGTGGAGAGCGAAGGCGACATGGGCATCCGGATCACGCAGCCCAGCGGAGCCGAGGTGTTCATCTACGGCAAACCGAATCACACGCCGGCATCGTTCACGATCCTCAACTTCGTGGTCGACGACATCGACACCGCGGTCGACGAGCTCAACGCGGCGGGCGTCACGACCAAGATCTACTCGGATTCGGAGTTCCCGACGGATGCCAAGGGCATTGCGCGTCCGGAGAAGCCGGAGTGGGGACCCGACATCGCGTGGTTCCGCGACCCTGCTGGCAACGTGCTCGCGGTCATCCAGGCCTGAGGCGGACCGGCAGCGCTCGCCGCGGTCTCCTTGCCGCTGCGCGAACGTTCGGCGATCCGCGCGCGGATGCACTGAAGCGACCCCACGTCGCGCTAGCTGAAGCGACGTGAAGGCACTCAGCCGGTTCGGCGCGTCGAGCTCTGGGCGCGCGTCAGCGGGCTTCGAGCGGATGCTGTGCCCGAAGCCCGCTGACGACCGGCTCAGGCTCGAGTCACCCGTCGTGCCAGGAGCAGAGTGCCCAGCCCCGCCACGAGGCCGAGCAGTGCAGCGGCAAGCACACCAAACGGATCGGACCCCGTGTCGGCGAGCGCACCGGATGCGCTGACATCGCCCGTCGCCTCAGCGGCGACCGGGATCACCGACGAGGCGGGCACGATACCGCCGGAGGTCCCCGGTGTTCCAGGAGTTCCCGGTGTTCCAGGAGTTCCCGGTGTTCCAGGAGTTCCCGGGGTTCCCGGGGTGCCGGGCGTTCCCGGTGTTCCCGTGTCGGATCCCGTGGTCGTGGTGTCACCGATCACGCTCACGGCGTTGCCGCCGACCGTGACCGGTACGTTCACGCCGATCGGAGCCAGCAGCCCGCCGAGCACCCCGCCGTCGCCGGAGGTGGATCCGCTGGGGTCGGAACTCGCAGCACCACCTGTGGTGACGGCACCCGTGCTGGTGGAGTCGCCGACTGCGCTGAAGGCGTTGCCTCCAGCGGTGACGGGTGCGTTGGCGCCGACGTCGGCCAGGAGGCCGCCGATGGCGCTGTCGTCGCCAGCGGTCGTTCCGCCGGAAGGATCGCTTGATCCGCCGCCGCCTGTGGTGGCGGCACCCGTGCTGGTGGAGTCGCCCACCCCGCTGATGGCATTTCCTCCAGCGGTGACCGGTGCGTTGGCGCCGACGTCGGCCAGGAGGCCGCCGAGGGCGCTGCCGTCGCCGGTCGTGGTGCCGCCCGAGCCTCCGCTCGAACCGACCTCACCGGACGTCGCGCCCGGTTCGGACGCGGTCGTCCCCTCCGTCGTGGTCGAGTCGCCGGCCACGCTGATGGCATTCCCGCCCACAGTGATCGGCGCATTCACGCCGATCGGCAGCAGGAGCCCGCCGAGCAGGCTGTCGTTGCCCGACGTGGACTGCGCCGGCGTGGACGCCGACCCGGCAGTGGCAGCGGACCCCCCGGTGCTGGTCGACGTGTCCGCCTTGTCGGATGTCGAGTCGCCAAGCACACTGATTCCGTTGCCACTGACCGTGATCGGCGCGTTCACAGTGATCGGTGCGACGAGGCCGCCGAGCACGCTGTCGTCACCGCCCGACCTGCCGCCGGCCGGAGTCGACGTTCCTTCGGATGACGGTGCCGTCGTCGCGTCGGTGCTCGTCGAATCCCCGGCGACGCTCACTGCGTTTCCGCCGACCGCGATCGGCACGCTCACGGTCGGCGACACGATGTCTCCAGACGCGATGCCGCCGTCACCAGAGGTCGCCGGCGCCGATGGTGCCGATCCGGTGCCCGATGCTCCGGACCCCGTCGAGGCCGAGGATGCCGAGGCTGGAGCCGACGGTGCGGCCGTCGTCGCCGCGTTCGAAAGCGCATCCCCGATGCCGCTGATGGCGTTGCCCGCCAGCGAGATCGGAGCACTCAGGTTGATGCCGAGCACGTCGCCGGAGCCTGCTCCGTCGTTGCCGCTCGTTGAGGGTTCGGCGGCGTTGGCCGCTCCGATCCCCGCCAGTGAGATGCCGCCGAGGATGACCGTGAACCACAGCCCTCTCGACACAATTCTGTTCATGGTTGTAACTCCCTGAATAGAGCGTTCTGCTGCTTCCCGCTGCAGTGCGTGCCGCGACCGATGCCGGTGGGCATCCGTTTTCAGGCGCGGGCGCACCCCACGAAGCGGGGAGACTTCGGTCCCGTCTTCCGCCGGTCGGGCGCAGGGCATCGCGGTGGATGCCGCACCTGGGAACGACGGAGCTGACCAGCTCAGTCGGGTGAGGAGTCGGTGTCGAAAGTCGGCGTCGAGGGAAGCCTGTCGTCGCCAGGCGCGGCGCCCAGAGCGCCACCGTTGCCGTCAGAGGCCACGAGCTCCGGGAGCCCGGCGACGGCCGAGCCGCCAGACGTACCCCCGGTGCGCGCGCCGAATCCGGACGCACTGCTCCCCGAGGGAGGAACGGATGAATCGCCCGCCGGCCACGGAACGCCTTGGCCTCCCGTGTCGATGCCGACGCCGCCGGACGACGCGGCGGATCCCAGCAGCGCAGAAGCGGGCGCCCGATCGAACCCGGAGGAGAGCTGACCGGACGTGCTCGTGGCAGCGACCGCGGCCGGCGTCGAGCTGCCGTCCGCGGCGCCGAGAGTGGCTCCGACGGAGTCGGGCGGAGCGGTCGAGGAGGACGGCGGACCGAACACGTCACCGGTCGTAGATGCGATATCGCCAAGGGAGGTGTCGATCGTGCCGGTCACCGGTGCGGTGACTCCGGAGACGGATCCCAGGGTGGAGCCGAGCGTTGGCCCCACGACCGGGACCGCGTTCACCAGCTGGTCGACGGCACTTGTGACGGGCGCGAGGGTCTGCGTGACGGAGACAGACGACGTGACGGTGGTGACGGCATCCGTCACGGGCTGCACGACGTGCCGTACGGGCGCAGGAAGCGCCTGCACCACGGGAGCGACCGCTGAGGTCGCCGTCGAGGTCACGGCACCGACGGTTTCGGCGACGGGCGCGGTGACCGTTCCGACCACGGATCCCAGGGTGCCGAGCAGTCCGGCATTCGACGACGTGGACGTCGGCGCAGAGGGAGTCGGCGATCCGCCCGGCTCGTCTGCTGAAGCGGAGAGCGCCCCGAACGCGAGACCGAGCAGCACGAGCCCACCGGCGACCCCGAGCCCGCAGAGCAGCAGGCGCAGGAGTCTCCGCGGCGGCAGTGCCTCGGTGCGATCCACGTACGGACTCCTTTTTGCGAACCTTCGTTGACGCTACAAGCCACCCCGAAGACTGAAAAGGGACAGCACCGTCATGGCCCCCATTTTGGGGCACCACGTGCGTTCCATGGTCGCAGGCCCGCCGAATCGGTCTGCTTCAGCGGTCCTGGTCAGTCGATCCGAGGGCATCGGGGCAACACGCCGTGCGGATCGGCGACACGCCGAAATACGACCTGCGGACCGTCTGAATCGGGCGTGCAGAGGAGGTGCCAACCGCGGAATGTCGGGGGTTGCGGCTACCGTCGTGATTGAGGACGAAAAACTCTCCAAACACAACATCTAGTGGAATGACAATCGTGTGATTCACGTTATATAGTGGGTGAACACCGCACGGAACATTGGGCCGGAGTCATTGGGGGGCCGGTTTCCGCACCCGAATCGCGGAGTGGAGTATCGGGCGAATTCCGTTCCGGTCGAATATTCAGGGGAGGTCATCATGGACTACGAAAACGACACCGTCGGCGGCTACGCAGTTCCCGTCGACCCGATGGACCTTCTGCAGTGCGACAGCTGCCAGTAGACACGGTCTGCAGGCGCTAGACGCACAGCAGTAGCAGAGCTGCGAAGAAGCCTCCGGCCTTTCGGTCGGGGGCTTCTTCGTTGTGTGATGAGGCGAGGGCGGAAGCTCCGGACGTCAGGCCAGCGGATCCTTCAGCAGCAGTTCCGTGTTGCGATCCGTATTCGACCCGGCTCGGCGCGCCGCTCCTCCGCTCGCCGACCCGAGGTCGTTGAACGCGAGTTCGCGATAGAGCGATGCCAGCGCGGACTGACTCCCGTCGTCGTAGGGCGCTCGGTGGGGAGCAGCCGACTCGACGAGCGTGGTGAAGATCGAGAGAGTCCCGTCTCCGTTGCGGCACACCTCGATGACACGGGCCTGTTGAGGGAAGTCGATGTGCGAGGCCGTCGTGATCTCCCAGAACGCGTGCCGTGGCGTGGACCCGGTGTGCGCGGTGATCCGGTTCGCATGCGTGTGGCCGTTCACCCACGCGACGACATTCGGATGACGCCCGAGCAGGGAGAGCACCTCGGCTCCCGTGTGTCGCGTCTCGTGCGGAGACCTCGGATCCGGTCGCAGATTGTCCATCGAACCGCTCGGGTGGTGGCTGAACACCACGACGTAGCGATCGGATGCCTTCACGAGCTCCGTCTCCAGCCAGCGGAACTGCGCTTCACCCAGCGATCCGTGCGTGAAGCCGGCGGCGTTCGTCGAGTCCAGGGCGATGCCGAGAACGTCGTCCGAGATCGGGAACGAGTACCAGGAGCGGTGCTGTGCGAGCGCCTCAGGCGTGAATCCGTGTCCGGCGGGGCCGGGGCCAACGGCATCCGCCAGCAGGTGCGCGGCCATGAACTGCGTCGGAGTGAAGGGCGCTCGCCGATCGTCGGCGGTGACGGTCCAGTGCCGGTCGAGGGCGGATGCGGCATCCGGCGGCAGAGCAGTGCGTGAGCTGAACGCGTCGCGCACCGCCTTGTTGCCGCGATCGTCGGCGAACCCGGTGAACTTCACGGATCCCGTGTAGGCACTCTCGAGCGCCGACCACGACAGGGGCACGGTGCCGCCGATCGAGTCGTCGTGGTTACCGAACACGGTGTACCAGGGCATCGTCAGGCCGGGGCTCGTGTGCGGCTGGATGGCGGCCGAGAGCATCCGCTCGATGACCGGGAACCCGGCAGTCTTGTACACGTCGCGGTCGTCGATCGACGGGCGGTAGAACCGCGGATCGTCGGCGTTCTGCACCCCTTCCCAGTCCCGGGCGTGACCTGTGTTGGCGGTGAGCTCGCCGCCGTTCATCAGGGCGAGGAACCACTGGAGCTCGATCGATTCCCCGTTGTCCGTGTTGTCCCCGGTTGTCACGGCGCAATCGAGCGGACGTCCGGTGAACGGTCCGCCATCGAGGTCGTCGATGCGTCGGATCAGTTGCGCCGCACCGTGCGTCCCGAGCGCTTCCTGGGGTCTGAAGGCCGCCTTGTCGACGTCGACGAAGGATTCGAATCGCATGGGCGACTGCGCGTCGACGATGTGCAGGTCGGTGAGCTGCGCGAAGACGCCGACGCCCTCGCGGCGGTCGTCGCGTCCTGCGATCGCCGGGCACAGCTCCGTGCGCACCACCAGTGGCACACCGGCGCCGGTGCCGAGCCGCCGGTACGCACCCGACCCGAGGGGCGCGGACGCCGACTCCAGCGTGGTTCCCCGCGGCATGAGAGCACGCGACAGCGAGAGGGCGAGCGCGCGGTCCCGGCTGCGGGAGACGTCTCCGACTCCGAAGCCGACGAGTGCGAGGGTGGCGACGCTGCCGAGAAGTATCGAACGACGGGTGAGGTTCGCCACGGCGGTCCTCCCGGAGAGTGGTGCGCATGCGGGTGTCGGGATCCAGGCTCGATCGCGGGCGTGGCGCGTCCATGAATGGGGCGTCCGGCACAGGTGAACAGACGCGAACGGGGCGGTGCGGCCGGTGGGACTGCCGCCGGAGCACTTGCGGACGGGGCGGCAAGTGGGGCCGGGTGCGGCATCCGTAGAATGAAACGCGTGCCTGTGAACCCCGAGATTCAAGGGCGGACGTACCCGCCGACGCCTCCGTACCTGGTCGGAAGGGAGAAGGTGCGGGAGTTCGCCAGGGCCGTGTTCGCGACGAACCCGATCAACTTCGATCCGGAGGCAGCGCGCGCCGCCGGACACGCCGACGTCGTCGCGCCGCCGACGTTCCCGGTCGTCGTGCAGGAGCAGGCGCTCGCCCAACTGCTCGCGGATGGGGATGCCGGCATCGACTTCGCCCGAGTGGTGCACGGCGACCAGCGCTTCGAGTACTCCAGGCCGGTCGTGGCGGGAGACGAACTGACCGCGCAGCTCACCGTCACGTCGGTGAAGCTGCTGGGCGGGAACGCGATGGTCACCGCTGCCACTGCCATCCATGACGCTGCAGGCGAGCACGTGGTGACCGCCACGTCGTCCCTCGTCGTGCGAGGAGACGACTGATGCCGAACACCCCCGACGTTTCCGAGTTCGCCGTCGGCGACGAGGTGGCCAGCGCCGAGCATCTGCTCGAGCGGGGCTCGCTCGTGCGCTATGCCGGAGCATCCGGAGACTTCAATCCCATTCACTACCGCGACGACGTCGCCGAGTTCGTCGGGCTCCCAGGCGTGCTCGCCCACGGGATGCTCACCATGGGAATCGCCGTGCAGACGGTCGTCGACTGGGTGGGTGACCCCGCGCGGGTCGTCGACTACCAGGTGCGCTTCACGCGCCCGGTCGTCGTGGACCGCAACGACGGCGCGACCGTCTCTGTCGTGGCGAAGGTGGGCGCTCTCGACGCGGACAACGCCAAGGTGCGCGTGGATTTGACCGTCACGTTCGGCGGACAGACCGTGCTCGGCAAGGCCCAGGCCTGGGTGTCGCTCGCGTGACGCCCGGCAGTTGTAGCGCGTTCATCGTTCGTGGGCGGAGGGAAGCCTCAGCATGACCGAGGCACCGACGTTCGCCGAGCTGACGACCATGCGTGTCGGCGGGCCGGCCGCGAACCTCCTGACCGCGACGGACGAGCAGGAACTGATTGCGCTCGCCGCCGACGCGTATGCGAGCGGCGAGCCCGTGTTGTTGCTCGGCGGCGGATCCAACACCGTCGTCAACGATGACGGCTTCGACGGCACGGTGGTGCGCATAGTGACGCGTGGCGTCGAGCGTGTGCCGGGCGGATCCGGTCCGGATGCCGTTCGCCTTCGCGTGCAGGCGGGAGAGAGCTGGGACGGTCTCGTCGCTCTCGCCGGCCGCAACCGCTGGGCGGGGATCGAAGCGCTGTCCGGCATCCCCGGCAGCGTCGGCGCGGCTCCGGTGCAGAACATCGGCGCCTACGGGCAGGAGCTCAGCTCCGTGCTCGTCGCTGTCGACTTCCTCGATGCCGCGACCGGCGACGTTCGCCGTATGACAGCATCCGACCTCGAACTCGGGTACCGCACCTCGGTGCTCAAGCGGGGCCTCGAGGGCGTGGTGATCGCCGTCGAGCTGGAGCTGACGCAGCGGCCGGAGGTCGGTGCAGCACTTGCCGAGCCGATCGCGTATGCGCAGCTGGCGAACGCCCTCGCCGTCGAAGTGGGCATGCAGGTGTCGTTGGGCGAGATCCGTCGCACGGTGCTGTCGCTGCGGGCGTCGAAGGGCATGGTGCTGGATCCCGACGATCCGGACTCCGTGAGCGCCGGTTCGTTCTTCACCAACCCGATCGTCTCGATGCACTTCGCGCGCACTCTTCCCTCGGACGCGCCCCGCTGGCCGCTCGCCGAAGAGGAACCGGATCTCGTGGCACGGCTCGACGGCTCGACGGCGGAGGAGAGCACAGCGGTGGGCATCCTGGCGGATGCCGCGGCCGACAGGGAGCGGCGCCGCACCCGCTCGGAATCCGCGGGCGTGAAGCTCAGCGCTGCGTGGCTCATCGAGCACGCCGGAATTTCCAGAGGCTTCGGGTTGCCGGGCTCGCGCGCGGCCATTTCGAACAAGCACACGCTCGCGATCACGAACCGCGGTGGAGCATCCGCTCTGGAGGTCGCGCAGCTGGCGTCTTACGTGCAGTCGCGTGTGCAGTCCGAGTTCGGAGTGCTGCTGCACCCGGAACCGGTGCTGGTGGGTCTCGAGCTGTAAGTCGTTCGCCCCTCCTCCCGTCGAGTAGCGCAGAAAACGTCCTTCGTTGGATTTCGAAGGGCGTCCTCTGCACCCTCGCAGGGGTGTCGAACGCACGGGCGCTGTGCTGCGCCGAACTGGCTACCAGCAGCGCTGGCTCAACCAGTGTCAGCACGCGCTACTGGGGGAACGGACTGACCAGCGGACTGAGCCTCAGCGGCCTCGCTCGGCTGCGCGTCGCTGCGCGCCGCGGATGGCGGAGAGTCCGGCGAGCAGAAGCACGAACGCTCCGACGACGACGACCGCCACGATGGCGAGTCCTGCGGGCGTGAGCGAATTGGCCCATGCTTCGAACCAGCGCGCAGCTGCCGGGACCGCGGTCAGGGCGATGAGCGCTGCCGAGGCGAGGATGACGATCAGTCCCCACGCGATGGCGCCCGAACGCACGCGGGGGCGGGCCGGGGGGACAGCGTCCGCGACGGAGCCCGTGCCGAACAGGGTGTCCATCGGGATGGTGGACTCCCCGGTCGCCGAGTCGTCCACGGACCGTGGCGTCCCGATGCTCTGCGCTCCACCGACCGGCGTGGATTCCGTCGGCGGCACGTGCGGCGCCGTGCCGAGGCGTTCGGTGTCGGCATCCTGGTTCGCGTGACCGCCTGAGCCCGACGACCCCGACGTCGAGCGGGAGGTCAATGGAACCGTCGGGAGGGTGGGGTTCTCATCGGTGTCGCCGAAGCCGAGCGGAGCCGCCGAGGCGGTGCTGTCGCCGGCGTCATCGGAGGAGCTTGGTCGTGTGGAGTCGGACATCGGTCGTCCTTTCGTGAAGTCATCGTGCCCGCCGGCGCCGGCGGGATCGGCGGTGCTGAGCGCGTCGCGCGGTTTCCGGAGGGATCAGTTCGAGGCCGGCAGGTACCGGATGGTGACGTTGCCTGCGCCCTGATCGATGTGCACGTTCGCCTGTGCCGGACCGTCGCCGAGCACGTACGTGTGCGTGCCGGTCGACGGATCGGAGTTCGAGGCCTGAAGGGAGTTCGAGCCGTTGCCGCCGATCGGGACCGTGTACGCGTCGATGTCGCTGCCAGGCGTGTGCTGAACGACGGTGATCCGTGCAGTGACGTCTCCTGTCACGAGGACCGTGACTTCGCCGGCCGACTGCGTCACGTCGGCGACGTACGAGCCCGTGGACTCGTAGCGCAACTGCGTCGCCCCGACCGGCTGGTAGATGTGAACGGAGGCGTCATCCGTGTACGAAACGGCCGGCCACACGAGCCCGCCGCCCCGTGGCGGCAGCGCCGTCCCGATTGCGAGCAGCACGAGAACGATCGAGACGAACGAGAGGAACCCGCTTCGCCTGCGCAGGATGCCCGCCGTCACGATTCCGACGCCGGTCACCGCTGCAGCGCCGGCGATGCCGATCGGCAGCGCGTATGCGGCACCGGAGCCCGCCAGTGCGACGGCACCCGCGACGCCGCCGCCGATGAGTGCCAGCCCGAGCACGATGAAGACGTAAGCAGCGCTCGTGCGGGGATTCGCCGCTCGTCTCCGGCGACGCGCCTCGTCCGCCTCCGCCGTCAGCACCGCGGCCTGTGCACGCAGTTCGGCCGAGCGCTGCTCGCGGATCGCCCTGGCATCCTCCTGCTGGGCTGTCCACGCAGCGTAGTCGGCACGCCAGGCATCCTGTCGGGCGCGCCAGTCGGCCATGTCCGTGGTGCCCTGCGGCGCGCCCTGCTGGGTCGATGCCGGGGCGGCGTCTGCGGAACCCGAATCCGTGGCGCCGCCGCCGGCATCCGTCAGTGAAGTCGATGAAGCGAAGTGTCCAGCAGCTGTCCCCGCCGTCGCAGCGGCGCCCGCCGCGGCCGCGGCATCCGTCGCCGCGGCACCGTTCGTCGGGGCGGGGGCGGACCACGAGTTCTGAGCCGTTCCGTATCCGGCCCGGCTGCCGCCGGCAGGGCCGTACGCCTGCTGGGGCGAGGCGGGCGGGACGCGACCGTTGCGCACCGCCCACACGATGAAGGCGACGATGAGACCGATGATCAGCAGACCCCACAGTGCTCGACCGAGGGTCGCGAACCAGGAGAACCCGGTCCAGAACTGGGCGCCGGTCCACCAGAAGCCCTGCGAGAAGGGCAGGAAGGCGAACAGGGCGATCACGATGATGCCGACCATGGCCGGTTCGAAATGACCTCTGATCAGCCGTTCCAGATGAATCTCGCCCTGCCGGTCCGGCAGCATGAGCCAGGCGGCCGCATACACGAGAAGCGCAGGCCCGCCGAGAACGGCGATGACGACGGCGATGCCGCGCACGATGAGCGGATCGATGCCCAGCCGCGCCGCGATGCCGCCGCAGACTCCGCCGATCCACCCGTTGCCACGTGCGATGCCGAGGCTGCGGAGCCAGCCGAAGAAGCGATCGGAGTTCCCGCCGGACGCCGGCTTGGCATCCGGGGAGGGTGATGGGGTGCTGCTGTGATCCGACATACCTCGATCGTGCCGGATCGCGCTGGCTCGGCGCGATCGGGGATACCCCTGATCCGTCCCTGAGATCCGCCACGGAGGGCGTCGGCCGCGACCCTCGGATGATTGGATGCCTGTATGTCCCCTCTGTCCCGTTCCGCGCCCGATCCCGGCGGGTCGGATCCGGGCGCGCGCGGTGCGGGCGGACCCGGTGCGCTTGCGCGGCCTCCGTTGATGCGCCCTAGGGACAGCGTGCTCGGCGGGGTGTGCATCGCCACAGCGCGCCACCTCGGATGGGGCGTGACGGCCACCCGTTGGCTCGCGGTGGGACTGGCGCTGTGCGGCGGGGCGGGCATCCTGCTCTACGGATGGCTGTGGGCGCTCACGCCCCTCGAGCCCGAGCCGGATGGCACGCACGGCATCGTGCACCGTCGCGTCTCAGTGCCCTGGGTGCTGGTGGCGCTCGCCGTGGTGTTCGCGCTCATCGTGTTCGGGTTGGGTGGCGCGTACCGTGCGGGCGACGTCGGTTCGGCGACGCTGCTTCCCGCGATCATGGGCGCGATCGTCTTCGGCGCGGCAGCGGTCGTCTGGGACCAGCTCGTTGACGCACAGGCGCCACGCACGCCGACCGCCGCGCGGTGGCTCAGGGTGTCGAGCGGCGCCGTGCTCGTCGCGGTCGGATTCCTCGGCCCCTTCGCGTGGGGCAGTGCAGCGCCCGGATGGGCCTGGCTCCTGTTCGTGGCCGCACTCCTGGCCGGCGTCGCGGTCCTCGCAGGACCGTGGGCGCTCCGGCTCTGGCGAGAGCTCATCGCCGAGCGGACCAAGCGCGTGCGCGAGGAGGAGCGCGCCGAGATGGCGGCCCACTTGCACGACTCGGTGCTGCAGACTCTGGCGCTCATCCAGACGCGGGCCGGGGCATCGAGCGAGGTGGCGCGGCTGGCGAGGGCTCAGGAGCGCGAGCTGCGGGAGTGGCTGTACTCGGGCGAGGCACGCGCCGACAGCGACCTCGTCAGCGATCTGCGCGACGTCGCCGCTGCCCTGGAACTGGACTACCCCGTGCGCTTCGACATCGTCGCGGTGGGGGAGACGAGCGAGCGGTCGAGCGGTGAGGTGGCTGCCGCGGCGAGGGAAGCGATGGCCAACGCCGCACGCCACGCCGGCGGCGACGTCAGCGTCTACATCGAGAGCACGGCGACGTCTCTCGACGTCTTCGTGCGCGACCGCGGTCCCGGATTCTCGCTCGACGGCGTTCCCGCAGACCGCATGGGGGTGCGAGAGTCGATCCTGGGGCGGATGCGCCGCGCGGGCGGAACGGCATCCGTGCGCACCGCAGAGGGCGAGGGCACAGAGGTGCGACTGCACTACGACTACGGGGAGGAGCGCGCGTGAGCGGGAGCGGAGACGACACGTCACCCGACCAGCGGATGGCGGCCGGATCCGACGACAGCGTCGCGGCAGAACCCGCCGATGCTGCCGATCCGGCGGCCAGCGTGACGGTCGTCATCGTCGACGACCACTCGATCTTCCGCTCCGGACTGCGGGCCGACCTGGGTGACGGGATCCGGGTGATCGGTGAGGCGGATGCCGTCGACTCCGCCGTCTCCACCGTCACCACCCTGCACCCCGACGTCGTGCTGCTCGACGTTCACCTGCCAGGCGGATCAGGCGGAGGCGGCGCCGAGGTCGTCCGCCGCGCCGCGCCCCAGGTTCCGGCAACGCGGTTCCTCGCGCTCAGCGTCTCGGACTCCGCAGAGGACGTGGTCGCGGTGATCCGCGCAGGCGCTCGCGGATACATCACCAAGGGCAGCTCCGGCGCCGACGTCACGCGCGCCGTGCACGCGGTCGCTGGAGGCGACGCCGTCTTCTCGCCTCGGCTGGCCGGGTTCGTGCTGGATGCGTTCGGTGCGGCATCCGGAGAGCAGGCGGAGAGCGTCGACGAACTCGACCGGCTCACCGCCAGGGAGCGCGAGGTGATGCGGCTGATCGCCCGCGGATACGCCTACAAGGAAGTCGCCGGCGAGCTGTTCATCTCGGTCAAAACCGTCGAGACCCACGTGTCGGCCGTGCTGCGCAAGCTGCAGCTCTCGTCCCGCCATGAGCTCACGGCCTGGGCGCTCGCCCGCCGGCTGCTGTGATGCCGCGCATCGCTTCCAGGTCCGACGGCGCCTCGGTGCACGGCCCCCTTGGTGATGGCGGTCGGCGCCGCGGGTTCGCCGTGACCGGGCGGTGCAACCACCGTGGACGCGCGGCTTTGCACAACCCGGCACGGCTCGCCTACACTTGACCGAGGTTGTTGAAGTCAGCCAAGCTTTTTTGCGCCCTTTTTATTGGACGCGAAAAGGACTGGTGACGACGCCCCTCCCCGAGTCCGCCGGTCACCGATCCAGCGTTCACCCAGGGTGGGACCGTCAAGATTTCTTCGCCGAAGGGCGGTGGCTCAATTGGTAGAGCAGCGGTCTCCAAAACCGCAGGTTGCAGGTTCGAGTCCTGTCCGCCCTGCAAGTCGGTGCTGTGGCTCCGACCCACGAAAGGTATGAGGTGGCCCGAAAAGTCATCGACGAGCCCAGCGAGGATGTCGTCGCGAACGCCAAGAAGGAGCGGGATGCCAAGCGCAACCCCTTCTCTCGGATCGCGCTGTTCATCCGGCAGGTGTTCGGCGAACTCCGCAAGGTGGTCACGCCGACTCGCAAGGAGCTGTTCAGCTACACGGGCGTCGTGCTGGTCTTCGTGATCATCATGATGGCGATCGTGTACGGACTCGATCAGCTCTTCTCGTGGCTCGTCATCCTCGTCTTCGGAACCTCTGGCTCCTGACAGCCGACAGGCCGGCGGGGGTGCGAGTCGCGTTGCGACGGGGCCTGAGATGAGTCGGCGGCGCGGGCCGTACCGCGCAACAACAGGAATGGATAGGGATCGAACAAGTGTCTGAACGAGAGCGCGACGACGTCGATTGGGCGACCGCTGCCGAACAGGCCGCGGGAGACGACGAAGCCCAGGAGGGCAACGAGTTGGCAGCCGAGGAGAAGTCAGTGGATGCCGCCGAGCGCGAGGCGCTGCACGTGACCGATGCCGACGGCAACGAGATCGACCTGGATGCCGTGCTCGACGCCATCGCGGAAACCGCCGATCCCGAGGCCGACGCCGCCGTGGACGAAGCACTCGAGATCGACGACGCCGACGAGGCTGAGGCCGCATTCGAGGCGATCGAAGACGAAGAAGAGGTCGACGGGGATTCCGCCGAGGGCGAGGCATCCGCCGAGGATTCCGGCGAAGCCGAAGACGTCGAGGTCGACCCGTACGACGAGTTCAAGCGTGAGCTGCGCTACCTGCCTGGCAAGTGGTACGTCATCCACTCGTACGCCGGATTCGAGCGTCGCGTGAAGCAGAACCTCGCGAACCGCACCACCACCATGGGCATGGAGGACTACATCTTCCAGGTCGAGGTGCCGATGGAAGACGTCGTCGAGATCAAGAACGGCCAGCGCAAGATGGTCAACCGCGTGCGCATCCCCGGCTACGTGCTGGTGCGCATGGACCTCAACGAGGACAGCTGGTCCGTCGTGCGCCACACCCCGGGCGTCACCGGATTCGTGGGCAACGCGCACAACCCGACGCCGCTGCGCTTCGACGAGGCGTTCAACATGCTCAAGTCCCTGGTGCAGGTCGAGCCGGCACCCGCGGGCAAGGCTGCCGCAGGCAAGGGCGCGAAGGCCGCGACCCGCGTCGCGCCCATCGAGGTGGACTTCGAGTTCGGCGAGACCATCACGATCAAGGAAGGCTCGTTCGCGGGTCTGCCTGGCTCGATCAGCGAGATCAAGCCGGAGAGCGGCAAGCTCACCGTCCTCGTCTCCCTCTTCGAGCGCGAAACGCCCGTCGAGCTCAGCTTCGACCAGGTCACCAAGCAGTAGCAGGCGTCACCGTAAGAGACTCCGCACGAAGGGGCTGCCCACCACACGGTGGGCAGCCCCTTCGTCATCCGTCGCCGGCAGCTCGCCTCGCCTCGCGGGCGTCCGTTTTCAGGACATGTACGGGGATGTTCTCCCTGGCTGGACATCCCCGTACATGTCCTGAAAACGGCAGGCGGGGGCGGCCGGGCGGACACAGTGGCCGGGCGGACAGGCGGCTGGGCGGACCCGGTGGACGGGTGGACCGGGCGGCCGGGTGGATTGGGCGGCCCGGGCGGCCGGCCGGACTGGGTGGCCGGGCGGACTGGGTGGCCGGATGGACCGGGTGGCCGGGTGGACGGGCGGTTCCGGAAGCGGTGTGCGGATGCTGCCGGCCGAGGACGGTTGGCTGGTCGGCGCTGACATTCCGATCAGGTAAGATTGTGTGGTTTGTGCGCCAGCACAGATCTCACCACGCCCCGGAAAGGCCGGGACCGTGGGAGAGCGGAAGCCGCAGGCATCCGCTCGAGGAAAGGAAAGCACATGGCACCGAAGAAGAAGGTCACAGGTCTGATCAAGCTTCAGATCAAGGCCGGCGCCGCCAACCCCGCCCCGCCGATCGGCCCGGCGCTGGGTCAGCACGGCGTCAACATCATGGAGTTCTGCAAGGCGTACAACGCCGCGACCGAGTCGCAGCGCGGCAACGTCATCCCGGTGGAGATCACCGTGTACGAGGACCGCTCGTTCACGTTCGTTCTGAAGACCCCGCCGGCTGCTGAGCTCATCAAGAAGGCCGCGGGCGTGGCCAAGGGATCCGGCGTTCCGCACGCCACCAAGGTGGGCAAGCTGACCGCAGCCCAGGTTCGTGAGATCGCCGAGGCGAAGATGGTCGACCTCAACGCGAACGACCTCGACGCGGCATCCAAGATCATCGCCGGCACCGCCCGCTCCATGGGCATCACGGTCGAGTAGGAAAGGTAGGTCAGAAAATGGCACAGAAGTCCAAGGCCTACCGGGCCGCAGCCGCCAAGATCGAAGACGGCAAGTTCTACAGCCCCGACGAAGCCGTTGCGCTCGCACGCGAGACCGGTTCGGCGAAGTTCGACTCGACCGTCGAGGTCGCACTCAAGCTCGGCGTCGACCCCCGCAAGGCGGACCAGATGGTGCGCGGCACCGTCATCCTGCCGCACGGTACGGGCAAGACCGCCCGCGTCATCGTCTTCGCGACGGGCCCCGCAGCCGAAGCCGCCATCGCGGCCGGTGCTGACGAGGTCGGTGGCGACGAGCTGATCGAGAAGGTCGCTGCCGGTTACACCGACTTCGACTCCGCGGTCTCCACCCCCGAGCTCATGGGCAAGGTCGGTCGTCTCGGTAAGGTGCTCGGCCCCCGCGGTCTCATGCCGAACCCGAAGACCGGCACCGTGACGCCGGATGTGGCCAAGGCCGTGTCCGACATCAAGGGCGGAAAGATCGAGTTCCGCGTCGACAAGCACGCCAACGTGCACTTCGTCGTCGGCAAGGCCGGATTCAGCCCGGAGCAGCTCCAGGAGAACCTGAAGACCGCGTTGGACGAGGTCGTGCGCCTCAAGCCGTCAGCGGCAAAGGGCCGCTACATCCAGAAGGGCGCCGTGTCGACCACGTTCGGCCCCGGCATCCCGCTGGACGTCAACGCGATCTGAGTCGACTCGCACGGCGGTCTTCGGCCACGTGCACGCAGTCAGCTGAGCGCACGTTTCGGTTCGGTGGCGAGTGGATCGCCGCCGGTACGCACGGCGCACTGACGAGGCCCCACCCGGTTCGTCCGGGTGGGGCCTCGTCGTATCCGCGCGCGTGTCTCGGGCGCGGGATCAGGCGTTGACGCCGACGATCATGATCCAGTGCAGGCTCAGCACGATCCACAGTGCGGTGAGCACGAGCGAGATGATCGCGACTGCGAAGTTCAATCGACCCATGATCAGCCCGACGATCAGAACGATCAGCAGCACGATCGCCAGCGTGAGCGAACCGAACGGAATGCCGGGCAGGAAGAGCGAGAGCAGGAAGAGCGCCGCGACGATGATCTCGATGATGCCGAGCACGGAGGCCCCGCGCCCGCGCACCCGCCAAATGCCGTCGATCACGCCGAGTGCGCCTGCGACGATCGCGATGAGGAGAAGCCAAGACAAGGTGAACATGTCCGCCTTTCGGTAGGGGCCCGACCAGTGGGGTCTGATCGGGCGGCCCCGCTCGGGAGCATCGGGGGGCGATGTCTGCGGGGTTTCGCCAGGCTAGCGACTCAGGAGGCGCCCGAGCGGAATCCGACGGGGGGCTTCCGTCGCCTCGATTCGATCCGCTATGCAGCGCGTTCGCACCGGAAGATGCCGGCCGAGACCCTTCGATGAGCATTTTGCGGGTCCGTTTCAATGTCCCTCTTGTGAGGGTCATGTGTGCGGGCATAGCGTTCGAATCACGCGTGTCCGAGGGGTGGCGCGCGAGCGAATCGAAGGGAATCGATCGGATGACTATACGAGTCGGCCGGGCGGCGCTCACAAGGCGTACGACGGCCATACTCTCCGCGGCGGCGTGCATCGTGGCACTGTCCGCCGTAGGAATGCCTGCGGCACAGGCGACGACACGAGTCGACTACGCGGGCTCGGTGCCCGCGTGGGCGACGAGCGCCAATGACGCGGGAGCACCGGCCGCCGACACCACTGTCGAAGGCGAGCTCTACCTCAATCTCCGGGATGCGCAGGGCGCGGCGAAGCTGGCCATCGCGGTCTCCACTCCGGGCAATCGGCAGTATCGGCACTGGCTCAACCCGAATCAGTGGATCAACACGTACTCGCCGACGCAGAAGGACTACAAGTCGGCGGTCGCGTACCTGCAGTCGCAGGGATTGACCATCACCGGAACACCGGCCAGCCGGCTCTATGTCGTGTTCCGCGGAACGCCTGACCAGTTGAACGCCGCCTTCGACACGACCCTGCACTCGTACGAGCACAGTGGTCGCCAGCTGATCGCGCCGTCGACAGCGCCGTCGCTGCCTGCGGAGGTCGGGGCAACCGTGAGCGCGGTCAGCCTCGACCAGTCGCGCACGCTGACGCGGCCCGACTCGATTCAGCAGGGCGACATCCCGGCCTCGACGAGTACCGCCGCGCCTCAGGCTCGATCGTTCGCCGCTGCGACGCCGACCGTCAACGCACCGTGCTCGACCTACTGGGGACAGAACACGGTGACAGTGCCGCCGGCGTACAACGGGCAGACGCAGTATCCGACGAACATCTGCGGGTACGTGCCCAGCCAGCTCCGCTCCGCCTACGGCCTCGACACCTGGTCGAAGCTCGGAGTGAACGGCTCTGGACAGACGGTCGCGATCATCGACGCCTACGCATCGCCGAGCATCCTCTCCGATGTCAACCAGTACTCCGCACAGAACGGCGAGCCCGCGATGGCGAAGGGTCAGTACTCGCAGATCGTGCCCGATCCGAGCCAGTTCACCGATCAGGAACTGTGCCAGGAGCCCAGCGGATGGCAGACCGAGCAGACGCTCGACGTCGAATCGGTTCACGCCATCGCGCCGAAGGCGAACGTGCTCTACGTCGGCGGCAACAACTGCGGCGGTGGTCTCGACCTCGCAATGTCGACCATCCTCGACAAGAAGCTCGCCAACATCGTGAGCAACAGCTACGGGAACGTCGGTGAGGACGTTCCGGCCGACGTGATCACGGGAGAGCAGAACATCCACCTGCAGGCAGCGGCCGAGGGTGTCGGTCTGTACTTCTCCAGCGGCGACAATGGTGACGAGGCTGCCACGCTCGGGTACGCGTCTCCGGACTTCCCGGCGTCGTCGCCCTACGTCACCTCGGTCGGGGGCACCTCGATGGGTATCGACCGGAATGGCAAACTGGCCGTGGAGGTCGGCTGGGGTGTGCAGGGCGATGTGATCGTGAAGGATGCCGCAGGCAACCTCCAGTACACCGACCCCGTGCCGGGGTCGCTGTTCGCCGGCGGCGCCGGTGGCGGCGTGAGCGCTGTGAACGCCGAACCCGACTACCAGAAGGGCGTCGTTCCTGACTCGCTCGCGAAGGGGCACCGCGTCTCACCGGATCTCGGCGCCCTGGCCGATCCGTACACCGGGTTCGAGATCGGCTTCCAGCCGATCGTCGACGACTCGACGCTGGAGACCGGCCCGTACGTGAACGAGACGTATGGCGGAACCTCGCTGGCGACCCCGCTCACGGCGGCGCAGATCGCACTTGCGCAGCAGCTCACCCACACGACGATCGGGTTCGCGAACCCGACGTTGTACGGCTTGAACCGTCTGGCACCGTCGGCATTCCGCGACGTGCAGCCGCCGTCCTCGCCGGTGGCCGTGGTGTACACGAGCAAGACGAGCGGCCGCTCGTTCCTGATGACCCTCAACACCGACACGTCGTTGAAGGTCACGAAGGGCTACGACGACGTCACGGGGATGGGTGCGATCTCGTTCGATCTCGCCCACCAGATGGCTCTCGGCAGACACTGACCAACGAGGTCGCCTAGCGCACCAGGGGCCGGTCCTTCGGGGCCGGCCCCTCGTGTCTGCGGTGCTGCTGCTCGGGCGTCATGGCCGGAACAGTCGCTTCAGTCCGTCGGTCAGCGCGGTTTCGGCCCGTGCCCTCGGTATCGCCCTTGCGGCCACAGCCTCGGCCGTGGCGTGAGCGAGCGCCACTGTTGCGGATCGGATCCAAACGGCAGGAAGTGACGGATCGAGGGATCCGTCCGCCTGTCCGCGCCGCACGATGATGTCCAGACGGTCGAACACGGGCTCATGGCGTCGACGGTCGCCCGCGCGGGACGGATCCGAACCCATGGCGAAAAGGAACTGCGCGAACGGATCCCGCGACGTGAACGCGATGTGCACGAGGGCCACGAGCGCTTCCGGTGCCGGAAGCTGTTCGAGCGCTGCCCGATCGAACAGGGCGATCATCCGCTCGGTGGCGTCGTCGAGCGTCTTCTCGATGAGCCTGTCACGCGTGCCGAAATGGGCGTAGACCGTCTGCCGGGTCACCCCTGCCGCCGCGGCGATCTGCTCGACGCCTGCGGTCGGATCGAGGGCGAGCCGGCGCGCGGCGGACTCGAGGATCGAGGACCGGCTGCGCACGGCATCCGCTCGTCGATGGGTTTCAGCGGAGGCCGTGCGGGCGGCGCCCTCGGATAAATCTGACACGATTGACAAGGTAACACTCTCGCGTAATTCTGACGACGTAGTCAGAGTTATTGCGAAAGGACACCTGATGAACCTGTTCGAGATCCAGTACCCCCAAGGGGCGCTCGACGAGCGCGACCGCGAGGCGATCGCGGAGGCCATCCTCGAGAACCTGCTCGTGGAACCGGATGCTCCGCCCGCGGCCCTCGAGAGAGCCGGCGGCATCACGCAGGTGTACTTCGTCCCCGTACAGACGTGGCGCACCGGAGTCGATGCACGACCGGCAGCACAGCCGTGGCCGCTGGTCGTGAACGTCACGGTGCCCGAGGTCTGGCTGGACGACCTCTCGCGACGCACGATCGGCGCGGTCCGCGCCGCGATCGCGTCGCGGGCGCCGCAGGTCGACCTCGGCGCGGAACCGAAGGTCTGGATCAATGTGTTCGGCGTCGCCGAGGGCAGCATCGGAATGGGCGGGCGTCCGTCCAGCAGTACGGACATCGTGCGCTACTTGACCGAGGAAGTCGTCGTGCCCGGCGAGCAGTCGCTCGGCGACGGCGTCTACGTCGACCCGGTCTGCGGCATGCACGTGCGCGTGGGTGATGGCGCCGTGACGCTCGATGATCACGACACCCTCGTGGCGTTCTGCGCCACGGGATGCCGCGACGTGTACGCCGAGGACCACGGGCTCGTCTTCGCTTCGTGATCACGGTCCCGTCCGGCCATGCCCCCGTAGGCTGGCGCGCATGGGGGATGTGACCGAGTACTACGCGACGCTGCCCGCCGACGTGCGCGAGCTGTTCGACGGCATGCGGCGTCGGGCACTGGAACTCGTGCCCGACGCCGTCGAAGGCCGCAGCTACGGCATGCCGGCGTTGCTCTACCGCGGCAAGGGGCTGCTGTCGACGATGCAGGCCAAGACTCACCTGGCCGTCTATCCGTTCAGCGGAACCGTCGTCGGGCAGGTGGCGGACCGCCTGCCGGGATTCTCGCTCTCCAGCGGCACGATCCGCTTCAGCGTGGACCATCCGCTGCCGGCCGAGGTGGTGGACGATCTCATCGAGCTGAGGGTGCGGGAGATCGACGGCGCGTGACCGACCCGATGCACTTCGACGGGCGCGTCGACGATTACGAGAGTGCACGGCCGCCGTATCCGCACGAGCTCTGGGAGACGTTGCGCGGCAACGGGCTGCTGAGACCGGGGCTGCGCGCCCTGGACTTGGGTGCCGGCACGGGGCTGGCGACCGGCCCGCTACTGGATGCCGGGCTCCACGTGACCGCCGTGGAGCCCGGCGAGCGGCTCGCCGAGCGGCTGCGGATGCGCTACCCCGCGGCATCCGTCCTGGTTTCGCGCTCCGAAGACCTCGACCTTCCGGATGCCTCGTTCGACCTGGTCGTCGCCGCGACCGCCGTGCACTGGTTCGACCTCGACGTCGTGCTGCCGATGGTCGAGCGGGCCCTGGCCCCGAACGGGACGTTCGCCGCGTGGCGCAACGTGTTCGGCGACCCTGACGTGCCGACCCCGTTCCGTGACCGAGTCGAGGCGATCGTGCGACGGCGCGCACCGCAGCCGGATGGGCGGAGCGAGGCGAACCAGCGGCACCCGGATGCCGAGAGCCTGGACGCCACCATCGAGCGCCTGACCCGTGACGGAAGGTTCAAGGTGGAGCGGGCGACCTCATACCGCTGGAGCATCGACCTGGATGCCCACCGAGTCGAGCTCTTGTTCGGCACCTTCAGCGACTGGTCGGCGGATGAGGCGGCGCAAGCGGGCGACGCCGTCCGGCAGCTGGGCGGGACGGTGCTCGAGCACTATCAGTCGTGGCTGATCCTGCTACGGCCGGTGCGGGCCTGAGCGGTGTACGGCGCCCACTGTGCGCCGAGAGCGACGCGCCGTTCAGCCGATGCGGATCAACTTCTTGTTCACGAACTCGTCAGCGCCGAGGCGCCCGAGCTCGCGGCCGGTGCCGGACCGCTTGACGCCGCCGAACGGGAGTTCGACGCCGTCCGCGAGCACGAGGTTCACGAACACCATGCCGGCTTCGATGCGATCGGCCACGCGCTGGGCCTGCTCGGGATCCGTCGTGTACACGTACGAGCCGAGGCCGAACGGGATGTCGTTCGCGATCGTGATCGCCTCGTCTTCGTCTGCCGCTCGATACACCGATGCGACGGGCCCGAAGAATTCCTCGCGGCGCACGGGGTTGTCCGCACCGATGTCGGTGAGCACGATCGGAGCGAAGAAGTTGCCGTTGCGGTCGCCGGTGGAGTGCAACGTTGCACCGGATGCGACCGCCCGGTCGAGCTGATCCTGCAGCCGATCCGCCGCGGCGGCGGACGACAGGGGCCCGAGCTTCGAATCCTCGCGTTTCGGGTCGCTCGGCTGGGATTCGGCGAGTTTCGCCGTCAGCTTGGCGACGAACGGCTCGTACAGGTCGTCCACCACGATGAACCGCTTGGCTGCGTTGCAGGACTGGCCGCTGTTGTCGAGACGGGCGGCGGCGGCATCCTCCGCGACCTTGTCGAGGTCGTCGGCGGACAGCACGATGAACGGGTCGGATCCGCCCAGCTCGAGCACGACCTTCTTGAGATTGCGGCCGGCGATCTCCGCGACGGCGGCGCCTGCGCGCTCTGACCCGGTGAGCGAGACACCCTGCAGGCGCGGATCCGCGATGAGTCGCTCGACCTGGACGTTCGTGGCGAAGATGTTGACGTACGCGCCGTCGGGGAGTCCGGCGTCGCGGAAGATCCGTTCGATGGCGAGAGCGGACTCCGGGCACTGCGGAGCATGCTTCAGCAGGATGCTGTTGCCGATGATGAGGTTCGGTCCGGCGAACCGCGCCACCTGGTAGTACGGGAAGTTCCACGGCATGATCCCGAGCAGCACGCCCAGCGGACTGCGGCGGATGACGGCGCTGCCCGAGCCTGCGAGCAACTCGATGGGCTCGTCTTCGAGGACCTTGGGCGAGACATCCGCGTAGTACCGGTAAATGTCGGCGGCGAAGTCCACTTCGCCGTACGCCTGCTCGATCGGCTTGCCCATCTCGCGCACGATGATCGCGGCGAGTTCGTCGCGCCGCTGCTCGTGCAGGTCGCCGACCCGACGGATGAGCGCGGCGCGTTCCGCGGGCGTCGAGGTGCGGCCCCAGCCGCGGTAGGCGGCGTCCGCTCGTCCGATCGCCTGGCCCAACTCGTCGTCGGTGATGGTCGGGTATTCCTGGACGGTCTCGCCTGTCGCGGGGTCGACCACGGCGTAATCGCTCATGGGAGTCCTTTCTCCGGCTGCGGCGACGTCGCGGCATGGTCCGCCACGTCGTCGTGCGATGCGGATGCCTCCGGCCGGCTTCGTGCGCAGGTCACGGCATCCGCTTCCACCCTAGGGGCGCGTCGGCGCGTGCGCCTGCAGGAACTCGTACACCTCGGTCTCGTCCACACCGGGGAAGCTCCCGGTCGGCAGCGCCGCAAGGAGCGAGGTGGGCGTGCGGGCCGCCGGCCAGGCGTGCGCGGCCCAGGTCTCGGCGAGTTCGGGCGGCGCCGTGCGGCAGCACGACTCGTCCGGGCACAGGGACCGGGCACGGTTGGTCGTCTCCCGTCCGCGGAACCAGCCGACGTGCGCGAACGGCACGCCGACGCTCACCGAGTACTCGCCCTCCTTCGCCTTCTCGATGCGGGAGGTGCACCAATACGTGCCGGTCGGGGTGTCCGTGTACTGGTACCACGGGCTGAACCGGTCGGATGCCTCGAACACGGTGCGCGCCGTCCAGTTGCGGCACACCGTCGTGCCCTCCACGGCACCGGTCGCATCCGACGGGAAGCGTACGGAATCGTTCTCGTACGCCTTGATGATGGTGCCCGACTCGTGCACCTTCATGAAGTGCACCGGGATCCCGAGTCGCGTGGTCGCCAGGTTGGTGAAGCGGTGCGCCGCGGTTTCGTACGATACCGCGAACGCGTCGCGCAGGTCTTCCATGGAGATGCGGCGGAGGTTCTTCGCCTCGGAGAGCAGGCAGACGGCATCCTTCTCGGGCAGCAGGATCGCGGCCGTGAGGTAATTGGTCTCCACGCGCTGGCGCAGGAAGTCGGCGTAGCTGCGCGGTTCGTCGTGGCCGAGCACCTGACTCGCCAGTGCTTGGAGCACGGGCGAGCGGGAGTCCCGCGACGACGACTGCTGCACCGGCAGGTAGATGCGGTGGTTGCGCTTGTCGGTCACCGATCTCGTCGCGTACGGCAGGTCGCCCACGTAGTGCAGGGTGAAGCCGAGGCGCCCGGCGATGTCGCTGACGGTCTGCTGCGACACCGGACCGCCGGTGTGGCCTGCCGCGGCGAGGAGCTCTGTTGCCTGCCGTTCGAGCTCCGGGTAGTAGTTGTCGCGGTCGCGCATCTCGCGGCGCAGCTCCGCGTTCGCCCGTCGTGCCTCCTCGGGCGTCGATGCACGTTCGCGGTGCAACCGCTCGATCTCGCTGTGCAAGCCGAGCAGCGTCCTCAGAACGTCGTCGCTCATTCCCTTTGACGCGCGGATGCCGGGCAAGCCCAAAGAGGCGAACACCGGTCCCCGCACGGCGCGCTCCACCGCGATCTCGAGGGCTGCGCGCTCGGTGGGGGCATCGGGTCGCATCAACTCGTCGACGGATGTCTGCAGTGCGGCTGCTATGGATCGCAGCATCGTCAGCCGCGGCTCGCGCTTGCCGTTCTCGATCATGGACACCTGCGAGGGCGCCCGGTCCACAGCGCCGGCCAGCTGGTCGAGGGTGAGGCCGAGGTGCTGGCGGCGCTCGCGGATCCGGCGGCCGAGCGTGAGGGCATCCAGCTCGTCGCTGCCGTGCTCGTCGCCCGCGTGCTGCTCGCTGCGCTGGCCGGCGACGCGATCCAGGGCAGGAGACACGGCTGCTCCCGACCTGCCCGAGCCGTGCTGGGGAGCGGCGACGGGGGAGTTCGCGCGCCTGCGATCCGCGGTGATCATGCACCGATGTTTCCACCGTCATCCTGAGCGGAAGCCCGACGTCAAGCAGAAGAATCGGCGTTCTTCTGCGATCGGGGGAGGAGCCCGGGATTTTCCGGGGCTCAGAAGTCGGCGGCACCTTCTTCTTCCGAATCCGGTACCGGCGGGCCATGCCGCCCGCAGTGTTGAGGCAACGACCCGAGAACGAGCGGCAGGAGAACACCATGACCGAGCAGAACAGCTCCCGCACCACGTCGGTGCGCCCAGGCGACCGGCGCCAGACCGCCGTCGAGCTGGAGCTCGAGTGGGGCGCCGACCCGCGCTGGGACGACGTGCGCAGGGACTACACGGCCGAGGACGTCGTCGCGCTGCGCGGTCGTGTCGGCGAGGAGCACACTCTCGCCCGACGAGGTGCGGAGCGCCTGTGGGAGCAGCTGCAGCGCACCGAGGTCCCTCGGGCCGGCGAGCCGATCGACGACCCGCAGTGGGTCGCCGCGCTCGGCGCACTGACTGGCAACCAGGCCGTGCAGCAGGTGCGTGCGGGCCTGGACGCCATCTACCTCTCCGGATGGCAGGTCGCGGCCGACGCGAACCTGTCCGGCCAGACCTATCCGGACCAGAGCCTCTACCCGGCCAACTCGGTGCCCGCCGTGGTGCGACGCATCAACAACGCGCTCCTGCGTGCCGACCAGATCGACTCGACCTCCGGCTCGGCTTCGACGAAGTCGGCGGGCGAGAGCATCGACTGGATGGCGCCGATCGTGGCGGATGCCGAGGCCGGCTTCGGCGGACCGCTGAACGCGTACGAGCTGATGCGCTCCATGATCGAGGCCGGCGCGGCGGGTGTGCACTGGGAGGACCAGCTGGCCAGCGAGAAGAAGTGCGGACACATGGGCGGCAAGGTGCTCGTGCCGACGTCGCAGCACATCCGCACCCTGAACGCCGCGCGTCTGGCCGCCGACGTGGCCGGTGTGCCGACCGTCATCGTCGCCCGCACGGACTCGCTCGCGGCGACGCTGCTCACGAGCGATCACGACGAGCGCGACCGCGAGTTCCTCACGGGCACGCGCACGGCCGAGGGGTTCTACGAGGTGCGCAACGGGATCGACCCGGTGATCGCGCGCGGCCTGGCGTACGCGCCGTACGCCGATCTACTCTGGGTCGAAAGCTCAGAGCCCGACCTGGAGCTTGCGCGACGATTCGCCGAGCGCATCCACCAGGACTTCCCGAACAAGCGGCTGGCATACAACTGCTCGCCGTCGTTCAACTGGAAGCGCCACCTGGACGACGACACCATCGCCTCGTTCCAGCGGGAGCTCGCAGCGATGGGATACGCGTTCCAGTTCATCACGCTGGCCGGATTCCACGCCCTGAACCATTCGATGTTCACGCTCGCCCGCGACTACTCGCAGCGGCAGATGAGCGCGTACGTCGAGCTGCAAGAAGCCGAGTTCGCATCCGAACCCGACGGCTACACCGCCACCCGCCACCAGCAGGAGGTCGGCACCGGCTACTTCGACCTGATCGCCACGGCACTGAACCCGTCGAGCGCCACGCTCGCGTTGGCGGGTTCGACCGAAGAAGAACAGTTCGCCGCTCGTTGACAGGAAGTCATTCGGGCATAACGAAGGAACCGACACATGAACACCACAGAACAGCACGAGCCGCGCATCGAGGTGACAGGACCGCTCCGCGATCGCTACGACGAGATCCTCTCGCCCGGCGCGCTCGACTTCCTCACGGAACTGCACGACCGGTTCGCGAGCCGTCGCCACGACCTGCTGGCCGACAGGATGCGCCGCCGCGTCGACATCGCGAACGGCCGCGATCCGGAATTCATGCCGGAGACGGCATGGATCCGCGAGGATCGCACGTGGCGCGTCGCAGGCGCGGCGCCCGGCCTCGAAGACCGTCGCGTCGAGATCACTGGGCCGACGGATCGCAAGATGACCGTCAACGCGCTGAACTCCGGTGCGTGCGTCTGGCTCGCCGATCAGGAGGACGCGACGAGCCCGACCTGGGCGAACGTGATCGAGGGCCAGCTGTCGCTGTACGACACGGTGCGAGGCACCATCGGATACACGTCTCCCGAGGGCAAGGAGTATCGCGTCACGGCCGACCGCACACCCACCATCGTGATGCGACCACGCGGCTGGCACCTGGCGGAGAAGCACCTCGTGTTCGTCGATCGTCAGGGACGGGGGCTGCCGGCATCCGGGAGTCTGGTCGATTTCGGCCTCTACTTCTGGCATAACGCGCAGCGGCTGGTCGACGCGGGCCGCGGCCCGTACTTCTATCTGCCGAAGCTCGAGCACCACGAGGAGGCGAGGCTGTGGAACGACGTCTTCGTCTTCGCGCAGGAACGCATCGGGATGCCGCAGGGCACGGTGCGCGCGACGGTGCTGATCGAGACCATCCAGGCGGCGTTCCAGATGGAAGAGATCCTCTTCCAGTTGCGCGACCACTGCGCGGGGCTCAACGCCGGACGATGGGACTACCTGTTCAGCATCATCAAGACGTTCCGTTCGCGCGGTCGCCGTTTCGTGCTCTCGGACCGCTCGCGTCTCACGATGACGCAGCCGTTCATGCGTGCGTACACGGAACTGCTCGTCGCGACGTGCCACCAGCGCGGGGCATATGCCATCGGGGGCATGAGCGCATTCATCCCGAACCGGCGCGATCCGGAAGTGACGGAGCGCGCCTTCGCCAAGGTGACGGAGGACAAGCGACGCGAGGCGCAAGACGGATTCGACGGCACCTGGGTAGCGCATCCTGATCTCATCCCGATCGCTCGAGCGGAGTTCGACGCCGTGTTGGGCGAGCGGCCGAATCAGCTTGAACGCACGCGGGACGAGGTGCGGGTCAGGGCATCCGACTTGCTGGATCTGACGGATGCAACCGGCGAGGTGACGATCGCCGGCGTGCGCGACGACATCTCGGTGACCCTGCGCTATGTCGAGGCGTGGCTGCGTGGCACGGGCGCCGTGGCGATCGACAACCTCATGGAGGACGCCGCGACGGCGGAGATCTCGCGTTCGCAGCTGTGGCAGTGGATCGAGAACCGCGTCACCACCGCGGAGGGCGAGCTGGTGGACGTGCCTCTCGTGCAACGGCTGCGCGCCGAGATCGTCGCCGAGCTGCCGCGCTTCGTCGGGGATCGGTTCGATGATGCCGCGCGCATCCTCGAACAGGTCGCCCTGCGGCCGGAGTACCCGGCCTTCCTCACGGTCACCGCGTACACGCGGTACCTGTCCGACGACGAGACGGCGCAGGCTCCGGCCGCCTCTCCGAAGCCGGCGCGCGAGCACACCCGCGTTCTGGCTGACGCCGCGCGGGCCGCCTAGCCGCGAGCTCCCCGGGCGAGCGGAGCGAGTCGAAGGGCGGCACGGCTACCGCCCTTCGGCTCGTTTCGCTCCGCCTCGCTCGGGGAGCCGGTGTTCGATCGGCTCGGCCTCGCCCAGGGGCTCGGGCGGTTCGGCACCCTCGGTATCGTGAAGCCATGACCGACGTGACCATCCGCAGAGCCGCAGAGTCGGATGCCGACGCGCTCGCCTTCCTCGCCGCCGTCACGTTCCCGCTCGCATGCCCTCCGCACACCACGCGGGAGGATGCGGCGTCCTTCGTCGTCGCGAACCTCTCGCCCGACGCCTTCCGCGAATACCTTTCGGATCCCGATCGCGTCCTCCTCGTCGCCGAGCAGAACGGTCGTGCCGTCGGCTACACGATGGTGGTCTTCGGCGAACCGCACGATCCGGATGTCGCCGCCGCCATCACGCTGCGCCCCGCGAGCGAGCTCAGCAAGTGCTACGTGCTGCCAGGGCATCACGGTCAGGGCGTCGCGGCCCGTCTGATGCTGTCGTCGATGGAGGCCGCCACCGACCGCGGTGCCGCCGGGATCTGGCTCGGGGTGAACCAGGAGAACGAGCGTGCACAGCGCTTCTACACCAAGAGCGGATTCACGAAGGTCGGCGCCAAGCGGTTCCTGGTCGGTGACAACTGGGAGGACGACTTCGTCTTCGAGCAGGCTCTGACCGCCGCGGGGAACGGCTGACATCCGCGGTCGGATTGCGGGCTTGACCCGCGTTCAGGGTCACGACGCAGGTCGCAACCGGCGGCGGCACCAGCCTTAGACCCGTCCGGATGCCAAGGTCGCGATCAGCTGCGTGGCGAGAGAGACCAGAGCCTCGATCTCGTTCTCGTCCCTGTCGATCCACTTGCACTCCGGATCGCCGACCGGCACGAACCCGTCGTGCCGCTCCCACACGAAGAGCGTGCGCTCGGCGCCCAGCACGTATTGCTGCCACCACACCTGACGCAGGTAGTGCCGAGGGATGCTCCGCCACGGCTTGTTCGTGGTCTTGATCTCCGCCAGCACGAGATGTCCGTCATCGCGAAGGGCAAGGCCGTCGGGCGTGGCGAGATGGCGGCGATCGCGTTCGGCGTGGAACAGCGCATCGCTGTGCTCGATGCCGTGTTCGCGCAGCATCCATTTCGCGATCTGCGGCTCCCTGGCCTTGCCGTGCTCGGTGTAGACGTTGCCGGTGAAGCCGGATCCGTGCACCTTCTGCCGCGCGGCCGCCAGAACCGACGCCGGTGTCGACAGCTTCGCGACGTCCGTCGCCGTGATGCCGCGGGCGCGGGCGCGCAGCCACGGGACGCGGTCGGAAGAATGCGCCAGGATGCGCCGTTCGTGTGGGGGCAGCGGCACCGCGGCCGGCCGGATGACGGCATCCTGGCGGCCGCCGACCGGACGGAGGGTGGCCTCGAGCTCCTCGTCGAACAGAGAGAGCATCGTGTCGGTCACCGGTCCATTCTGCCGTCGTTGCTGCGCGGCCGACGATCCGGATCCGGGGTTTCGGCATCCCGGATCCGGATCGGCGGCGCGCCGGCGCCGTCAGGCGGGCAGCCGTTCGGCGAGGAACCGGCCGGCGGTCGCGAGCTGCCCGCGCGTGTCGGGATCCACGATCTCGGACATCTCCGAACCGTGGGTTCCTGAGGGGACCACCGTGAGGGTCGCGGCCACATCAGCGCGCGCTGCTCGCGTCACGAGGCGGATCGCGTCATCGAGCAAGATCTCGTGCGAACCCACGACCACCGTCAGCGGCGGAAGCCCGGTCAGGTCAGCGAAGACGGTGCTGAGGCGCGGATCCGAGGGGCTCGCCTCTCCGACGTACCACTCGGACGCGTTGCGCAGAACCTCGGGCGAGAGCACCGGGTCGAGTGTGGCGCGCTCGGCCATGCTGTCGCCCTCGAGCGAGAGGTCGACCCAGGGCGAGAGCAGGACTGCTGCGGCCGGTAGCGGATCGCCGGCATCTCGAAGCGCGACCATGGCAGCCATCACCAGGCCGCCGCCTGCTGACTCCCCGCCGAACACGATCCGCTCGGCCGGGACTCCGCTCGCCAGCAGACCGCGGTACGCAGCGAGCACGTCGTCCAGCGGTGCCGGGAACGGATGCTCCGGAGCAAGCCGGTACTCGACCGAGACGGCTCGCACGTGCGCTGCGCGTCCGACTGCGGCCGCGAGGCCGGTGGCCGCTGCGGCGAACCCGGCGATGTACGCGCCTCCGTGCACCCAGAACAGGACGGCATCTTCCCGCACACCCGCCGTGCGCACCTCGACCGTTGGGATGCCGCCCAGCGAACCGGGTGAGACCGTGACGTCGTCGGCGTATGGCCGCACCCCGAGGTCTGTGCGATAGAACGCACGGGTGCCGATCACCTGCTCAGGGAGGCTCTGGTCGCGAAGGCTCTGGTCCCGGAGGCTCTGCTCCGTCGGAGCGGCGTGCCTCGGCACACTGTCCGGCTCGCGTGCCTCGGCGGTTGTCGTCGTTGTCATGGTGTCTCCTTCTCGCGGTGACCACGTCGGGCGCGGTGCTCGTCGCACCGGGTCCGGCCCAGCGGTCGGTTATAGAATCAGGAACATGCTTCTCGAGAAGATTATTCCTGGGAATGAAGATTATGAAATCGGCTGACTCCGCACGGATCGACTACGGCGAGCTTCTGGCCGACCTCGTGTTCGTGCAGGTCGATCAGTTCAACGTCGTCGACAGACGGCTTCGATCGGATCTCGACATGGTGCTGATCGAATACCTGCCGATGCGGGTGATCGACGGCACCCCGAACTGCCGCGTCCAGGACCTCGCCAACGGAGTGCGCATCACGGTCGGCGGCGCGAGCAAGGCCGTCGACCGCCTGTCGAAACGTGGCTGGGCGGAGCGTGCGCCGCATCCGGGCGACAGGCGGTCGTCCATCCTGCGACTGACACCGGAAGGGGAGCGGATGCTCGCTGCCGCATCCGGCGTCGTCTCGGAGGAGACGTCCAGGCGGCTGGCCATCACGCTCGATGCAGCGGAGACCGCAACGCTCGCCGATCTGCTGTCGCGCCTGCGTGCCGACGAGGACGGCAGCACCATCGAAGGCGACTGACGGCGCCCTCGATGGTGTCCGGAACGGGCACAGACAGGTTCACGAGGCGGTCCGCATCCGCGGTGGAGCGGGAGGCCGGAGGGTGCTACGCCGGCTCGAGCAGATGTTGCGCCACCATGATGGCGGCGCCGAGCACGCCGCCGGTCTCGCCGGCAGCGGCTGGCACGATCTGCAGGTGCTCCGTGGCCAGGGGCGTCGACTGCCGGTAGACGACCTCGCGCACGCCGGCGAGCAGGTGTTCGCCGGCGCGTGCGATGGATCCGCCCACCACGATCACCGACGGGTTGAACAGGTTCACGCAGGTGGCGAGCACTTCGCCGAGGTCGCGGCCGGCCTGCCGGATGCCGGCAACGGCATCCGGATGTCCGCCCCGCGCGAGCGCCAGCACATCCGCACTCGATACGGCCGGTGTGCCCCGCTCGGCGATGTATCTGGCGATGGCCGGTCCACTGGCCAGCGCCTCGAGGTCCGCGTTCTCGTCGCCGTGGCGTGGGGTCTCACGGCTGAACGGCACGCGCACGTGACCGAGGTCGCCGGCGGATCCGGCGGCACCGCGCTGCAGGCTGCCGCCGGCGATGATGCCGAGGCCGATTCCGGTCGAGACCTTCACGAACAAGAGGTCGTCTTCGGTGGGCCAGGAGACGGCGTGCTCGCCGAGCGCCAGCACGTTGACGTCGTTGTCGACGAGCACGGGCACGTCGAACGTTCGGCGCACGTAGGCGGGAACGTCGAAGCGATCCCAGCCGGGCATGATGGGCGGGTTGATCGGCATGCCCGTCGAGTGCTGAACGGGGCCGGGCAGGCCGATGCCCACCCCGGCGAGTTCTGACCTCGGACGCTTGGATGCCTTCACGAGCCGTTTCGCCGTCGCGAGCGCCCAGTCCAGCACGGCTTCGGGACCTTCCGAGATGGTCAGCGGGGCCGTCTCGGAGAACAGCACGGTTCCGGCGAGATCGCCCAGCGCTATGACGCCGTGCGTCGCCCCGAGGTCGACGGACACGATGTACCGGGCCCCGGCGTTGAACGTGACCCTTGCCGGCGGGCGACCTCCGGATGACGCTGCGTCGGTCGCAGCGGTGATGAGTCCGGCATCCATCAGCGCGTCGAGTCTCGAGGACACGGTGGATCGTGCCAGGCCGGTCTGCTCGGCGAGCTGGGCGCGTGTGCGGGGGATCCCGTCGCGCAAGATGCCGACCAACTCCGCAGCATCGCTCGGCACCAGGCCGCCGCGAGGGGCGCCTGATGGTGCAGACGGGGCCGACATAGACCGATTGAACCACACCGCCGAACGGGTGACGGAAGTTGACGGATGTCTATCAACTTTTGCTTGACTGACGGCAGAAGTGTGATTCAATCGATTCGACCCCAGGGAAATCCGTGTGCATGCCCAGTGCATCGCGCGGGCGTGCCCTGACGACAAACCGGCCTCCACCTGGCGACCGCGGCCATGAGTCCGTGCACCCGTATCGAGGCTCTCGACGAGGAGAATCGTGACCACCTCACCTGTTTCCGTACAGCTCTACACGGTGCGTGAAGCGCTGCGGGACGACCTGCAGGGAACCCTGAACAAGCTCGCCGAGGTGGGCTTCACCCAGGTCGAGCCGTTCAGCTTCACCGACTTCGTCGGTCTCGGCGACGCGCTCGTCGCCGCCGGTCTCACCGCTCCCACCGTGCACGTGCACTTCCTGGGCGAGAGCGACGAGCAGCTCGGCTCCATCTTCGACGCCGCCCGTGAGCTCGGCATCCAGACCGTGATCGATCCGCATGCGGCCGACGAGCGCTGGAAGAGCGCGGAGTCCGTCGAGGCGATCGCCGCCGAGCTGAACCACGCTGCGAAGATCGCGGCCGAGCACGGCGTGCGCGTCGGCTACCACAACCACGCCCACGAGTTCGAGAACAAGATCGACGGCCAGAACGCCCTCGAGTACTTCGTCTCCAAGCTCGACCCTGAGGTCGTCATCGAGCTCGACACGTACTGGGTCGCCGTCGGCGGCGAGGATCCCGTCGAGGTGCTCGGCCGACTCGGAGATCGCGTCGTGGCCCTGCACATCAAGGACGGCCCCGCGACCAAGGAGACCAAGGATCAGGTGGCCGTCGGGTCCGGCAGCCTGCCGATCCGTGCGATCATCGAGGCCGCGCCCACCGCGCTGCGGGTCATCGAGCTCGACGACTCGCACGACAACCGTTTCACCGCTGTCGCGGACAGCTTCAGCTACCTCACGAAGGAGGGCCTCGCGTGAGCGAGCAGACCAAGACCGGACCCGTCGGCGTCGGCGTCATCGGCGCAGGCAACATCTCCACCCAGTACCTGACGAACCTCACGTCGTTCCCGGATGTCGAGGTGCGCTTCATCGCGGACCTGATCCCCGAGGCGGCACAGGCGCAGGCCGAGAAGTTCGGCATCCCCGCCAACGGCACGGTGGAGGAGCTGCTGGCGGATCCCGAGATCGAGATCGTCGTCAATCTCACCATCCCCGCCGTGCACGCCGAGGTGGCGCTGCAGGTGATCGCCGCGGGCAAGAGCGTGTGGAGCGAGAAGCCCATCGCCCTCGACCGCGAGAGCGGAAAGCGGGTGCTGGAGGCGGCGAAGGCCGCGGGCGTGCGCGCAGCGTGCGCGCCAGACACGTTCCTCGGTGGCGGCATCCAGACCGCGCGTCGCCTGCTCGAGTCCGGTGCGATCGGCGAGCCGCAGACCGCCCTCACGCTCGTGCAGGGTCCCGGCCCCGAGTCGTGGCACCCGAACCCTGCGTTCCTGTTCCAGCAGGGTGCCGGTCCGCTGTTCGACATCGGTCCCTACTACGTGACCACGCTGATCCAGCTGTTCGGACCGGTCAAGCGCGTCGCCGCTGTCGCCTCCAAGTCGAAGCCGATCCGCACCATCGGTTCCGGCCCGCTGGCAGGACAGACCTTCGAGGTCACCGTGCCAACGCACGTGAGCACGGTGTTCGAGTTCGAGAGCGGCAAGACGTCGCAGAGCATCTTCAGCTTCGACTCGAAGCTGCCTCGCACGCTGTTCGAGGTCACGGGTGTCGACGGCGCTCTCGAGGTCAACGACCCGAACATGTTCGTGGGCGATCTCGTGCTGCACGCAGACGGCGAGCCCAAGACCATCACCGTCGAGGGCGAGAAGGCTGCGCGCGGAACGGGTGTCGTCGAGCTGGCCCGCGCCATCCGCGCCGGCGTGCCGGAGCGTGCCAGCGGCGAGCAGGCCTACCACGCGCTCGACATCATGGTGTCGACCATCGAGGCGGCCGAGAGCGGCGAATGGGTCGACGTGGCGAGCACCTTCGTGCCCACCCCGGCAGTGCCCGAAGAGTGGGACCCGGCCGAGTCCACACTCTCCTGATGGCGGAGAGCACCGCGCCGTCGCACCTCGGCGTCGGCATCGTCGGCGGCGGATTCATGGCGACGGTGCACTCCAGGGCGGCCCGCGCCGCCCGTGCCCAGCTGACCGGCATCGTGTCGTCGCGGCCCGAAAGGGCCGCGACGGCGGCCGCTGAGCTGGGCATCGCGCGGGCGTACGACACGTTCGACGACATGCTCGCGGACGACGGCATCCACGTCGTGCACATCACCACGCCGAACGCCTTGCATGCCGAGCAGGCCCTCGCGGCGCTCGAGGCGGGCAAGCACGTCGTCTGCGAGAAGCCGCTGGCCACGACCGTGGCGGATGCGCAGAGGCTGGCGGATGCCGCCGCATCGGCCGACCTCACCGCCACCGTCCCGTTCGTCTACCGCTTCCACCCGCTCGTCCGCGAGGCCCGAGCGCGCTTCGCCGCCGGAGAGGCGGGCCGGCTGCTCACCATCTCCGGCACGTACCTCCAGGACTGGCTGCTGGATGCGGATGACGACAACTGGCGAGTCGACGGCGCCGCCGGCGGTCGCTCAAGGGCGTTCGCGGATATCGGCTCGCACCTCGTCGACCTCATCGAGTTCGTCACGGGCGACCGCGTCTCCAGCGTCGCCGCGACGAAGCGCACCTTCTTCGACGCTCGCGCCGAGCATTCGGCGATCACGACGGAAGACGCCGTTGCCGTTGCCGTGCAGACCGCAAGCAGCGCCATCGGCACCCTGCTCGTGTCGCAGGCGGCGCCAGGACGCAAGAACCGGCTGCAGATGGAGCTCGCCGGATCGGTCGAGTCCATCGTTTTCGACCAAGAGCAGCCGGAGACGCTCTGGGTCGGCCGCCGCAAGGGCTCGCTCCTGATCCCTCGGGACGCGGACCAGCTGGCACCGGATGCCGCACGCCTGGTGATGACGCCTGCTGGACATCCGCAGGGCTACCAGGACGCGTTCAACGCGTTCGTCGCAGACACGTACGCGGCGATCGCCGGTGCGGAGCCCGACGGGCTGCCGCGCTTCGCGGACGGGCTGCGAGCGGCAGTGGTCATGGATGCCGTCATCGACTCCGCCGAGTCCGGCGGCTGGGTCGACATCGCGTCCTGAGCCGGGCGACCACCACGCCCGGGGCCCCCGCCCCCACAGGCATGTCAGGGTGTCGCCGTCCTGTTCCCGGTCAGACGAGGCTGTACTCGGGGATCGCGTCATCGGTGGCGAACTTGTCGGTCATCCACATCATGGTGCGCATCATGGAGCGGTTCGCGAACGTCCAGTCGCGCATGCGTATGCGCGCCCGCGTCGGCGGAGCGAGGAACGGTCCTGCGTTGCCGGAGCGGGCGACTTTCGTGAGGCGTGCCATCCGCTCGTCATAAGCGGCGAAGGCGGAGGCGTGGTCGCCCTGCGCGGCGACCAGCTCTCCGGCCAGAACGTACGCGCCGACGAGCGCGAGTCCGGTGCCGAATCCGCCGAGCGTGTTCGCGTATCCGGCGTCGCCGACCAGCGCTACCCGACCCTTCGTGAACGCGGTCATCTTCGTGCGTGCCAGCGCGTCGAGATAGAAGTCGGACGAGTCCCGGCTCGCCTGCAGCATCTCTGGCACACGCCAACCGACTCCCTTGTACTGCGACTCGAGGAAGCGGCGCTGCGAGTCGGTGTCCCGTCGGTCGTAGTCCGGACGCTCCGCGCGGAACACGAACAGGCTCGGCGCCTTCTGCCCGCCGAGCACCGCCAGTCGCCCTGGCACGTTGTATCCGTATGCGACGGCACGGCCGTCTGGCAGGCGCGTCAGCAGTCCGGCCGACGACGCGGAGGCGTTCGCCACGGCGTAGTACCAGCCGAGCGGCTCGACGAATGCCGACTCCTCGCCGAAGGCGATCCTGCGCACAGCTGAGTGCACGCCGTCCGCGCCGACGACGAGGTCGAAGCGCTCGGCCGGCCTGCATGCGAACTCCACGTCGATGCCGTGCGCGCTTTCGCGCATGCCGACGATCTCGTCATCGAACACGTACTCGGCGCCCTCTGCGCTGCGTCGGTACAGGATGCGGGCCAGGTCGCCGCGCAGGATCTCGACATCACCGCCCAGGAACTCGCCGGGCACAACGGCCTTGACCCTGTCGTGCTCGTCCACGATGCGCCAGTCGGTCTTCGCGGTCTGCGCAGCATAGACGTCGTCGATGATGCCCATCCGCTCCAGGACCCGTCGATGGGTCCGTCCCTTGAAATCGACGGCCTGCCCGCCCGGGCGTACGTCCGTCGCCTTCTCCACGACGGTGACGTCGTAGCCGTTGCGTGCGAGCCATCCGGCCAGCGCGGGGCCGGCGATGCTCGCACCGGAGATGAGGACCTTGGTTCCGTTCATGATGTCTGCCCTTCGATTAATTGCGTCTCGCGGACACAATAACTAATAGCGTACGCTGGACGCAATTACTTTTCGGAAAGGGCGGAGCGGTGGCGGCATCCGAGAAGCGCGACGAAGCGGCGGTCGACGGCGTTGCTGCCCTGCTCTGGACCGAACCGACGGCGGTGCGCCGCGGTCCGAAACCGAAGTTCACCCTCACGCAGGTGGCCGACGCTGCTGTCGTCATCGCAGACGAGGAAGGACTCGAAGCCGTCACCATGCAGCGCGTGGCGGAACGTCTCGGCGCAACCAAGATGGCGCTCTACCGCTACGTTCCTGGGCGCGTGGAACTGAACGCCGTGATGCTGGAGCGAGCCATGGGCGAGCCTGAGCCGTCAGGGGCATCCGACTGGCGCACGGCGTTGCGGGACTGGGCGGTCGACCTGCACGGCCGGGCGGTCGCCCGCCCTTGGGCGGTCGAGCTCGTGCAGCGCCCGCATCTTCCGGGGCCGGTCGAGCTCGAATGGTTCGAGTCCGGCCTGCGGATCATGACCGGGTTGCACCTGACCGGGGCGGAGATGCTGGATGTGCTCGCCTTGCTGGTCGGGCACGTGATGGCCGTCGTGCGTCAGCAGTCGGGCACGGGGGCCCCCGAAGACCAACTCCTGCGGGCTTTGGCGCCCGTCCTCGCATCCCGCGCTGACGACTTCCCGCTGACCACCGCGGCGTTTACCCAGGATGAAGGCGCCCGCGACGACGCGCTCCGATTCGGGATCGGGCGAGTCATCGCGGGCGTCGATGCGCTCCTTGCTGAGCGAGACGTGTGATCGGTCTCACCGACCGCTGCCGATGCGGTCGGAGCAGGGGGACAAGTCAGGCGACCTCTTTGACCTTGCCTTGCTTGATGTGCAGTCGACGCTGAGCGCGGCGGGCGACAGCCGAGTCGTGCGTGACGATCACCAACGTGAGGCCGCGGTCACGCCACAGGCCTTCGAGCAGGTCCATGATCTCGTCGCGCGTCTCCTCGTCGAGGTTTCCGGTCGGCTCGTCCGCGAGCAGCACGTCGGGTTCTTTCACGAGCGCACGAGCGATCGCGACGCGCTGCTGCTGACCGCCGGAGAGCTCCGCCGGACGATGGTCGCCGCGGTCGGCGAGTCCCACGGACTCGAGCGCACGCGTCGCGCGTTCCTTGCGCTCGCTCGCCGAGATGCTCAGCGGTACGAGCGCCGTCTCCACGTTCTCGAGCGCCGTGAGCGTCGGAATGAGGTTGAACCCCTGGAAGACGAAGCCGATCTCCTTGCCGCGAATGGCCGTGAGCTTGCGGTCCGCTATGCGCCCGAGGCTGGACTCCTCCAGCTCGACGGTTCCCGAGGTCGGGCGGTCCAGAGCGCCGAGCATCTGCAGCAGCGTCGACTTTCCACCGCCCGTCGGCCCCTGGATCGCGACCAGCTGGCCGTCCGGGATATCGAGCGTGACGTCGTTCAGCGCCACGACTTTGCGTCCCTTGCCCGGGTACTGCTTCGTGACGTTCCTCAACTTGTACATGGTGTGGTCCTTAGGTCTGTGGTGGCGAATCCTGGATGACGGATGCCGGTGCCTGCCGCACGCGTCGGCTACTGCACCGACCGCAGCGCCTCTGCGGGGCGTAGACGCGATGCGCGCCATCCGCCGATCGCACCGGCGAGCAGACCGCCCAGGATGGCAAGGCCCACGGCGATCACGATGATCCACACGGTGATCGGAGCGCTGAGATCCACCTGCGTGGAAGCCGAGCCGGCAGCGGATCGAGCCGCAGCGCCGAATCCGCCGCCGCCCGCGGCTCCACCGAATCCGCCGCCGGTGCGACCGGCGCCCGTCGGCGCGGCGCCACTGCCGCCGTTGAACGCGCGGCGGGCCCCTTCGGCGATCGCACCGCCGAAGCCGCCGCTGCTGGAGACGCCGCCCGTGAGCGTGGGGGAGATGACGTTGACCACGAACACGCCCACCAGGCCGATCACGATGCCCGCGACGCCGCCGATGACCCCCTGAACGACCGACTCGCCGGCCACCTGGCCGACGATCCGCCGGTTGGACCAGCCGATCGCCTTCAGCGTGCCGAACTCGCGGGTGCGGCGGGTGACGCCCGAGATCGTGAACAGGATCGCGATGAGGAACGCTGCAGCGAGCACGATGACCGACAGCCAGGTTCCGAGGTTGGACACCAGCTGGCTGGCACTGCCGAGGGACCCGGAGACGGTGGACGCCAGGTCGGCCTGCGTCGACACCGTGGTGCCGGGGAGGGACTTCTGGAGGGAGGACTTCAGCGTGTCGACATCCGTGGCGGATTCCGCGGACACGTAGATCGAGGAGACCTTGCCGCTTTCGCTGGACAGCGACTGGGCAACATCGAGCGGGATGTACACGTTCGAGGCGGTGGCTGAGTCGGATCCGGTCGGCTTGACGGTTCCGACCACCTTGAAGTCCTTGCCGCCGACGCTGAGTGTGTCACCGACCGCGAGGCTCTTCGACTTCGCGTAGCTCGCGTCGAGCACCGCGACATCCTTGCCCTTGTCGGAGGCCGCGAGAGTCCGGCCCTTGGCGAGTGCCGTTGAGGCGATGGGCCCGACCGCCTTGCCCCCTGGCGTGATGCCCATCACGGAGAACGAGTTGACCTGGAAGGAGCTGCCGCCCTTGCCGTCGGCGCCACCCGACGGAGCCGACGGTTGCTGCGTCGACGAGGATCCACCCTGCTCGCGCTCCTGGCGCAGCTGGCTGAAGTCGGGAAGCGTGCCGTTGAAGCTCGTGTTCTGCAGCGAGAGCACGGCCGAGGCGCCCGCGACACCCGCGGTGTTCTGCACCTTCGTCAGCGAGGAGTCCGCCATCGTGTTGGTGCCGAATCCGACGCTCAGTCGCGAGGAGTCCACCTTGCGGCTTCCGTCGCTGCCTTCGGTGCCGGAGTTGGCGCCGAAGTCGAAACGGGGACCCTGCGCCTGAGCCGATCCGGCAGTGGGGGCACTCACCGGCTTGGTGACCGTGATGTCCGTTCCGACCCCGTACACCGACTGCAGCACCTGTGCTTGTGCGTTCTTGACGCCGGCGGCGACCGAGTTGACGATGATGACCAGAGCGATCGCGAGCGCCATGCCGATGGCGATGATGATGGTCTGCCTGCGTCTGCCGAGCAGCTCTCGGCGCAGGTACGTTCCGAACATAGTGGTCCTCCGTCGTGGGTCAGGAGGAACCCTAGGCATTCGCTTTGTGGTGGAGCTATGCCGAAGTTGTGGGATTGGTTAGTGATTCGGCGCGCATGAGAGCCGGATGGCAGGCTCTCAGAATTCGCATAAGTCGGCCACAGCGGTCTTGGACCGAGCTTTCGATAATGGAAAACATGTCCAGCCCTGCAACCGCCGCCGAGCGCGGCCAACTCCGGCCAGCGCCGGCGCCCCTCCACCACGCGGACGGCTCGCCCATCCGCATCCTCGTCGTCGACGACGAGCGCACCCTCACCGACCTCCTCCAGATGGCGCTCCGCTACGAAGGCTGGGAAGTGCGTACGGCTGCGACCGGTCAGCAGGCTCTGACGGCAGCGCGCGAGTTCAACCCGGATGCGGTCGTGCTCGACATCATGCTGCCCGACATCGACGGACTCCAGGTGATGGGACGGATGCGCGACTCCGGCGGCGAGACCCCTGTGCTGTTCCTCACGGCGAAGGACTCGCTCGACGACCGCATCGCTGGACTGACCGCAGGCGGCGACGACTACGTCACGAAGCCGTTCAGCCTGGAGGAGCTCGTGGCGCGGCTGCGCTCGCTGCTGCGCCGCTCCCGTGCGCTCATCGCGGACACGCAGGATCCGCGAATCGTCGTCGGCGACCTCGTGCTCGACGAGGATTCCTACGAGGTGACGCGCGGCGGGGAGGCGATCTCGCTCACGGCGACGGAGTTCGAGCTGCTGCGCTACCTCATGCGCAACCCGCGGCGCGTGCTGTCGAAGGCGCAGATCCTGGACCGTGTGTGGAGCTATGACTTCGGCGGCACCTCCAGCGTCGTCGAGCTCTACATCTCGTACCTGCGCAAGAAGATCGACGCAGGTCGCCCCGCGATGATCCACACGGTCCGCGGTGCTGGCTACATGATCAAGGCCACGGAGTAGCGCGACGCCGACCACGGCCGGCGCGGAAGTGAGATGAGAGTGAGCACGGGGAGTGCCAGGGGGCCGGGCGACGGCGGTGGGGGTGACGCACCGCGCGCCGCGTGGTGGCGCCGGTCGTTCGTGATGCCGTGGCGTCGCGTGACGTTGCGCACCAAGCTCGTCATCGCGGTCGTTTCACTGGTCGCCGTGCTCGGTGTGGTGATCAGCCTCGTCGGAGCGCTCTTCTTCCGCGACTATCAGGTGAACAAGCTCGACGAGCAGCTGGACCAGGCCGCTCGGCGCGGCTATTTCGTCGCGCTCCAGGCCGTCAATCAGCCGGGCGGTGTGTCGGGCAAGCAGCTCGCCGGCGCCGCGGCGACCGCCCCGGGGCTCAGCGCAGGCACAGTGGTGGCCGTGGTGACGAACGATGGAACGACGTACTCCGTCTACCTCAGCCGGGATCCGAGGGCCACTCAGCAGTCGGCGTCGCCGGACGCGAACGCGAGGATCGCGGCGCTTCCCGCCGATGGCACGTACACCGATGTCGACCTCGGCGGCACTCTCGGCGACTATCGCATGGTGTCCGTACAGCTGCCGAATTCCGGGGCGCTGGTGGTCGGGCTCCCGCTGGCGGACGTGAACGCGGCGACGACGCGGCTGCTGACGATCATCTTGCTGGTCACGGTGGTCGGAATCGCGATAGCGGGTGGTCTCGGCCTCCTGATCGTTTTCGTCGCGTTGCGACCGCTGGGCAGGGTCGCCGCGACGGCCACGGCCGTTTCGCGACTCGAGCTGGACAAGGGCGACGTCGCGCTCGCTGTGCGAGTGCCTGAGGCGGACACGGACGAGCACACCGAGGTGGGGCGGCTGGGGGCCGCGTTCAACAACATGCTCGGGCACGTGGCGTCCGCTCTGACGGCCAGGCAGGCCAGCGAGAACAAGGTGCGGCAGTTCGTGGCGGATGCCTCGCACGAACTTCGCACTCCGCTCGCGTCCATCCGCGGTTACGCCGAACTCACCCGTCGGGCGCCGGAGCCGCTGCCGGAGGACGCTGTGCACTCCCTGGGGCGGATCGAGTCGGAGGCCGAGCGGATGACGGCGCTCGTCGAAGACCTGCTGCTGCTCGCCCGTCTCGACGAAGGCCGCGAACTGGATCACGAGCCCGTTGACCTGTCGCGTCTGGTGATCGACGCCGTCTCGGATGCCCACGCCGCGGGACGCGACCACCGCTGGAGCATGGACCTTCCGTCCGAGCCGGTCACCGTGCTCGGCGACGGACCGCGCCTCTACGAGGTGATCGCCAACCTGCTGACGAACGCCCGCGTGCACACGCCGGAGGGCACGAACGTCGCGACCGAGCTCAGCGTGGACCGCACGCCGGACGACGGCAGCGGCATCCCGCAGGCGGTCGTGACCGTGACGGACGACGGCCCCGGCATCCCCGACGACCTGCAGCCGACGCTCTTCGAGCGGTTCGCGCGCGGGGACTCATCCAGGTCGAGGCACACCGGGTCGACCGGCCTGGGGCTGGCCATCGTGCGGGCGGTCGCCGTCGCGCAGGGCGGATCCGTCGAGGTCGACAGCGAGCCGGGGCGCACGTGCTTCACGGTGCGGCTGCCGCTTGACGAGTCGACGCCGGTGACCGACGAAGCGCCCGAGATCGATGTGCCGGAGGACGAGGTGTCGGAGGGCGAGGTGTCAGAGGCCGAAGGACCGGAGGCCGAGAAGCCGCAGGTCGACGTGCCGGAAGCCAATGGGCCCGAAACGGAGGTGTCGGAGGCCGAGGTACCGGAGGTCGAGGTACCGGAGATCGAGTCGCGGGCGACCGATCGGTCGGCGGCGGGAGCGAGCGACGAGGTCTCCGAGTTCACCGAGCGCGGCTCAGTCGCTCCCTGAGCCGGCGGCGAGTCGACACCTCGTCATTCAGGACTCGCATGGCGTCCGTACCGGTCCCGACATCGCACGGTCCCGCGGTGGAAGACTGGGCGGCATGCGCATTGCACTCACCGGCGGTTCTGGAAAGCTCGGCCGTACGGCCGTTCGCGTGCTTCGTGAAGCGGGGCACGATGTCACCAACTTCGATGTGGCGGGCAGTCGTGGTCCCGGCTTCCTGCAGGTCGACCTGAAGGACTACGGGCAGGTGGTGGACGCCCTCGCCGGCGTTCGCGACGGTGCGCGCCAGCCCGGATACGACGCCATCGTCCACCTCGGAGCCATCCCGGCGCCGGGCATCCGCAGCGACGTCGCCACGTTCGAGAACAACATCCTGAGCACGTATCACGTGTTCCAGGCGGCCCGGACGCTCGGCATCCGCAACATCGTCTACGCGTCGAGCGAGACGGTGCTCGGTCTTCCGTTCGACATCGATCCGCCCTACCTGCCGATCGACGAGGAGTACCCGGGACGCCCTGAGTCGACGTATTCGCTCGTCAAGCACCTCGAAGAGACGATGGCGAAGCAGTTCATCCGGTGGGATCCGCAGCTGAAGATCATCGGCCTCCGGTTCTCCAACGTGATGGATCCGGATGACTACGCCGCCTTCCCCGGATACGACGTCGACACCTCGAACCGGCGCTGGAACGCCTTCGGATACATCGACGCGCGCGACGGCGGCCAGGCCATCCTCAAGGCGGTGGAGTCGGATCTCACCGGCTTCGAGGCGTTCATCATCGCCGCGGCCGACACGGTCTCGGACCGGACGAACGCCGAACTCGCCGCCGCGGAGTTCCCGAACGTCGAGATCGCGCGCGAGCTCGGCGAGCACGACACCATGCTGTCCGTCGACAAGGCGCGACGCCTGCTCGGCTACGACCCGCAGCATTCCTGGCGCGACCACGTCTGAGTCCGGGCCTGGCGCCGGAAATGAACGATGCGCCGTGAGAAGGTGTCGCTTCTCACGGCGCATCGCCGGTTCTCGGCTCGCCTCGTCCCCGCCGATCCGGCACGGACGACAAGCGCCGGCTCAGAGCTCGTTGAGCCGGTGCATCAACTGGGCGAACAGGTGCAGGTCGCTCACGTCCCAGTCCGCGAGCCCGCTGCGCATCTCGGCGCGGTTGCGGTTCGCGATCGCTTCCAGCCGGCGTCGTGCCTCATCGGTGGCGGCGAAATAGGTCGCCCGGCGGTCGACCGGATCCTGCTCCCGTCGCAGCAGACCGAGCTGCTCGAGCTGGCTTGCCTGTCTGCTCACCAGGCTCTTGTCCGCGTACAACTCCTCGGCGAGAGCGCCGGCGTGCATCGGACCGGAGCGCGCGAGCGCACCGAGCATGATGTAGCCGAACGGCGGCAGCTGGGGGTCGACTTCGAGAGCCTGGGCACGCATCCGGGTGCGGAGCTTGACGAACAGCGAGCCGAACTCGCGCTCGACCGAGGCGATCGCATCGTCGAGGTCCGAGGCGCCACGGTCACGGGCGTCGCCGCCTGCGGCGCGGTCGCTCTCGGTCATGGTCGGCATCATAGCGACGCGCTCTCCTCCACCCCTGCGCGGCGGATGCCCGCCGCCTGCGCCGCACGCCGTCGCGAGTCATCCTCGTGGTCGGCATCCGCGAGGGACTCCGCCACCTCCAGCGGCTCACCTCCGATCAGCGCCTCCGCGTCGTCGATGACCTCCGCCGCGGCGAGGGCGATCGCGCCTTCGCTGTCGAGAGAGGCTGCATCCTCGTCGTGCTGGCGCTCGATGGCGGTCTTGGTGCCGAGCCGCTTGTTGGGCAGCAGGCACACCGCGATGAGGGTGATGATCGCGAGCGGCGCCGCGATCAGGAAGACGAACGCCACGGACTGTCCGTAGGCGGACTCGACGATCACCCGCACGCTGTCGGGCAGCGACGACACGGCCGGGATGGTGCCGGCCTGCAGCGACTTGGCGATCGGTGCACCGGCGGGACCGAGGTCCATGATCGCCTTGGTGAGGTCCGGACCGCTGTCGCTGATGTGGTTCGCGACCTGCGTGCCCAGCACGGAGCCCAGCACCGAGACGCCCGCTGTGCCGCCGAGGCTGCGGAAGAATGTCACACCCGCGCTCGCCGCACCCATCTCGCTCGGCGCGACGACGTTCTGCACGATCAGCACCAGGTTCTGCATGACCATTCCGACGCCGGCGCCGAGCACGAACATGTAGATCGACAGGAGCACGTAGTTCGTGTCGTAGGTGATGGTTCCCATCAGGAACAGGCCGGCGATGAGGAGCACGCTGCCCACCACCATGAAGGCCTTCCACTTGCCGGTACGGCTGATGATCTGGCCGACCACGATCGACGACAGCAGGATGCCCGCCATCATCGGCAGAGTCAGCAGACCGGACTGCGTCGGGGTGGCGCCACGGGCCAGCTGCATGTACTGACCGAGGAACACCGAGGTGCCGAACATCGCGACACCGACGGAGATGCTCGCGATCACCGCGAACGTGAAGGTGCGGTTCTTGAAGAGACGAAGCGGGATGACCGGCTCCTTCGCCTTCAGCTCGACGATGACGGCGAGGATCAGCGCGAGCGCTGCTCCGGCGACCATCCAGAAGCTGGTGGCGGACGCCCACTCGAACTGACCCTTCTGGCCGGCGAGCGAAACCCAGATCAGCAGGATCGATACGCCCGCGGCGATCAGCACCGCACCGAGGTAGTCGATCGACACCTTCCGCTTCGGCCGCTTGGGCAGACGGAGCGTGACCTGCAGCAGGATGATGGCGAGCACCGCGAACGGGACGCCGACGAAGAAGTTCCAGCGCCATCCGATCGAGTCGGTGAGCAGGCCGCCGAGCAGTGGTCCGCCGACGGTGCCGATGGCCATGATGGCCCCGAATATGCCCATGTACTTGCCGCGCTCACGCGGGCTGATGATGTCGGCCATGATGACCTGGCTGAGGGCGGTGAGACCGCCGGCGCCGACACCCTGCACGACGCGGAAGCCGATCAGCATCGACGGATCCTGCGAGAACCCGGCCAGCGCGGAACCGATCACGAAGATGGCGAGCGAGAGCTGGATCAGCAGCTTGCGGTTGAACAGGTCGGACAGCTTGCCCCAGATGGGCGTGGTGACGGTGGTGGCCAGAAGGGTGGCGACGACGACCCAGGTGTAGGCGGTCTGATCGCCCTTGAGGTCGGAGACGATCTTCGGCAGCGAGGTGGAGACGACGGTACCGGCGAGGATCGACACGAACATGCCGAGCAACAGGCCGGAGAGCGCCTCGAGCACCTGCCGCGGCGACATCTTGGGCGATCCGGAAGCGGATGCCTCCGGCTCGGCCTTCGTTGCGGCGTGCGACATAGAGGAGAACTCCAAACGATGGATGTGTGGACGGGTGGCGAAGCGGATGGCTGTGGCTCGACGCTGCGCCCGAGATCCGTTGATGAATGTCAACTATAGATAATTGCTTCACATTCGTCAACTAATGCAGTTGGTCAACTATTCCCAGCTGGCCAGTAGGTCCCCTCACGCACTGCGCGGTGCGCGCGGACCCGTGTGAGGTGTCGGAGCGGTGCCGATTTGAGCATCCGCGAACCGTCGCGTACCATTGACGGAGCCCAAGACCGCCGGTCTTCGTCGTGCGTGCATGACGAACGAAGGTTCTCGGGAGCGAAGCACTCAGGTGCATCGCTCATCGGGACGGCCCGCGCAGGTGAAGAACGAGACGATTCCGGTTTGCGAACCGAATCCGACACGCTCCGCGCCTGTGCGAGGAGCGTTTTTTTGATTTCCGTACCGAGTCCTGGGCGACGCGGGGCATCCGCCGCGCGTCTCGTATGTAAGAGGAGTGGCCATGGCGAACAAGGAAGCCGCGGTTGCCGAGCTCGAGGACAAGTTCAAGAGCTCGACTGCCGTTCTGCTGACCGAGTACCGCGGTCTGTCTGTTGCGCAGCTCAAGGAGCTTCGCAGGTCTATCAGTGCAGACGCGACCTACGCCGTGGTGAAGAACACGCTGACCAAGATCGCGGCGAACAACGCCGGCATCACGGCTTTCGACGATGAACTCGCCGGACCGTCCGCGATCGCCTTCGTGCACGGTGACCCCGTGAACGTCGCGAAGGGTCTTCGTGACTTCGCCAAGGCGAACCCTCTTCTCGTGGTCAAGGGAGGGTACTTCGACGGTGCCGCCCTTTCCGCCGAAGAGGTAGGCAAGCTCGCCGACCTCGAGTCCCGTGAGGTGCTGCTGGCCAAGCTGGCCGGTGCCTTCAAGGCCTCGCTGTTCGGAGCCGCATATCTGTTCAACGCACCGCTGTCGAAGGCCGTTCGCACGGTCGACGCGCTGCGTGAGAAGCAGGAGTCCGCAGCGTAGGCATCCGTTCCCCCTATCGGGGTTCGGGATGCTCGCCGCGGTGAGTAACGACAAGAAACCAAGGAGAAGAAAATGGCTGCAAAGCTGTCCACCGAGGAGCTGCTCGAGCAGTTCAAGGGTCTGACGCTCATCGAGCTGTCGGAGTTCGTCAAGGCGTTCGAGGAGACCTTCGAGGTCACCGCTGCTGCGCCCGTCGCCGTTGCCGCCCCGGCCGCCGGTGGCGCCGGTGCCGCTGCCGAAGAGGTTGAGGAGAAGGATTCCTTCGACGTCATCCTCGAGGCTGCCGGTGAGAAGAAGATCCAGGTCATCAAGGTCGTGCGCGAGCTGACCTCCCTCGGCCTCGGTGAGGCGAAGGCCGTCGTCGACGGTGCTCCGAAGGCCGTGCTCGAGGGCGCGAACAAGGAGACCGCCGAGAAGGCGAAGGCGTCCCTCGAAGAGGCCGGCGCGACCGTCACGCTCAAGTAGTAACCGCCCCGGTTGGGGCATCCGTTCCCGAGGGCATTCGCCTGACGGAACAGTTCCGCATCTTGCGGAACCATGTCGCAAGGGCGTCATCCCGTCAGGGGTGGCGCCCTTCGTCGTGTCTGGTCGTGCGCCTGTGTCGACTCCCGGGTCGGAGCAGGGCACCTCGACAACAGGACATCCGCTCGACAACAGGACATCCGGCTCGAAAATACGACATCCGGCTCGAAAACACGACATCCGCCCGAAATCAGGCCATCCGCTCGAAAACAGGCGAATTCGGCCTGTTTTCGGCGCGAGAGCGCGATCAGTCCTGTTTTCGGCGCAGGCCGACGAACGGTGAGCAGGGGAACGGGCCACTTGCGTTTATATAGCCTGGCTATATATAATGGTTACATGCTTACCGAACCGATCTCTCTTCCCCTGCGGGACGAGACGGGGTCCGAGGCCGAACTGCGGTTCCTGATCAGTGACCTGGCGCAGCTCTCCGGCCGGATCACGCGCCTCGCCCACCGCCTCTCCGGAGGGCCGGAAGGCCCCGCAACGTGGCGCACGCTCGCCGCACTGCAGACGTCGGGGCCGATGCGCCTCGGCGAACTCGCTGCCGTGAGCCAGGTCGCTCAGCCGACCATGACCAAGATCGTCGCGGGCCTCGTCGAGCGCGAGTGGGTGAAGCGCATCGCGGATGCCGACGACGCCAGGGCGTGGCAGATCGGCATCTCCGCCAAGGGCATCATCCAGCTCTCCGAATGGCGCAACAACATGGCGACCGCGTTGCTCCCGCTCTTCGAGGATCTCGACGACGAGGAGCGTCGCACCATCCAGCGTGCTGTCGAGCTCGTGCAGCCCCGCATCACCAAGGCCTATGCCTCCCCGGAAACCCTGACGCGAAAGACGAACGACTGATCTCGATGACGCAGACAGACACAGCACCCGATACCAATTCCATCTCCCTCCCGAACCACGGCGCAGCGCACAACGCGCCCGCGGGGCACTCCGGCGGGGCAGGCATCCTGAACCAGCCCATCGCCGTGTGGGCCGTCGCATTCGCCTGCGTCGTCTCGTTCATGGGCATCGGCCTGGTCGACCCGATCCTCCCTGCGATCGCGAACAGCCTGAAGGCCACGTCGGCGCAGACCGAGCTGCTCTTCACGACCTACCTGCTCATCACCGGTGTCGCCATGTTCTTCACGAGCTGGCTGTCGACCCGCATCGGCACCAAGAAGACGTTGCTCATCGGCCTGGCCGTCATCGTCGTCTTCGCGGCACTCGCCGGTTCCAGCGGATCCGTGTGGGAGATCATCGGATTCCGCGCCGGCTGGGGACTCGGCAACGCCCTGTTCATCTCCACGGCGCTGGCCGCCATCGTCGGTGCAGCGTCGGGCGGCGCATCGCAGGCCATCATCCTGTACGAGGCGGCGCTGGGACTGGGCATGGCGCTCGGCCCGCTCGTCGGCGGCCTGCTCGGCAACGTGTCGTGGCGCGGCCCGTTCTTCGGCACGGCCACGCTGATGGCCGTCGGCTTCATCGCGATCATGACCATGCTGCGCAGCAAGGGCGAGGCGAAGCTGACACCCACCAAGCTCACGGCGCCGTTCCGTGGGCTGGCCAAGCCGGGCCTGCGCGTGATGGCCTCTGCCGCGCTGTTCTACAACATGGGCTTCTTCGTGCTGCTGGCCTACACGCCGTTCGCGCTGGCGGATCTCGGACTCGACGCAGCAATCCCGCTCGGTCTCATCTTCACCGGCTGGGGCATCGCCCTCGCGATCTCGTCCGTCTGGATCGCGCCGGCACTGACCAACAGGATGCGCCGCACCACGGTGCTCATCACGGTCATTCCGCTGCTCGCCATCGACCTGCTGATGGTCGGGCTGTTCGTGAAGTCCATCGTCGCGATCATCGTGTTCGTGATCATCGGCGGCATCTTCCTCGGCATCCTCAACACGGTGCTCACGGAGTGCTCGATGGAGGCGACCGACCTGCCGCGTCCCGTGGCCTCGTCGGCCTACTCCGGTGTGCGATTCATCGGCGGTGCGGTCGCGCCTCCGATCGCAGCAGCCCTTGGCGGCGCATTCGGTGCAGCAGTGCCGTTCTTCTTCGGAACGCTCGTGCTCGTGATCGCCGCCATCGTCATCGTCTTCGGTCGCCGTGCCTTGCGCCGCGCCGACGGGATGATCGAGAGCGCACAGGCCGAGGCCGAGGCCATCGGACTGGGCGACGCGGCCTGATCGGATACCGCAAGCGGCTCCTTGTGAGCGGTCGGCTCAGACGATCCGCTCTCGCAGGAACTCGACGACACGCCGCCGGGCAGCGAATGCGCTGTTCGGCGGCGTTTCGCGTACCTCGGTGGTGAGCACGGAGTGAGCGCGGCCGGAGTAACCGTCAGGGTTGCCGGGGGAGGAGTCCAGCTCGATCACCTCGAAGGCGTCGCCGAGGCGCTCTCTGAGCGTCGCGAATCGGGCGACGGGCGCCGACACATCCCGGCTGAAGCGCAGTCCGAGCACGCAGAGACCGTCGTCGCGGGCCCGGGCGGCCACGCGCTCGAGCTCGTCGGGGCCGACGCCGGCATCGGCCCGGCGCTGCGCGCTGACCGGGAACGGGACGGCCGGTTCGGCGAGCACCGGGGCGAGCACGGCATCGTCGGTGGCCGTCGCGAGGGCGAACCCGCCAGTGAAGCACATGCCGATGACGCCGACACCGCGCCCCGGCGTGCGGGTCGCGAGGTCGGCGGCGACGGCGCGCAGGAAATCCGTGATGGGTCGATGCGCGTTCCGAGCGAAAGCCCGCATCTCGGCCGAGACGCACAAACGGACGACGGTGCGCATCGTGTATCCGATGGTGGGCTCTCGCCCCGGCTCTCCGAACGGGGACGGGATGACGACGGTGAACCCCTCACCTACGAGGTGGTCCGCAAGCCCCAGGACCTCCGGCGTGATGCCCGGAGCCTCCGGGATCAGCACCACGCCGGCTCCGGAGCCCTTCTCGAAGCAGTCGTACGTGAGGCCGCCGCCGGTGAAGGGATGCCGAATCCATCCATCCAACGTCGATGTCGGCGCGCTGGCCGCCTCATTCGGGGACGGGGCTTCCGGCATGCGTCCTCCTGGTCGTCCGACCGGTCGTCCGCCGGTCGGAGTCCGCTCACTCTAGAACCGGAAAGGGCATGCGCGACAGAGCAGGTGGAACCCGACGCGGGCAGTCAGTGCTCCGCGGGTCCAGGTCCGGCGGCACAGCTGGGGTTCGTAGCTACTGCGAGGCGGTGGGTGCATCTGTGCATTCGCACGTTCACTTGCACCGCCGCGTGAGGCCGGCGGCGCGCTGCGTCAGACGGATGCCCGCGGCTGGATCGCCGCGACCGCACTGATCTCGATGAGCGCGCCGGGCACGCCCAGTCCTGCCACACGAGCACCGGTGACGAGCGGCGGGGCGCCGTCGCGAGCGAGTTTCGGGGCGATGGCGCCGTAGGCGGCGTTCAGATCGGCGCCCTCCTGGAACAGGATGAGCCATTGGATCACGTCGTCCAGTGACGCCCCGGCAGCGGCCAGGGCGACCTCGGCGTTGGCGAGGGCTCTCGCGGCCTGCTGTCCGATTTCGGCAGAGACGAGGGCACCGGCCCCGTCCACTCCGTTCTGGCCGCCCAGGTAGACGGTGGCGGCCCCAGGCGGAACGATCGCGACGTGACTGAATGCGGGGCTCTTCACGAGCCCATCCGGTTGCAGCAGCGTGGCAGACATGCATTCAGCGTGCCAGCCGCCACCGACAGCAGTGATGCTGTCCAGCGAGCCCATCGCTCACGAATCGACGGCAGGCGGTGCCGTGCTCCCGCGCTCGACGAAGCGCACCGGATGCCGCGTCGAGCGCGCCCTCGTGCGTCGGCCGGCCAGCTCGGCCAGCAGCATCCGCGCGGCAGCCGCGCCCTGCTCGAACGGATCCTGCTCGAACGTGGTCAGCCCGAACGCTTCGCCGAGCCGGTGTCCGTCGATGCCCACCACCGACATGTCCTGCGGGACCCGCAGCCCGTGCGACCAGAGCGAGAGCATCGCGCCCATCGCCATCTCGTCGCTGCCCGCGAAGATGGCGGTGGGCCGATCGCCGCCGAGATCCAGCAACTCGTCGACGGCTCGCCTGCTCGTCTCCGCGTCGAAGCGGCCCGGCAGGAAGCGGTCGGCGCGCACGGGGAGTCCGGCGGCATCGAGGGTCCGTTCCCAACCGGCGCGTCGCGCAGCCGGCACATGGTGGTTCAGGCCCGCCTCGTCCTCGCCGCCGAGGTGCGCGATGTCGGTGTGGCCGAGATCGATGAGGTGCTGGGTGGCGGCTGACGCGACACCGAGGTCGTCGATCCCGATGTGTCTGAGGCCTCGCACCGGTCCGCCGATCACGACCGTCGGATGCCCCGTCGACGCCAGCTGGCGACGCTCCTCGGCGCTGAAGTCCAGGCACAACGCGACGAGGGCATCCGTGCGCTTGCGCAGGATGGAGCGGTGGAACACCCTCGATCGATCCGTGCCCCTACCGCCGAGGTTGAATAGGATGAGGTCGTAGCTCGCCGCGCGCAGCTCGCTGTCCAGACCCTCCAGCACGGCCGTGTAGAACCAGCGGCTCACGGAGGGCACGACGGCGCCCATCGCAAGGGTGCGACCGGATGCCAGTCCCGACGCGCTCGACGATGCGACGTATCCGAGGTCGTCGGCGGCCCGGCGCACCGCGGCGCGGGTGGCATCCGACACATTGGGCAGCCCGCGCAGCGCCCGCGAGACGGTCGCCGTGGACACGCCGCACGCTCGTGCGACGTCGTCGATACCGGTCATGACGCTGCTGCCCTACGGGCGGATGACGTCCGTCTTCTCAGGCGCGGCGCCCGGCCGTTCCAGGCGCGCCGGCCGCGCACGCATCCTCGTCGTCACGCGATGGCGGGCTGCAAGGAGCAGCGCCAGGAGCACGACGAACGCGAGCAACGTGAGCGCCCAGCCCAGGGCATCCTGGCCGGTCACCTCCGCAATGGCCGCGATGACGAAGAAGGCGAACGTGAAGAATGCGACGATGCCGACGAAGACGTCGAGGGTCTCGCGCGGATCCCGCTGCGACTCATTGTTCAGTATGCGGATGCGCATGCCGGATCACCCCTTCACGCCACCGGCCGTGAGGCCGGCGACGATGCGGCGCTGGAAGATCAGCACCAGGATGACGAGCGGGATGGTCACGACCACGCCGGCGGCCATCACTGCGGTGTACGGCTCCTGGTGCGGCTGGCTGCCGGTGAAGCCTGCGATCGCGACGGTGACGGTCTGCGTGGCGTCCGTCGTCAGCTGGCTGGCGATCAGATACTCGTTCCAGCTGGCGATGAACGCGAGGATCGCCGTCGTGAACACCGCCGGCGCCGCCAGCGGCAGGATGATCTTGCGGAACGCCTGCGCCGAGGTGCAGCCGTCGATGCGGGCGGCTTCTTCGAGATCCCACGGCATCTCACGGAAGAACGACGTGAGCGTGTAGACCGTGAGCGGCAGCGCGAAGGAGATGTCCGGCAGGATCAGCGCCTGATACGTGCCGATCCAGCCCCAGTTGGTGAAGAGCTGGAACAGCGGCGTCAGCAGGGCGACACCGGGGAACATCGACGCGCCGAGGATGATGCCCATCACGATCCCCTTCATGCGGAAATCGAGTCGAGCGAGCGCGTAGGCGGCGAAGATGCCGAACAGGAGGCAGACGATCGTGGTGACGCCGCCGATGATGAGGCTGTTCAGCAGGGCGAGACCAAGATGGTTGCCCAGGTTCGTGGAAAGCGCCGTCACGTAGTTGTCGAAGGTGAAGTGCGTGAACCAGAACGAGTTGTCGAACGTGTAGCCCACGTCTCGGAACGAGGTGACGATCATCCAGTAGAACGGTGCGACGCACCAGACGACGATGATGATCGCGCTGATCCCGGTGCGGATGCTCTGGTTGCGCCGTCTGCGCCGCCCCGTGCGGTTCGCAGTCCTGGTGCCGCTGCCGCGGAGCGCGCTTCCTTCGGTCGTTGCCGTGGCCGGACCCGCGATGGTGCTCATAGCGTGCCCTTCTGCTGGGACTCCTGTGTTCGCACGACGTTCGCGCCGAGGAACCGCACGAAGATGAAGGCGACCAGGAAGATGATGATGAACGTGATCGTCGACAGCGCCGATGCGCTGTTCGGACCCTGTCTGATCTGTTGCACCACGAGGATCGACAGCGTCGTCGTCGCGTTGCCGCTGCCACCGCCGCCTCCGGTGAGGATGGCTGGCAGGTCGTAGATGCGCAGCGCGTCGAGGATGCGGAACAGCACCGCGACCATGAGCGCCGGTTTCAGCAGAGGCAGCGTGACGCGCCAGAACCTCTGAATGGTCGTGGTGCCGTCGACCTTCGCGGCCTCGTAGAGCTCCTCAGGGATGAGCTGCAGCCCAGCGAGGATGAGCAGCGCCATGAAGGGCGTGGTCTTCCAGGTGTCCGCGATGATGATCGCCCACCTCGACGACCATTCGCCGCTCACCCACAGCACTCGTTGTCCGATGAGAGCGTTCGCGATGCCCGCCGCAGAGAACACGAAGTACCAGAGCTTCGCGGTGACCGCCGTGGGGATGGCCCACGGGATGAGGATGGCCGCGCGCACGATACCGCGTCCGTGGAACGCGCGGTTCATGATGATGGCCATCCAGAGCCCGAACAGCGTCTCCAGGATCACGGTCACGACGGTGAAGAAGAACGTCACGCCGACCGCGTTCCAGAACTGGGCGCCCAGGCTTCCCGGCGGACAGGCCACCGTTCCGGTCGGGGACGAGCACTGCTGGAACAGCCAGTGCGTGTAGTTCTGGAAGCCCGCGAAGCCGCCCTGGACGAACATGCCCGTTGCGGGGTCGAGGCCGGCATCCTTCTGGAACGACATCACGATGGCGCTGACGATCGGGTAGCCGATCACCACCGCCAGAAGGGCCATGGTGGGCAGGATCAGCCAGATCGCCCAGCGCGCCTGCCCGCGCTTGTGCGATTCGTCGGACCGAGGTGGTCGACGCGGGGTGCTCACGGGTGTTGCTGTCTCCGTTGACATGCACGCCTCTTCTCACGTGAAGCCGTCGACCATGCGGCCGATCGTCGGCGGGGTCTGGGTGGAGCGGACCGGCGGCGAGCGGATGCCGCGCCGCCGGTCCTGAGTGACGTTGCCGTACTCGATGCCCGAGTACGGCACCGTGCCGTACGGCTCGCCTAACTGCCTGAGCTGGCCGCCTTGATCGCTGCTTCCATATCGCTCATCGCCTGGTCGACCGTCTTGTCACCCTTCAACGCCGCGTAGGAGTTGTCCTGGATGGCCTTGGTGACGGCCGGGTAGAACGGCGTCACCGGACGGGGGACAGCGCTCTCGATCGACTTCTTCAGCGTGCTGAGATACCCGAACTGCTTGTTCAGGTCGGGGTCGTCGTACAGCGAGGCGAGCACCGGCGCCAGCGAGCCCTGCGTCATGAAGAACTTCTGGGTCTCTTCGGTCTGCAGGAACTCGATGAAGTCGTGCGCCGTCTGCTTGTGCTTCGAGTACACGCTGATGGCCGCGTTGTGACCACCGAGGCTGGACGCGCCAGGGGTGCCGTCGCCGTTGCCCGGCAGCGGTGCCACAGCGAACTTGTCCTTCACGACGCTGGATCCGTCGGTCTTGGCCAGGTTGTAGACATACGGCCAGTTGCGCAGGAACAACAGCTTGCCTGCCTCGAACGCTTGCCGGCCCTGCTCCTCCTGATAGGTGATGGCATCCGCCGGGATGTTGCCGTCCTTGAAGCCGTCGACCAGACGCTGCAGGCCCTTCTTGGCCTCGGACGAATTCACGGTCGGCGTCTTGCCGTCCTTGGCGACGATCGTGCCGCCTGCGGTGTTGACGGCCTCTGCGGTGTTCACCGTGAGGCCCTCGTACTGCGCGAACTGGCCGGCGTAGCATCCGATTCCCGCCTGCTTCGCGATGGTGCAGTCGTTCATCATGTCGTCCCACGACGTGGGCGGCGTCTTCACCAGGTCGGTGCGGTAGTACAGCAGGCCGCCGTCACTGGTCTGCGGCGCAGCGTACTGCGTGCCGTTGTACGTCGCGGTCGCCACGGTCGGCTTGAACAGCTTCGACGTGTCCATCTTCAGCGACCCGGTCAGCGGTTGAAGCCATCCCTTGGCGGCGAACTCCGCCGTCCACACGACGTCGACGTCGACGACGTCGTAGTTGGCGTTCTTCGCCTGGAAGTTCTGCACGAGGTCGTCGTGCTGCTGGTCGGCCTGGTCGGATTGCTCCTTGAAGGTGACCTTCTCGTCAGGATGCGCCTTGTTCCACTTGTCGAGCAGCGGACGGACGACGTTGCTGTTGTCCTTGCCCTGCACGTACGTGATGGGACCCTTGCCATCCAGATTCTCGCTTTGCGGATTGGAACTTCCGCCACCCGAGCAACCGGCCAGTACCAGGCCGAGCACCGCGACGCCGGCGAGACCCGACAGACGCAGGGGCGTGATGCGCGCTCTTCTCATGTCCACTCCTCTTCGAGCGTGGTGCTTCGTGTGCTGTGCATTGACTGCGGAGTTCCTCATGAACGCCGCGGCATTCCCGGATGCTTCATCACCCACGCATGACGGGCTCGAAGGACATCCGTGTAACGCACGATAAGCACGATCGGGCACGAAATGTAAGCGTTTGCGTTAACCGCTTACAGGGTGTACTGGCGTGTCATTCGCCGACGATGCGCAAACCTCTGGCACCGAAAGCGCGCCGATCGGACCGGATCGAGGCCAGCAGACGCTCGAGGTTGGCATGGCTGTGGCGGGCGATCGCGGCGGCGGCGGCATCCGTGTCTCTGGCGCGGATGGCGTCCACGATCGCGGCGTGCTCTTCCCATGCGGATGCCCGGCCCTCCTCGGTGCGCATCTCGAGCCAGCGGGCGCGCGCCATGCGGGTGATCGCATCAGAGACGGCCTGCTCGATGAACGGATTCCCGCTCAGCGCAGCCAGTCCCTCGTGGAAGTCGGAGCCGCGGCGCATCCCGGTGTGCTCGTCGTCGGGGTCCTCGCCACGCGCGGTGACGGCAGCGGCGAAGGCGGCGAGATCATCGTCGGATGCACGTTCGCACGCCAGCCGTGCTGCCGCCGACTCGACGGCCTCGCGGTACTCGGCGAGCGCCGCCACCTCGTCCAGGTCGATAGGCGTCGCGTGCCAGTTGCGTCCGTCCCTGGCCACCAGCCCCTCGGCCTGCAGACGCATCAGGGCGGCCCTGACCGGCGTGCGGGACGCCCCGAATTCGCCCTCGAGCCCGCGTTCGCTGAGCCGCGCTCCCGGCACGATGTCCAGCGACAGAATGGCCTGGCGCACCTGCTCGTACACCTGCTCGGTCTGGGATGCAGTGGGCATGGGGGATTCGATCTGCTTTCGTGGGTTCGGCGATGGATCCGTCCGAACAAGTATGAGCGTCGCCGGGTGCGCGGCGGACATCTCTTCCCACCAGGTCGCGATGCGTCACTCGAAGTGTTCGTGCGCTCTGCCGGTCCTCGTCGGCGGCGTTGCCCGACGGACGCGGTCTCGAGCGAGTCGTGTTGCAATGCTTGGTGGTATACCAATATGGTATCCCGTACACGAACATGAGCCACGGCCGATCCGGCCCCGAACGGCAAGGAGAAGCCCTCATGGCGACGAGGCGACCAGCACACCCCGCATCGACGCCCCGAACGGGGTCGGTCCGGCCGTGGCTCATGCTCGCGACGGCGGTGCTGGCACAGGCAGCAGGCACTGTGTTCCAGTCCGCTCCGGCGTTCCTGATCCCGCTGTTGCACACCGAGCGGGGCATCCCGCTGGCGCAGGCCGGCCTGCTGGCATCTGCGCCGACGTTGGGCCTGGTCTTCACACTGGTGGCCTGGGGGGCGCTGACCGACCGGGTCGGGGAGCGCTGGGTGATCGCAGGCGGCATGGCGCTGACGGCGCTCGCCGCAGCAGGGGCGATGACGGCGTCGGGATATCTGGGGCTGGGCGGATTCCTGCTGCTCGGCGGTGCGGCATCCGGCAGCACGAATGCGGCGAGCGGACGGGTCGTCGTCGGCTGGTTCCGCAAGGAACGTCGCGGGCTGGCGATGGGCATCAGGCAGATGTGCCAGCCGCTGGGCGTCGCGGTCGCAGCGATCGCGATCCCGCCGCTGGCAGCATCCGGTGGAGTTGCGGCAGCGATGACGTTGCCGTTGGTGCTGACCGCGGTCTTGGCCGTGCTGAGCGCCGTGGTGATCATCGATCCGCCGCGTCCGGCGCGCAAGGGAGCGGATGCCGGCGACCGTCCCGCGAACCCGTACCGGTCGACAGCGGTGCTGGTGCGCATCCATGCCGCCTCCGCGCTGCTGGTCGTTCCGCAGTTCACCGTGTCGATCTTCGGGCTGATCTGGCTGACATCGGACCGCGGGATGTCGGCGACGGCGGCAGGCATCGTCGTCGGTGTCTCGCAGTTCGTTGGCGCGCTGGGACGCGTCGCCGTCGGCGTCTGGTCGGATCGCGTCGGAAGCAGGCTGAGGCCGCTCCGTCAGGTGGCGTGGGCAGCGGCAGCCGTGATGGTCGTGCTGGGCCTGAGTGAGCTGGCACCGGCGTGGACGGCAGCGGCAGCACTGATCGTCGCCGCAACCATCACCGTCGCGGACAACGGGCTGGCGTACACGGCGGTCGCCGAGATCGCCGGACCGTTCTGGTCCGGCAGGGCGCTCGGTGCGCAGAACACCGGACAGTTCCTGGCGGCGTCGATCGTGGGGCCGGCCGTCGGCGGGCTCATCACGCTGGTCGGATATCCGCTCGCGTTCGCACTCGTCGCCCTGGCGCCGGTGGCCGCGGTGCCGCTGGTGCCGCGCGAGGCGAAGGACGCCGAGGACGAGCTCGTCTCCATTGCGAGTCCCGGACTGGACACGTCACCGACAGCAGGTCGAGCCTGACGACGCCGACGCCGCTGCTCGCGCTCGTCGAAACCAGGCTCGAGCAGCGGTCGTGAGGCTCACGCCGGCAGCGGCATCAGGCTGCTGGCGACACCCAGATCGCGTTCGCGGCCACCGAGCCCGCGGTGATCGGGTCTCCGCCGTCGATGGAGACGACCAAGTCGCCCGCGAACGGTCGTGCCTCGAGCAAGGAGATGCCGGCATCCAGCCGGACACCGAGCTCGGCCAGATACCGCAGCACGGCCGGATCCGCGTCCGAGATGCGCACGACGGTGAGGCGCTCGCCGGCCGCCGCATCGGTGAGCGGGACGGCGTGCGGTGTCCGCGGGTCGCCGTCGGCGGTCGGGATCGGATCCCCGTGCGGATCCCGCACCGGATGCCCCAGCGCCGCGTCGATCCGGTCGATGAGCGTGTCGGAGACGGCGTGCTCCAGCACCTCGGCCTCGTCGTGCACCTCGTCCCACGGGTACCCGAGCGTCTCGACGAGGAACGTCTCGATCAGCCGGTGGCGCCGCACCATGGCCAAGGCATGAGCGCGTCCGGCCTCGGTGAGCCCGACGGCGCCGTACGGCTGGTGAACGACGAGACCCTGCTCCGTCAGACGGCGGATGCCGTCGGACACGGTCGCGGCCCTCACCCCGAACCGCGCGGCGAGCGCCGTCACGGTCACGGGCGTCGACTCCCATTCGTTCGCCGTCCAGATCACCTTGAGGTAGTCCTGAGCGGCGTTCGTGAGGGAGGACACGGACATGCGGATCAGTCTATGGTCGCGGTGAGCGCCCACCGCAGTCCCGGCTGTCGCTTGCCATGTGACCGCAGCCGCCGCACGACCACCCCGATCCTCCCGCGGGTTGAGCGATCCACGGCGGTTTCGGGAGATGGGTTCCCCGTGACGTAGTCTGGAGCGCGTGTTCCTGAACTGTTGTTGTCGCTGAGGCCGCGCCGGCCTGAGGGACGTGCGCGCGGCATCCGACCGACGACCGACCCCAGCGAAGACACCACGGAGACAGCAGGACGACCATGAAGTTCGCGGCATCCATCACCGACCTCATCGGCAACACGCCCCTCGTACGCCTGAACCACGTCACCGACGGCATCGCCGCAACGGTGCTCGTCAAGGTGGAATACCTGAATCCGGGCGGATCCAGCAAGGACCGCATCGCGGAGCGGATCATCGACGCCGCTGAGCGCGACGGCCTGCTGAAGCCCGGCGGCACGATCGTGGAGCCCACGAGCGGCAACACTGGCGTCGGCCTCGCACTGGTCGCGCAGCAGCGCGGATACCGCTGCGTCTTCGTGCTGCCCGACAAGGTGGGCGAGGACAAGCGCAACGTGCTGACCGCGTACGGCGCCGAGATCCACGTCACGCCGACCGCCGTGGCGCCGGACGACCCCGACTCGTACTACAGCGTCTCGGATCGCCTGGTGCGCGAGATCCCCGGTGCGTACAAGCCGAACCAGTATGCGAATCCGAATGGTCCGCTGAGCCACTACGAGACCACCGGACCTGAGATCTGGCGGGACACCGACGGCAAGGTCACGCACTTCGTCGCCGGCGTCGGCACGGGCGGAACGATCACCGGAACGGGACGCTTCCTCAAGGAGGTGTCGGAGGGACGGGTGCGGATCGTGGGCGCCGACCCAGAGGGATCGGTCTACTCAGGAGGCACCGGCCGCCCGTACCTCGTGGAGGGCGTCGGCGAGGACTTCTGGCCCGCCGCCTACGACCCGGGCGTGCCCGACGAGATCATCGCCGTGTCGGATGCCGACTCCTTCGCCATGACACGCAGGCTGGCCCGCGAGGAGGGTCTGCTCGTCGGCGGCTCCAGTGGCATGGCCGTCGTTGCAGCGCTCCGGGCTGCCGCAGAGCTCGGACCGGATGACGTCGTCGTCGTGCTGCTTCCCGACGGCGGCCGCGGCTACCTCGGCAAGATCTTCAACGACGCCTGGATGCGCTCATACGGCTTCAGTGACGTTTCGGGCGAGGCGACGGTGCGCGAGGTGATCGCCACGAAGTCGGGGGATCTTCCGGATCTCGTGCACGCGCATCCGTCAGACACCGTGCACGACGCCATCGCGATCATGAACGAGTACGGCGTGAGTCAGCTGCCGATCCTCAGCGCTGAGCCGCCCGTCGTGATCGGCGAGGTCGTCGGATCCCTCGACGAGCGAACCCTGCTCGACCAGGTGTTCGCGGGGTCGGCGAAGATGGCGGACAGCGTCGGATCCGTCGTGGCCGCACCGTTGCCGCTCATCGGCGTCAACGAGACGGTCTTCGCCGCTCGCTCCGCCCTCGGCGACTCGGATGCCCTCCTGGTGACGGACGGCGGCAAGCCGCTCTCGGTGATCACCCGCGCCGACCTGCTCGCCTTCCTCAGCCACTGACTCGCGGCCCCCTGACGCTCAACCCAACGACTTTCGAAAACGAGATCTCCCATGACTGACACCCACGACACCGCGAACGACGTCCCGACCGGATTCGCCACCCGCGCCATCCACGCCGGACAGGAGTTCGACCCGACGACCGGCGCGGTCGTTCCGCCCATCTACCAGACCTCCACGTTCGTGCAGGACGGCATCGGAGGGCTCCGCGGCGGCTACGAGTACGGCCGAAGCGGCAACCCGACCCGCACGTCGCTCGAGACGGTTCTTGCCGCCCTCGAGGGAGGCGACCGCGGACTTGCCTTCGCATCCGGACTCGCGGCAGAGGACGCGCTGCTGCGCTCTGCGCTGCGCCCCGGCGACCACATCGTGCTCGGCAACGACGTCTACGGTGGCACGCACCGGCTCATCAACCGGATCCACGGCGAGTGGGGCATCCGCCACACCGCGGTCGACCTGACCGATCTGGAGGGCGTGCGCGAGGCTCTCGGCATCGACGGCACGAAGATGCTGTGGATCGAGACGCCGAGCAACCCGCTGATGAAGATCAGCGACATCGCGGCACTGGCCGAGCTCGGTCACGCCGTCGGGGCGGTGGTGGTCGTGGACAACACGTTCGCGTCGCCTGCGCTGCAGCAGCCGCTGTCGCTCGGCGCCGACGTGGTGGTGCACTCCACGACGAAGTACCTCGGCGGGCACTCGGACGTGATCGGCGGCGCCGTCGTGCTCGGCGAAGCCACTCCCGAGTTGCACGACCTGGCGGAGAAGCTCGCGTTCCAGCAGTTCGCGGCCGGTGCCATCCTGGCTCCGATGGAGGCGTGGCTCACGGTGCGCGGCATCAAGACACTGGACGTGCGCGTGCAGCGCCACTCGGAGAACGCGCAGGCGATCGCGGAGCGTCTTGCGGAGCATCCGGCGGTCGAGAACGTCTACTACCCCGGCCTGCCGTCGCACCCCGGCCACGAACTGGCTGCACGCCAGATGTCGCGCTTCGGCGGCATGCTGTCCGTCGCGTTGCGAGCAGGAGCGGATGCCGCGCGCACCTTCGCCGAGTCCACCCGCGTCTTCCAGCTGGCCGAGTCCCTCGGCGGCGTCGAGTCCCTCATCGGATACCCCAGCGAGATGACGCACGCCTCCGTGCGAGGCACGGCGCTGGAGGTGCCGGCGAACATCGTGCGACTGTCGGTGGGCATCGAGGACGTGAACGACCTCGTCGCCGACGTCGAGCAGGCGCTCGACCGCGTGAGCTGAGACCCGGCGGCGCGGGCCGAAGGGCGCTGCGTGGCAGCGCCCACTACGGAGTGGCGATCAGGGGCGTCCGCCGCTGAGAGAATCAGCTATGACCGAATACCGCGCTCACTTCGATGCCACCGTCGAGTTCGTCAACGGCGGTTCGCTGACCGTCGAGGGCTTCCGCCTCGACCTGCCGGGAGACGATTCGCGCGCAGCGCGCCTTGACGCGGATGCCGTCGCTCGCCTCTTCGTGCAGCACCTCGGCCTTGCTCTCGTCGGCCGCGTCGAGCTGCGCGATCTCGTCATCGTCGAGGAGCCGCATCGGGGCAGCCGCGGAATGTCCGTGACCGAAACGGCGGATGCCGTGCGGCCGGTCGACGGCGCACGTCGCGTGGTCGACCTCAGCCATCGCATCCGCGAGGGACTCGTCACCTACCCGGGACTGCCGACCCCCACGATCGCGCCGCACCTCACTCGAGAGGACTCGCGCAGCATCTACGCGCCGGGCACCGAGTTCGCGATGGACATCATCACCATGATCGGCAACACCGGCACGTATCTCGACAGTCCCTTCCACCGTTATGCCGACGGGGGAGACCTCGCGTCGCTCGACCTCGCGAGCCTCGTCGACCTGCGCGCCGAGGTGGTGCATGTCGAGGACGCCCGAGAGCGCGGCGTGCCTGCCTCCGTGTTCTTCGACCGCGACGTACGCGGTGCCGCCGTGCTCGTGGACACCGGATGGGATCGCCACTTCGGCTCACCCGAGTACGCGAAGGGCGCACCCTTCCTGACGACGGATGCCGTCACGTACCTCGTCGAGCAGGGTGCGACGCTCGTGGGCATCGATTCCCTCAACATCGACGACACGGAATCGGGTGGAGAGCGTCCCGCGCACTCCGGGCTGCTGGCCGCGGGCATCCACGTCGTTGAGCACCTGACGAACCTCGGTGCACTGCCTCCGCACGGGGCGCGGTTCACCGCGGCGCCGCCGGCGGTCGAGGGATTCGCAACGTTCCCGGTGCGCGCGTACGCCATCGTCTGAGCCCGGCGGAGCGCGGATGGCCGCCTCCGGGTGAGGCGCGCACGACCGACGCGGACGTGTACTGGTGCGGAGGGGCGAGATCGCCCGTCCCGCGCGCCGACCCGCCCGCGTAACGTGGGCGCGGGAAGCGAACAGATCACGAGCGGGAAGCGAGCACGGACACCACATGGACACCAGAGACCTTCTGTCGGACGCCGCCGGACGCATCGGAGAGGGAGTGCACCGCCTGCTCGATGGCGTGGATCGTGCGACGCTGACGTTCCGGCCGGACGACGACGCCAACAGCATCGCATGGCTGGTCTGGCATCTCACGCGAGGCCAGGACGCCCAGATCGCCGACGTCTACTCACGTGAACAGGTCTGGACGGCCGAGGGCTGGGTCGACCGCTTCGGTCTGCCGTTCTCGCCCGGAGCGACGGGCTACGGACAGTCCGCGGACGAAGTCGCGGCCGTCGACGTCTCGGCGGAGTTGCTCGCCGGCTATTACGACGCGACGCAGCGGGTCACCATCGCACAGATCGATGCGACGAGCGACGCCGACCTGGACCGCATCGTCGACACCCGCTGGAACCCGCCGGTGACGCTCGGCGCGCGGCTCATCAGCATCATCGACGATGACGTCAAGCACCTCGGGCAGGCGGAATACGTGAAGGGGCTGGCACACAGGGCGCGAGCCTGAGCCCGGGAGAACGGATGTCAGTCCCCGGCGCTCCAGCGCAACCGCGGCACCGACACCAGCCCCGACCGCAGGCCCTCACCCGCGGCGTCCAGATCCTGCATCACGAACCGCATGCCGTAGAGCTCGCGTGATCGCGCGACGAGTTCGTCGACGCTTGCGCGCACCTCGGGATCCGTCAGCGCCGCTGCGGTGCTGTTCGACACGGTCACGCGGAGGACGTTGAGCCCTGGCTGGAGGGCATCCGTCACGTCCACCGCGTAAGGCGGCGCGAACAGCGTGCCGCATGCCCGTCCGTTGAGCTCCACCGTCGCCACGTCGCAGACCGGTGGCTTGACGCCCGCATGGTAGGACGCACCAGGCAGCGCACGTCCGTCGCCCGGCGCTTCGGGCACGGCGTCGCCGAGGTCGAGTTCCACCCGGTGCGGCACGCCGCCCGGCCAGAGCGTCTCGGCGTCGAACGCGATGTCGTACGTCGCGGAGCCTGAGAATCCTGGGCGATCCGCCCGCCAGTCGTGCGGGAGCTCGACCGGATCCACGTCGACGCGGTCGTCGTAACGGACGCGCCATCCGGTCGACAGCGGCGACGACTCGGAAGAGGGCGCCGCTGTGTCGTGCGGCGTCCGGCGCACGGACTCGCCGGCATCCGTGCCGGAGTTTTCGTGGCCCGCGAGCCAGTCCTGACCGCGGATGCCATCGGTCGCGATCACCACCGCCTGGTACGCCTCGAGACGCACGCGTGGCGGCGTGCCCGCCTCGCCGCTGCCGGTCACGCGCCCGTTCTCAGGACGCCACAGCTGCCATCCGTTCCTCAACTCGCGCGGATGGGCGACGAACGACACGGGTTCAGGTCCCGTGTTCGCCAGCAGGTACGCGTGCCCGTCCCCGATCGCCCTGTGCACGAATCCGACCTGAGGCGCCGGGGGATCGAGAACGAGGTCGGGCGAGCGACCGAGGCGGAGCACGGTGGCGAGTTCGTCAGGGGCAACAACGGTTTCCGCAGCGGCCTCAGGCCGAGAGCGTTCCGGATCGTCGCCCGCGAGTTCCGAGCCTGCCGGGACGACGGAGACGACGAGGGCGCCGGCAGCCTCGGCGGCACGGAGCGCGCGACGCGTGCGCTCGGGCAGATCCGTGGCGAACGGCAGCACGATGGCGGTGTTCTCGCCGATCGATGCCGTCCTCGCCGACGCGGCGCCGATCGATGCGGAGTTCGAGAGGATATCGAGCGCGTCGTCGTCGACGAGGTCGAAGTCGAATCCGGCGTCGCGGATGGCCGCGGGGATCTCATCGCCGATGTGCGCGCGGAGCGTTCGCCACAGATCGAGGTTGCCGCCCTTCTCCGGCCCCAGTCGTGGATACACGTCGGATGACGGCAGGTAGAGCAGCACGTCGCGCACGGGAGAGCCCTGGCGGAGCAGGGCACTCAGCCGGGCGAGGTACTCCGTGAGCGCCGGCATGGCGGGCCACCATGCGTTGCGGTCGTCCAGTGCGCCGGAGGCGTAGAAGAACCAGCCCAGCCCGGCGGCGTCCGGTGCACTGTACGGCCAGCCGTGTCCGATCAGCTGGTTGATCCCGAGCAGGAAGTGCTCGTGCGCCTCGCCCTTGAGGTCGAGCGGTGTCGCGCGGAACGACGGGGAGTGCACCCACGTCCACGTCTCGGCCGAGACCACGGACCGACCGAGGTGATGGGCTGCGGATGACGCCCACCTGGTCTGCGGAATGCCGCGCCATCCCCAGCCCTCGCCTTCGACCAGGTCGGCATGACCGTAACTCCCTAGCCGGGCCGGCGGCGCTCCGTAGCTCTGCACACGGAACCGAACGCCTCGGCGGCCGGCCCATCCGCGCACAACGTCGAGGAAGTTCTCCTCGTACAGTTCGCCGAGGGTCGTGTAGTACTCGGCGCGGAACTCCGCCGAACCAGGAGCGTCGAAACGCAGCCGCCACAGGTCCGGGATCGGGTCGTGGCCGCGACGGGCGAGGAACTCCGCCGGCAGGCGCGGCGTCCAGTTGGCGTCGTAGACCTCGAGACTGTCGCAGAACACCGATCCGACGAGCTCCGCAGGCACGGCATCCAGCAGCGGATCCGCGACGGCGGCCAGGTGCGCGGCCGTCGCTGCCGCGCTGTAGTGGTCGAGCACGGGCCCTTCGGCACCGGATGCCGCACGCTTCACCTGCTGTCCGGTCGGCGAGGACCACGCGATCGCGAGCTGGCGCGGTCCGCGTCCGGATCCGACGTGCACGCGCCCTTCGCGCACCGGCACCTGCGCGAACGCGCCCGGACGGTCGTGCACCGTGCCTTCGGCGACGAACACGGCGACCACGACGTCGTCGGGATGCGCGGACTCCGTCCCCAGGTCGAGCGCGTCCATGCCGATGTCGCGCACGTCCCAGCGCAGCGTGCGGGCCGCCGTGTCGGAGGCGATGTGCGGGCCGCCGTACGACCAGCCGCTGCCGAGGGTGAGGTCGAAACGCAGCCCGAGCTCGCGTGCCGTGCGCGCGGCGAACGCCACGTCATCCAGCGATTCAGGGGAGAGGAACGGATGCTCCACCCGCGACAGCGGATACACGAACGCCACCTCGACCCCGCCGATGCCCGCATCCCTCATGGCGCGCAGCTCGCGCGCCAGTTCGCCGCGCTCGACATCCGGACCGAACCACCACCAGCGCATCATCGGACGGCTGTCGGAAGGCGGAGTGCGGAAGGACTCGATCACCGAGTCGGCGGAAGGCCCGTCCGTCGGCGCGGTCGGCTGAGCGGTCATGCGATGGTTCCTCCGGGGTGACGGCGGGCTGCGGTGTGGACGTCGGGGCTATCGACGGTCGCGGTCGATCGCCGCATGGTCTGTCGAGGCCGCGGCGATGGGCGGCGCCTTGCGCGTTGCCGGCTGGACGGATGCGGAGCCGATCGGCGCCGCATCTTCGCGCCACGACCGCAGGAAGTCCACGATGGCATCCACCATCTCCCGGGTCAGCTCGTGGCCGGCGTCGAAGAAGCGTCCGCGGTAGCCGGGCAGGTTCAGCAGGAGTTCGTGAGCCGCGCGCATGCCTGCAGGTGGGAAGAGGGGGTCGCGCTCGCCGTAGAGCACGAAGAGCTCGCGCGGGCGTCCGATCCGGGCGATGTCCGGCCAGTCGGAGACCCGCGGCAGGCCGGGGCTGTGCAGCAGCCAGGAGTGGGCCTCGATGTAGTCGGGCATCAGCGACTCGAACGTCGCCATCATGCCGCCGATCACCGTCGCGCCGACCCGGGGATCGAGAGCGCCGGCGAGCTGGGCGCGTCCGCCGCCGCCGGAGAAGCCGACGGTCGCCAGTCGAGCGGCATCCACTCCGTCGAGGCCGGCGAGCACGTCGAGCGCGACGAGATCGTCCGCGAGGACCATGCCGGCGAAGGTCTGTCCGAGTGCGCCTGCCGCCTTCGCGATCAGCTCCTCGTGGGCGCTGGAGACCGCGTCGAACTCCTCCTCGGGGCTCGGCGCGTGGCCATCGGCCGCCCAGAGCGCGAGGAGGGCGTCACGCGTGTGCGCGAGCTTCGGCGGCAGCCGTGTGAGATCGAAACTCCTGCTCGCCCACGAGAACGTGTCGTGCGCGAGCACGACGGCATCAGAGCGCGCCAGTCGGTTGGCAAGCGCCTCCGGCCGGTCGCCGACGAGATCGACGAGTTGTGCAGCACCGATCGAGCGTCGCCCACCGTGCGGATGCAGCGCGAGGATGCCGGGCAGCGGCCCCCGAGCGCCTTTCGGTCGCAGCTCCCAGGCCTGGGTCGGCGGTCCGTACGGCATCCGCCAGCGCAGCGGCGTGATCAGCAGGCCGGACACCTCGACGGATGCGCCCCGGTCGACCTGCGGAACGACCGGCCGCTCGCGCAGCCCGAACACATCCGCAAGTTCTTGGGAACGCGGATCCGCCGCGGCGAAGGGCGCCGCGGCGGATGCGTGAGTCGGCCAGTCCTCGTAGCCGGGGATGGCGGACGACGAGGGGACGGACCCGAGGATGCGGTGCGGCGACGTGCGGCCGCCTGAGTCCACGGATCCGTCCTCCGACGTCACGAGGCGGCGTCGATCAGGCTCTGCAGCTCCGACCGGAACGCGGTTGCAGCGTCGGCGGGTGTTGCCCGTCCGAAGATGACGTCCTGCGTGTGTCGCTGAGCGACGGAAGCTGCGGTGCTGGTGCCCTTCGGCGGCACCGGCGGCACCCACTTGATCTCGGACTTGATGTTCTCGAGGTAGCTGACCGCGAGCTGGTCGGTCGTCGACAGCAGCGGCTTGACGACGGCGAGCACCTTCGCGTTGGCTGGGATGCCGCGCTCTGCGAGCTGCAGCTTGCCGGCCTCCGTGCTGTTCAGGAAGTAGTTGATCACGCCGCCGGCCTGTGCCGGGTACTTCGTCTGCGATCCGATCGACCAGAACATCGACGGCTTGAAGTACAGTCCGTTCTTCGACGCGGAGCCTGCGATGCTCGGCGGACGCAGGAGCACCACGTCGCCGCCGTTGGACTGCTGGTACGCCGTGATCTGGTTGCTCCACATCCAGCCCAGCGCCGCCTTGCTGGTGCCGAACAACGTCTGGTTCAGCGATGCCGCGACATCGTTCGTGAACTGGTCGGGGGTGGGGCCGTCACCGTTGTCGAACAGCTTCTTGATCATCGTGAACCAGCTGGTCACGTTGGCTGCCGTGAACCCGAGCTTGCCCTTGTCCGTGTAGAGCTGCTGGCCGTGCTGGTGCAGCCAGATCTGCAGATCCTGGTCGCCGCTGTTCCAGTTCGTTCCCGTGAAGGCGCCGCCGGATCCCTTCTTCAGCTTGTCGCAGATGTCGACGAAGTCATCCCAGGTCCAGGTCTTGTCGTCGGGGACCTTGACACCGGCCTTCTCGAACAGCGTCTTGTTCGCCGCGACTCCGTAGGCATTGTTGCCCGTCGGGATGCCGTACAGCTTGCCGTCCAGCGTTCCCGCCGGCAGCGATGCCTTCAGGGGTGCCGTGTCGATGCTCGAGACCGTCGACATGTCGAGCAGGGCGCCACGTCCGCCGTACTCGGCGATGTACGCCTGGTCCATCTGGATGACATCGGGCTCGGTCTGGCCGGCGACCTGCGTCGACAGCTTGGTCCAGTACGTCGCCCATTCGCCCGGAGCCGGGTTGATGGTGATCTGCGAGTGAGCGGTCGTGTAGTTGGTCAGGAGCTTGTTGGTGTATTCGGTGCGGACGGGGTTGGACCACCACTCGAAGTTGAGCGTTGCCTTCTTGAACGCATCGCCGGCCTTGGCCGTCGAGGACGCTCCGGCTCCTGCCGGAGTCGCGGATGTACCGCATCCGGCGAGAAGAAGAGTGGTACCGATTCCAGTCAATGCGAGGGCACCGAACTGGCGTCGGGAAATCTGCTGCTGTGACATGTGGCCTCCTTGCCATGCTGTGGTCACGCGGGGAAACGCTTTCCAGCATCGTTTCGCTCATTATCCAGACCCCGTTCGGGCGGCGTCAAGCGCTCTACGACACTTTCAGAAATCGCTTTCTGGATGACCAGTGTAGACGGACCCGCTGCCGGCGCATGTTCTCCGTGTCGGGAACGTTATGCGCGGGCCATGAATGTCGTGCGGGTGATCGGCCAGAGGCTACCGGCTGACTCGTCCACGACTCGGTGGACGACTCAGCGGATCGAGCCGGTCCGAGCGGCATTTCGTCGCCGCTCGGACCGAAGTCGATGGATCCGGTGGTGTCTTGGTCTGCGCGATCAACCCTGGACGAATCCTGAACCACAGCTCGCTGCGCGGCCGGACCAGCTCAGCGCTGCACACGTGGTCATCCGACGAGCTGCCACGGCCCGTCCGCCGCGGTCGGTACCTCGTTCCTCGTCCACCACTTCGCCGAGTAGAGCACACCGTCGTAGCTCACGATGTCGCCGGCGTGGAAGATCCGGGATGCGGTCCACAGCGTCGTCCCGTCACTCGTGGCGGCGAGCTGCTCCCACGGTCCATTCGCGTCCCCGGGCGTCTGGTTGCGCGTCCAGTAGTCGGCCTTGTACCGCTGCCCCTGGTAGATCACGACGTCGCCCGTGTCGAAGATGCGGGTCGGGGTCCAGACGGCGGTGCCGTCGGACGCGGTGCGCAGCTGCTGCCACGGTCCGGTCGGGTCGCCGGGAGCCTGGCCCTGGCTCCACCAGGACGCCGACCACAGGGTGTTCTGGTACACAACGGTCGTGCCCGTGGTGTACGCAGCCGTCGGCGACCATGCGCGGGCGAACACGAAGGTGGCGGTCGCGGTGACGGGAGCGGATCCGGTCGGTGCGAGGCCGGGACGCACGGCGAAGGTGACGGTGACGGATCCGGCAGCCGACGAATCCCATCCGGAGACCGTCACGTCGCCGTCGCTGAGTACGACGGTCGAGCCGTCGGCCCGCGTGGCGTGCAGCACAGCGCTGCCCGGCTCGGGCGTTCCGGTCGCGAACGCCTCTTCGGCCGGAGTCGCAGACAGCGTCAGCACCGCAGGCACGAGCGCCGACTTCGCCGAGGCGATGGCTGAGGATGCCGCATCCACCTGCCCCTGCGACGCACCGAGATTCTTCGCGACCTCGGCTCCGGCGTTCCTGGCCACCATGAGCACCGTCCAGCTGTCGGCGCTGTAGCGGTTCGGATCCAGGGCGTCCGCGTCGGCGATGGCGGCGTTCAGCGCGCTGAAGTCTGCTGTCTCGCGGGCGAGCTCGATCACGTACGTGCCGGAGTCGCCCGGATACGAGTCCACGGCCACCTCGATCGTGTTCGCGCCCGGCTGCACAGGGACCGTCGCATCCGTCGTCCCCGAGGGAAGCGACGTGCCGTTCACCTGTACCTGCTGCCCCGCCCAGCCGAGTCGCCACGTGAGGTGCACGGACGAGACCGCAGAGCCGAGGGCCTGGGTGACGGTGTACGGATCGCCGGCTCCCTGACGTTCGCTCGAGAAAGCGGGATCGAGCGTGAGCCCGTCGATCGAGAGGTCGCGCAGGCGCGCCAGCTGATTCGGATTCGTCCTGGAAAGAGCGACGGTATAGGTCTTCTGCGCGCCGTTCTCGGCCGTGATGACGACCGGAACGTTCGTCGTCACCGACTCGTCGCCGTCCGATCCGTCATCGAGTGCGACCTCGACCGGAGTACCGGCGGATGCCGGCGTTCCGCCGATCGTCAGCTTCGCGAACGGGCTGTCCGGCGTCACCGAGACCGTCGCCGAGGTGTCGTACGGATCGGTCGTGCCGGTGTAGGTCGTTCCGCCCTGGGTCGGGGTCAGCGCGACGTCGCCGCTCTCGGCGTGAGCCGAGACCGCGCCGAGCGCCGTGTCGTCGTAGTCGACGGGAGCGCCAGTGTTGACTCGGAAGTAATCGACGAGCATGTCGCCGACGTTCGACCCGTTGACGAAGAAGTCGAAGTAGTCGAGCGAGCCGACCTTGGTGCGCAGCGGCTGGTCCGTGAGCACGGGCGTGCTCATGTCGTCGACGTAGAAGTCGAAGGTCCCGGTGTCCAGGTCGACCACGTTGCGCACGGTGTACCACTGCCCGACGTTGTACCCGACGACGTTCTTCACGCTGCTGGAGCCCGTGACGTTGTGGGTCATGATCTGGCCCTTGGCGAAGCCGAACGTCGCAGCGGGGTTCGCAGACGATGCCGGGTTCGCGGCGTTCCAGTCCGATGCGCCGTAGGAGTACATCGCCACCTGGTTCGCCGACGTGTTGGTGCTCGTGCGCTCTATCCGCGCCTCGATCGTCACGGTGCCGGTGAGGCCGAGTGCCGACGTGTTGTGCACGGCGAGCACGCCGGAGCTGGAGCTGGTCTTGGCGATGCTGAGGTACTTGTCGCCCGGCTGGTCGGGGTTGTCCACGACGCTGATGGATCCGACGGCCGGCGCCGTGTTCGCCACCAGTGCGCCGTCGGATGTCTGGGTGAAGGCACCCGTCGGATCGTTGTCGAACGTCTCGTCGATCGCGTAGTGCGTGGCACCGACCTCGGCTGAGACCGTGAGATCGACCGTCACGGTCCGCGCCGGCTTCACCTCGACGTCGGATTGCGACGCCGTCTGGTATCCGGACTTCGCCGCCTCCAGCGTGTAGCCGGTGCCCATCGGAACGTCCGACATCGTGTACACGCCGTTCGCGTCGCTCGTCGCCGTTGCGACAGTCGTCGTGCCCTGCGCGAGGGTGATCTCGGCGCCGGCGATCGGCTTGCCTCCGGAAGTGACGGTTCCGGTGACCGTTCCCACCGTCGACGTGGTCTGGCCGAGTGCGAGATCCTCAGCGAGCGTCTGCCCGGCGCTGACAGTGATCGCGACGGGTGAGCCATCGGCGTATCCCGCCGCGGTCGCCGCGAGCGAGTAGTCGCCTGCCGGAACCTCGATGGCGTAGCGTCCGTCCGCACCGCTGGTCAGCGACGCGCTTCCGTAGCGGACCTGCGCGCCCGGCACGGCCACGCCGTCCTGGTCGCGGACGATACCGACCACGACGGCCTTGCCGCTGGCCGGAGTGTAGGACGACGGTCCGATGGTCGGCGGAGAGGTCAGCGCGTTGCCGAAGAAGTCGGATCCGACCGGGAGTGCGCTCGTGCCCGAGGCACCTGTCACGGCCATGCCGGGGGCGACCTGGCTCAGATCGACGGGAGTGCCGGCCGCGATGAGCGGCGACGACGCCGAACCGGGTGCGATGTTCGCAATGGCGGTCGAAGGATCGCCGATGCCCGGATCGCTCGTGGTGGGATGCGCATCCTGAGCCGGCGCGCTGACGTCGGGACCGTAGTAGGCGTTGTTGCCGAACGAGACGCCAGGGAAGGATGCCTGCAGTGCGGCACCGCTCACCGATGCGAGCGTGTTGACGAAGACGTTGTCGTACAGGTAGTGCCGGTTCTTGTCCGTCAGGACGCTGCCGTTCGTACCCGACGAGTTGAAGAATCCGACGGAGTTGTTCGACGACGGCGCGCGTGTGTTGTACATGAGGTTGCCGTAGATGACGTTCACGCCGGAGTCGCCGTGCGGGTTCACGTAGTTGCGCGCGACATCCTGGATCACGTTGTAGCGCACGATCGACGTGCCGAAGCCGAACCCGCAGAGCAGCACGCCCTCACCGGAGTCGTGGAGGTAGTTGTCCTGCATCAGGATGTTGGACGTTCCGCGGTCGCCGTCGAGCGCGTTGGAGTCGGCGGCGTTCGCCCTGTTGAGAATGGCCGCGACCTCGTTGTTCTGCACGACGATGTTGTCCGAGTAGTACATCTCGATACCGGAGACGCCTGCGCCGTCGATGAGGTTGCCCTCGACCGTCGCTCCCTGAACGCTCGTCAGGTAGAGCGAGTCCCATCCGTACTGGGTGTCGCGGTTGGTGAGGTAGTTGTCGGAGATGCGGATGTCGGTGTTCGGGCGCCAGTTCGGGTCCTCGGTGATCACACCGGTGTTGCTGGCCTTCGCGACGGCCCTGTCGCCCCATCCGGGAGCGCGGTCCTGGTACCTGTCCGTGCCCATGCCGGAGAACTGCTTGAAGATGACGTTCGCGAACGACGTGTTGGCGACGTAGTCGTCGCTGATCACCACGTCATCGAATCGCGAGACGGTGCGGCCGTCGCCCTTGAGCCCTTCGAACAGGATTCCGCCGGTGCGCTTCGATCTGTCGAGGCCGGCACTGCCGATCGACCAGGTGACGCCGCTGACGTCGTGGACGAAGACGTCGTGTATGTCGAATCCGCTGAGCGTGCCCGCGTTCTCGCCCTGCACGTGGATGCCGCGCAGGTCACCGGTCTTCGGGTTCTCCTCGCCTGGCAGCAGCCCCTGGTTCGCGCCGGGCTGCCAGACGGAGGGGTCGAATCCGTCTGTCACGTTGCTGATGTCGAGGTTGGAGATGTCCCAGTGCTGCTGGTTCGTGAGCTGCAGAACGTCGTTGACGACGCCGCGACCGGCGAGCTTCGGGGCATTGCCCGTGCCGTAACTGGAGATCACGATCGGAGCGGCGGCGGTGCCCGAACCCTGCGGGGCGACCAGCGCGGTCGGCGCCGGCTCCGTCACATCCGTCGGCACGCCGTTGCTCCAGGTGGTGTAGTCGAACGCCTCCTTCGCGACCTGGTCGCCCGATGCCGCCCATGTGCTCCCCGCCTTGAGGAGGATGCGGTCGCCCGGCTGGAAGACCGTCGCGTTCACGTGCGCGAACGACTTCCATGCTGTCGCTTCAGTCGTGCCGCTCTGCGAATCGTCGCCGTTCTGCGAATCGACGTAGTACGTCGTTCCGCTGCCGGACGGCACGGTGGCGTCCGACACGGGAAGAACACCGCTTTGAACCACACCACGACCCGTCGCCTGGAGCTGCGCCTTGTCGGTGTAACCGGTGAAGCCGGTGGTCGTCGAGGCGGCCGCGGGCGGGATCGCTGCTAGCCCCGTCACCGTCGCGACCACCGCAGCGGTCAGCGCGACGACGGCGAGACCTCGAGTTCGTCGTGCTGTCGAGAAGAGGGACATCGGTGTTCCTTTCGCTTCTGCAGGTCGTGGGCAGCGGGCGGAGGCCGAGGGCGCGCGGGGTCGACGATTCAGGCGTCGGAGCGACGCCTTCACGAGGTGCGCGCCCCACGGGACTCATGGTGGGGTCGCTGCTCGAACTCGATGCGAGTTCACGGAACCGCCCGGTCATGAGCGGATGTTGAGGACATTAGTGATCGTTCACTATTGATGTCAACGCCCACGGGCAACTCGCTCCGGCACGGCGGTTGGTCGACGCGTTCGTGGCACTGCTCAGCGGGAGACTGGTGCCGGTCCGCTGGATCCCCTAGGGATCAGCCGGCCGATGAGTTCCTGCGGTACCTCGGGCGGCTCCATTCCCTCGATGCGGGCGATCAGCTGCTGCATGCTCCGTCGGCCGATGAGTTCGAGGTTGTCCTCGACCGTCGACAGCGTGGGAGCGGAGAAGCGAGCGAACTCGTCGTTGTCCCATCCGACGACGCTGATGTCGTCGGGAACGCGCATGCCGCGATCCTGCAGTCCGCGGATCACACCGAACGCGATGGTGTCCTTCGCGGCGAAGACAGCGGTCACTCCGGAGTTCGCCGGCAGATCTCTGGCCGCGTCGTAGCCGGACTGCGCCGTCCACTCGCCGCCGACGATGCCGTACGACTCGAGGCCGAGCCGTTCGATGGTCTGCTCGTAGACGAGCAGGCGATTGCGGGCGGATGCCCACCGCTGGTCACCGGCCACGTGCAGGAATCGGCGGTGGCCGTGGTCGGCCAGGTGCTTGACGACCTCGGCGGCGAAGGCGCCGTCGGCGAATGAGCCCGTCGAGCGCATCTTGTCGTCGTATTGACCGACGACGAGGATCGGCGTCGATGGCTCCGCCTCCAGGGACAGCGTGTCTCCGAGCGGAGTCAGGGAGAGCACCCCCTCGACCCGTTCGCTCTCCAGGAGCGAGCGCACTCGATCGCGCCGACGGGCTTCGTCGCCCTCCAGGCTCACGACGTCGACTTCGTATCCGGCCTCGTGCGCCACGGCCGTCGCGCCCTGGAACGGCATGGGCAGGTAGTACGTGAGCTCGGGAAGCACGATCGCGATGCGGTTGGTGCGACGCGTGCGCATCGACCGGGCGATGAGATCCGGCTTGTAGTCCAGGTCCCGGATCGCGGCCTCGATCTTCTCGACCGTCGCAGGCTTGAGCCCGCCGTTGAACTGCAGATAGCGGGACACGGTCTGGTGCGAGACGCCCGCGTGACCCGCCACTTCCATGATCGTCACGCGCTTGCGCCTCGGAGCCGTCGCTCGTGTCGCTTTGTTGGCCATCTGATCCCTCATCCGGTGGTCCCTTCGGGCGGACGTCCTTCGTCTCGCGGCGAGCGACCGCTCCGCGTTCGTCACGGTATCCGACGCCGGGGCATTCGGCCGGATCTCGTCGGTGATGGCCGTATTCGATGCGCGTCGTGGTCGATCCATTTGCATCTTAAGGGGTCGATAGTGCATTCTGCACTCTAGAAAGTGAGCGTTCACTTTCACGAGGTTGCCGTGACGCACGCTCCGCGCAGCCGGATCCGCTCGATCACAGCTTGGCAAGGAGGCCACATGTCACAGCAGCTCTCTCGGCGCCAGTTCGGTGCGCTCGCACTGACCGGTATCGGCACGACATTCCTACTCGCGGGGTGCGGAACCTCCGCGCCGACCGGCGGGGGCGCGACGACGACGGCGGCCGCGGGCGACGCCTTCAAGAAGTCGACGCTCACGCTCGCGTGGTGGACCAATCCGCTTCGCACGCAGTACACCGGCACGATCGTGACGAACTTCACGACGGCGCATCCGAAGGTCACTGTCACCCAGGCGCCCGGAGAGTGGGCGACGTACTGGACCAAGCTGTCCACGCAGGTGGCAGCGCAGACGGCGCCGGACATCATCCAGATGGACCAGGCGTACATCGCCGAGTACGGCGGCCGCGGCGCGCTGCTCGACATGAGCAACGTCGGCAGCATCGACACGGCGCCTCTGAAATCGTCGCTGGCCGCGGGAACGCAGGGCGGCAAGCTGTACGGCATCCCCGCCGGCAACACGGTCTACAGCGTGTTCGCGAACAAGTCGCTGTTCGAGAAGGCCGGTGTCGATCTCCCCGACGACAAGACCTGGACCTGGGATGACTACATCGCCTTGAGCACGAAGCTCGCGAAGGCCTCCGGCGGCGCCTTCACCGGTACGTCGTGGTACGGAGCCGACCAGGATCTGCAGATCTGGCTGCACCAGCACGGCCAGCAGCTCTACACGGACAAGGGCAAGCTCGCCTTCACGGCCGACGGGGTCGCGAGCTGGTTCACGATGGTCAAGAAACTCTTCGCATCCGGCGGCGGCCCCACCGCCGACCAGTACACCAACGACATCGCTTCGTCAGTGCAGCAGGAGCTCTTCGGCACGAGCAAGTCCGCCATGGGATGGCACTGGAACTCCCAGCTCACGGCGCTCGCCCAGGCGAACGGCGGTGACCTGGTGCTGCTCCGCCCGCCGAGCTCGTCCGGTTCGGCGAAGAAGAACGGCCTCTACCTCAAGCCGTCGATGTACTGGTCGATGTCGGCGCAGACGAAGTATCCGGCGCAGGCCGGCGGCCTGATCAACGTCTTCCTGAACGACACGTCGGCAGCGAAGCTGCAACTGATCGATCGAGGCATTCCCACGAACGAGAAGGTGCTCGAGACGATCACGCCGCTGCTCGCGAAGACAGACCAGCTCGCCATCGCCTACATGCAGAACGTCACGAGCGAGATCAGCTGGGTGCCGCCGGTGCCGCCGAAGGGAACGAGCACGGTGGCCCAGGTGGCGCAGCGCCACACGCAGGACGTCATCTTCAACCGCGCGACTCCCGCCGATGCCGCCGCTGCGTTCAAGTCCGAGGTCCAGAGCCTGCTGGACACCAACTCGTAGCCCAGACGCATCGACGCACGTGAACTCTCGGCCCGAGCGCGACTCCTCGCTCGGGCCGAGCATCGCTGCCTGCGACCTGACGGATGTTCCCGACGCCGTGCGGTCGCGTGAAAGGAATCCATGACCGAGTACGTCATCAATGACAACGGGGCCTGGTGCTGGTTTCAGGACGAGCGCGCCATCGTCGACCGGGACACGCAGACCTTGGTCGTCGGCTCGATCGCCGCTGGGGAGGGACCGGGGGGCGAGACGCGAGCCGGGAACGTCGAGCTGACCGTTGTCGATCTCGCGTCGCAGACGGCCAGGATCGTCGTGCTGCACGAGGCGTTCGAGACGGACGACCACGACGTTCCTGCGCTGTGGCGACGCGCCGACGGCCGCTGGCTCGCCGCCTACACGAAGCACAAGACCAACGACCTGATGTGCTGGCGAGTCAGCGAGCCGGGTGATCCCACCACCTGGGGACCCGAGCACACCTTCGACTGGGCTCCGTTCACCGGCGGGCGCGGTGTCACCTACTGCAATCTTCACGAGCTGGACGGACGACTGTACTGCTTCAGCAGGGCCGTCAACGACGATCCCTGCGTGCTCGTCTCCGACGATGACGGCGACACGTGGGCGTATGCCGGCAAGGTCTTCACCAGGCCCAAGGTCGGCTACGTCAACGGGTACACGCGGTATGCGGCATCCGATGGCCGGATCGATCTGGTCACGACGGACCATCATCCGCGCGACTACGACAACTCGATCTACCACGGCTACTTCGCGGGCGGCGCGCTGCGCAGGAGCGACGGATCCGTGTTCGACGAGCATCCGTTCGATCCGCAGACCGATGGCGCGTCGCAGGTGGGGCTGACGACGGTGCTGCGTGCGGGGGAGCGGATCGGCGGCGTAGCGCTCACGCACGCCTGGACGTCCGACATCCGTCGGGATGCGGCTGGAACGATCGCCGCCACCCTCTCGGCGCGCGGGGACGACGATCCCGGGCCCGACGAGGAGTTCGCCAGGATGCGTCCGGTGCTGGACCACCGCTTCGTCTACGCACGGCTGGAGGCGGACGGATCCTGGGTGCGGCATCCGCTCGCCAAGGCGGGTGCCGGGCTGCTGCCGCACGAGCAGGACTACACGGGACTCGCCGTCATCGACCCCGACGACCTGGACGTCGTCTACCTGTCGACTCCGTTCGACCCGCGGACCGACGAGCGCACCGCACACCACGAGATCTATGCCGGCCGAACGACGGATTCGGGCGCGAGCTGGAGGTGGGAGGCGATCACTTGCGGCTCGGACGTCGACAATCTGCGCCCGATCGCGGTTCCCGGTGACCCGGATCGCAGTCTTCTGCTCTGGTTCCGCGGGGAGATGACGGCATCGCAGCACTTCCGTTGCGAGGTCGTGCTCCGCGACGTGGTCAGAGGAGGCGGGCACGGATGTTAGTCTGTGTCAGAAATCGCTTTCTGAGTGCGCTTGACGAGTACGGGTCCCTACAGGTACCGTTGCTCGGACATCGGGCGGGAAGCGCTTTCCGGGGTGACTTCGCCACCGGTCCTGTACTGTCAGCCAGTGCGGGACGCCGGCGGATCCGCACCATGTATTCAGTGTCGATTACAAGGGGGCTCGCGTGAGCGTCTTCGAAGAGTTGCGTTCTGTGAGGTCGTCGAAGACGACCGGCAAACGCGACAACAAGGCGGCATTCTTCTTCCTGCTGCCATGGCTCTTGGGCCTGGTGCTCATCACCGCCGGTCCGATGATCGCGTCGCTCTGGTTGTCGTTCACGAACTACAACCTGATTCAGGCTCCGCACTTCATCGGGTTCGACAACTACGTGCGCATGTTCCAGGACGCGCGCCTGCTGAACTCGCTGCGCGTCACCTTCGAGTACGTGTTCATCTCGGTGCCGATCCAGCTGGTGATCGCGCTCGCGGCGGCACTCGTTCTCGACAAGGGGATGCGGGCGCTGCCGTTCTACCGGTCGGTGTTCTACCTGCCGTCGCTGCTGGGCAGCTCGGTCGCGGTCGCGATCCTGTGGCGTCAGATCTTCAGCCAGACGGGCCTGGTGAACCAGGTGCTGGGGCTGTTCGGGCTGCACAACATGCCCGGATGGATCTCCGACCCGCAGTACGCGCTCGGCACGATCATCATCCTGAACGTGTGGACGTTCGGCGCCCCGATGATCATCTTCCTCGCCGGCCTGCGCCAGATTCCCGACATGTACTACGAGGCTGCGTCGATCGACGGAGCCGGATGGTGGACCCGGTTCTTCCGGATCACGCTGCCGATGCTCTCGCCGATCATCTTCTTCAACATCATCCTGCAGCTGATCGGAGCGTTCCAGTCGTTCACGCAGGCGTTCGTGGTGTCGGGAGGAACAGGCGGTCCCTCGGACTCGACCATGTTCTACACGCTGTACCTGTACCAGCAGGGCTTCAACCAATTCAATATGGGCTACGCATCCGCGATGGCGTGGTTGCTGTTCATCATCATCGCGATCATCACGGCCGTGACGTTCGCCACCTCGAAGTATTGGGTGTTCTATGACAACTGAGACCGCAACCCGAGCCCTCGTGGTGCCGGAGAAGGAGCGCAGGCGCAGCCGGTCCGCGTCGCGTGGCGTGAAGCGCTCGGTGTGGAGCGTCGCCAAGCACGTCATCATGATCCTGCTGGCGTTCGTGATGCTCTATCCGCTGCTGTGGATGGTCGTCAGCTCGCTGCGACCGAACAACGCGATCTTCACCGACGCGAGCATCATTCCGAACAGCTTCCAGTGGAGCAACTACACCGCAGGCTGGAACGCGCTGTCGGATCCGTTCAGCCTCTACCTCGGCAACTCGATCATCATCGTGCTCGGCGCGATCCTGGGAAACCTGCTCGCCTGCTCGCTCGCCGCCTACGCGTTCGCCCGGCTGGAGTTCCGGTTCAAGCGGGTCGCGTTCACGATCATGCTGCTGACGATCATGCTGCCGTTCCAGGTGACGCTGGTGCCGCAGTACATCATGTTCTCGTTCGTGCACATGCTGAACACCTTCTGGCCGCTGATCCTGCCCAAGGTCCTCGGCACGGACTCGTTCTTCATCTTTCTGATGGTGCAGTTCATCCGCGGCATCCCGCGCGAGCTCGACGAGGCGGCGCGCATCGACGGCTGCGGGCATCCGCGGATCTTCTTCCGCGTCATCCTGCCCCTCATGACGCCGGCCCTGGCGACGACGACGATCTTCACGTTCATCTGGATGTGGAACGAGTTCTTCGGCCCGATCGTTTACCTGACCCAGCCGCACACGTGGACGGTGCAGGTGGCTCTCGGACAGTTCATCGACAACCAGACGGGCGGCAACTGGGGAGCTCTGTTCGCCATGTCGGTCGTGTCGCTGATACCCGTTTTCCTCGCGTTCCTCGTCGGCCAGCGTTTCCTCATCCGAGGCATCGCCACCACCGGCATCAAGTAGCGCCATTTCCGGCCTCCGCCGCGACGCCGGCGCCGAGTGCCGTCGCTGCGCTCGGCTGCGACCAGCGGTTGCCTACGGTGTGCGGGAGAATCGTGAGGAGGACCGCCGAGGTCGGCGTGCGAAGGAGCAGCAGTGGCAACAGGGACCGACACCACACTGGGTGAGGAATCGGGCGCGACATCGTCAGTTCCCACGCTGGCCGACGTCGCACGGCACGCCGGCGTTTCACTGGCGACGGCGTCCCGGGCACTCAACGGCAGCACGCGCACGGTGAACCCGGAGCTCAAGGCGAAGGTGGAGGCCTCGGCGCTCGAGCTTCGCTACACGACCAACGTGCAGGCGCAGGCGGTCGCACGCGGCACGAGCCGCACCGTCGCGCTGGTACTCGGCGACATCGCCGACCCGTACTTCTCGGCGATCACGGCGGGCGTGGTGGATGCCGCGGCCCGTCATCGCCTCGTCGTGACGATGTCCTCAGCCGGCACAGAGCCTGAGCACGTCGTGGAGACGATCGCCGCTCTGCGCGGCCAGCGTCCGACGGCCGTGATCGTCGTCGGAAGCCGCTACGTCGACGAGACGACCGAGGCAGCGATCGCTGCAGAGCTGAACGCCGTGGAGAGCCAGGGCGGCAGCGTCGCGCTGATCGGCGCGCGGGCGAACGGCTTCAGGGCGGTTCCGGTGCTGAATGCCGAAAGCGCGGCGGAGCTGGCCGAAGCCCTGATCGGTCGCGGATATCGCGACTTCGCCGTACTCGCCGGTCCGGCCGGCCTGACGACCGCTGCGGATCGCGCGAGCGGGTTCCTGGGCGCTCTGGCCGGACACGGCATCCGTCCGGCGGAATCGGCGATCGTGCACGGCGGATTCTCGCGGCACGGCGGATATCGCGACATGCTCGCGCTGCTGGATGCCGGCATCCGTCCGCAGTGCGTCTTCGCCGTCACCGACGTGATGGCGGTCGGCGCCATGACGGCGATGCGGGAGCGCGGGATCATGCCCGGAACCGAGATCGCCGTCGCCGGATTCGACGACATCGAGATGCTGCAGGACGTGGTGCCATCGCTGACGACGGTGTCGCTGCCGCTGCGCGACCTCGGCGAACAGTCCCTCGAACTCGCGCTCACCGATGGTGACACCGATGCGGCGCCGATCCGTGGCGTCGTGACGTTGCGAGACAGTACTCCCGCCGTCTGACGCTGCCGGGCCGGCGCGGAGGCGTTCTTCTCCCCGCGCTTGCTCGGGGTGCTCGGGTGGGTCCGAGCTCGCTCAGACCGCTCGGGCCGCGGCGAGAAGGACCGTGGTCAGGGCGCCGTCGGGCCAGGTCACTTCGAGCTCGTCGCCGGCCCCGCTGCGTACGACGCGCGCCGACGGCGCCTGCGATTCACCGCGTCCCAGCCGGGATGCGACGATGACGGTCTCGCCGGGCGCGACGTCGTCGAACTCGAGCCTCGGCACCGAGACGTGCTCGCCGAGCGGCGAGGTTCCCGACTCCTCATGCACCGACGGACGTCCGCCGGCCGTCAGCGCGACGAGTTCGGCCACGAGACGGTCCGCCTCGACCCGAGCGTGCAGCGCACTCACCTCCGCTGCGGCCGGCGTGGGTGAGGACAGCGGCCATCCGCTGATCCGGATGGCGACGGGCGCCGCGGCGAATGCGTCCGCCCTGCTCGTGTCGGCACCGCTGCGATCCGCCGGCGCGTCCGCATCGAGTGGAGCGACCCGCACCGCCCGCACCTCCCATGATCCGCGCACGACGGAAGCCGTCTGGAGGTCGGGGCCCGGGACGACGACGCCCTGCCGGCCGGATCCGTGATCGGGCGACGTGTCGCCGCTGGAGTCCACCCAGTGCGCGTGCGTGACCGAGGTCGCGCATGCCGCGATGCCGTCGTCTCCGATGAGGCCACGGTCGAAGCCGGTGCGATGACTGGATCGGCCTGCTGCGTCGAGCACACCGGCCGAGTTGTCTGCAGGGTCGTCGATCGCGACACCGATCAGCGGCGGGATCGTCGCCGTCGAGTAGCCGAAGCGCGCGTACAGGGGCGAGTCGCCAGCGCCGTCGCCCTTCGCCGCGTGGTCGGCGCCGTGGTTGAACAACCGGACGATGCCGTCGTCGCGGGTTCCGCTCAGGATCCATCCGGCCGGCCTGATGACCGTCCTGGTGTCCGCCACCTCCACCGGCAGGGGCTCCTCGACCGCCTGCCAGACCGGATGGTCGGCGGGCAGCAGGAGGCCGAGCATCCCCTTGGAAGCCCAATACGGAGATCCGGGTCCCGAGTAGTTCTGCGCCATGTCCGGCCACTCGCCGAAGAACCCGAGCGTGAGAAGCCCGTCGGGCGTGATGGATCCGCGTTCGACGAACGCCTTGAGCACGCCGGATGCTGCACGGCGGATGAGGCCAGGGGCGATGGTCGTCGCGCCGCTGACGGCACCCATCCAGAGCGGTGCTGCGGTCGCGAACCGGTAGATGAGGCTGCGGCCCTGGATGACGGGCACGCCGTCCGCCCCGATCAGGTGCACGTAGTCGTCGAGGAACTCGCTCAGCCGGCCGCGGAACACCGGATCCAGGGTGCGTCCGCCGAGCTCGGCCGATCCCTCGGCGGCCGTCCAGAGCAGCGGGTAGACGTGCATGGCCCAGCCGCAGTAGTAGTCGAAGGCGCGAACGGAACCGTCGGCGTACCATCCGTCGGCCCGGTAGTAGGACTCGATCGTCGCCAGGTCGTGCGTCACACGATCGAGGTCATGCGGCCCGCCGACCGACGCCAGGAACGTCTCGACGGTGAGGCGGAACCACAGCCAGTTGTTGTCCGGGTACCAGCCGATGGGCGACTGGGCGAGCCAGTCGATGATGCGCCGCTGCTCATCCGCGGTGTAGGTGTCCCAGATCCACGGCCTGGTCAGCTGTAGGGCGAGGGCGATGGATGCCGCCTCCACCTTGGCCTGGTCGCTCTCGCCCGGAAGGGGCCAGCGCTCGGGATTCGCGGGATCCGTTCCGGCGAGGAGGCCGTCCCGGTACCACGGCGTGAAGCCGAGCGGATCGCGCCCGTTCTCGCCGGCAGAGCGGAACGCATAGAGAAGAAGGGAGCGCGCGAAGCCCTCGAAGCCGTCGCTGTCGGCGCCGTTCGCGCTCGTTCGGCCTTCCAGCGCGACCCGGCTGCCGGTCGGCGAGAAGAACGGGCGAAGGGACAGCAGCAGGTGATCGGCGACGGCCGCCCAGTGCTCTCGCGTCCAGCCCGTGTACGGCGAGAGGGCGCGGTCTTCGGGCGGCAGGGACAGCAGAGTCACGAATCTTCCTCGGTTCGGGTGGGTGAGGGCATTGCAGCGGGGACCGCGGCAGGGGTCTGGGCGGTGTCGGGGGCCGTGGCTCCCGCGGACACGGGAACCGCCGGGCGGGACGACTCGCGCACGTGCAGTTCCGGGTTGAGCATCACGCGGTGCGCGGGACGACTGGATCCGGCATCCAGGCGGGCGATCAGAAGGTTGACGGCCTCGCGGCCCACGAACTGCTTGGGCGGACGCACGGCCGAGATCGCCGGGTCGCCGAAGCGCGCCACCTCGTCGTCGTACGCGACGAGCGCGAGGTCGTCGGGCACGCGGATGCCGCGGTCGCGCGCGTGCTGCTCCAACGCGAGCGCAGGCGGATCCGACAGCACGATGAGAGCCGTCGTTCCGGTGTCCTTGCAGGTCTGCAGCACGTCGTCCATGGCGCGTTCGCGATCCGGACCGTCGAAGTTCGTGGTGTCCACATCGGCGACGTCCGTCGGCAGGCCGAGCGACTTCAGCGCCTTGCGCCAGCCGTGCCGCACGAAGCGCGAGGTGGGATTGTGCCAGTGCGCGAGAAGTCCGATGCGCTCGTGACCGACCGCCCTCAGGTGGCGGACGGCCTGTGCCGCGCCCGCCGCGTGATCCGTCGCGACGGACTCGAGGCGTTGCACTGCTGCTGCTGAGCGGATGCGCCGCTCGGCCAGCACCACCGGAACAGGCAGCGAGTCCAGCCAGCGCAGCATCTCGATGCCTTCCTGGCCCGAGGTGGCGGGCGCGACGATCAGCCCGTGCATGCCCGGCGTGTTGAGCAGCGCCTCCACCTGCTTGCGGTTGTCGCGCACGTCGTACGTGGATGCCCGCAACAGGAACCGTGCCCTCAGTTGCGTCGCCTGCGCCCTGGCACCGCTCACGATCGCCGGCCAGTAATAGTCGAGCGACGGCACGACCATGCCGATCGTGTACTTGGTCAGTGTCGGATCGTGTCCAGCCAGCCCGGGGGTCAGGCCCGGCTCGATCGAGCTGCGCAGCGTCGCGCCGCCGTGCACGCGGGTCACCAGGCCCTGCTGGGCGAGCGCGTTGATGTCACGACGAATCGTCAGCTCGCTGACGCCGAGCCGGGTGGCCATCTCGCTCACGCTGACGGATCCGTGCCCGCGCACCTCGTCCATGATCCGTTCCCGCCGCTGCAGCGAGAACAGCGAATCTCCCGTTCCGCTCATCGCAGACGCCCATCGTCGGCGACCTCGTCGATGACGGTGGTCAGGCGCCCGGAGAGACCCGCGACGATGAACGTGGCCCTCGTCAGTCGATCGCCCCAGACAGCGCTCAGCTCGTGGTCGTCCAGTTCCCAGACCTCCAGCGTCGGTGCTATCCCCTCGGCTGTGGTGATCGCGACCGCGTGCCCGTCCTGGTGCACGATGATCCGGCCGTCGTCCTGGCGCACGGCGCCGGCGAGCAGCAGATGCACCTCGTGCACGGGGGCGGAGCCGTTCCTCGGCTCGGTGGCATCCGCTGCTGGCGGCAGGGAGCTGAGCTTCCACTCGTCGACGATTTCGGCCCGCGTCGGGGAGACGAGACGGAACGCGCGGCGCCATCCGTGTCGCTCCGCCAGCGGATACGCGCCGGCCAGCTCGAGGGCGAACTCGACAGGCAGGTCGATGGCGTCGAGCTCGCGCACCTCGTCGGCCGCACCGAACGGGGCGGTGACCACCGCAGCGGCGAACCGGGGGCCGGCACCCTGCTCGAGGCCGAAGGGAGCAGGTGCGTTGTGCCATCCGCTCTGCATCACCCGGATCTCGTAGCGCTCCGGGCTGAACGTCTGCGCGGTGTAGACCGGCTTGCCTGCGTCGATGACGAGCGGATGACCGCCCGCCGCCACGATGAACGAACCGAGGTCCTTGTGGTTGTGGTTCTCGTCGTTGGTGCCGCCCTTCGCGGCCAGCGCCAGCCCGTCCGCCGAACCGCTTCGTGCACGGATCACGGCCAGCTGCACGGACGGGAGCCAGACCCCAGCAGGCAGCGGAAGCGGACCGGGCTCAGCCGCGCACCATTCGGCGTCGGCGATCGCGTGCAGCAGGCGAGGGAGTCCGCCCTCTGCGGTGCCGACCGGGGAACCGGGACGACGTGCTCCGGATGCCCAGGCCACGACGCGATCGTCGCCGAGGCGGCGTCCCCACCGGAACGGCACGTGCCACGGCTCGTTGCCCGTTGTGACGGGACGCCCGTCCGCGACGTTCACGTACCACCCGTCCGAGAGCTGCATGCGCAGCGGATAGTGCAGGGTCTGCGCCACGACGGGCACGCCGGATCCGGCCAGAGCGCTCCCCGCCGGTCCGCCGCCGGTGATGCGCTCGACGAGGTCGAGGCACTCGAGCATGCGCACAGCGCCGTTCCACCAGTACGAGACGCCCTCGTCGATGGCGCCGTCGGCCGGCAGCTCCGCGACGTAGCGATCGAGGCTCTCCAGAGCGCGCGCGACGATCCGGGCGAGGCGTTCTTCGTCATCGATCAGCAGTACAGCGGCGAGCAGGACGTTGCCGAGGATCCACGGGTTCCAGTTGTTCACCTCGCGCCAGTAGCCGAGCCACCAGAAGTCGTCGCGCGACTCGAACGGGATGAACACCCGCAGCTCGGCCTCGTGACGGATGCGTTCCCTGAGCCCTGGCCACGTGGCATCCCAGCGCTCGCCGAGCACGTGGTCGGCGAGGGCGAGCTGCGCAACGATGTCGCCGGCCTGCAGATCGACGTAGGGGGAGGACGCGTCGGAGATGACGAATCCACTCCGGGCGTGCGCGTCGTCGTGCGCCGGCCACGACCAGGTGGACTGCTCGCAGAACAGAACGGTGCCGTCAGTCGCCTCGTCGATCCAGCGCGGTTCGTCGGTGACAGCGGCCATCACGACGGCGCGAGTCAGACGATGCTGCCTGGCGAACACCGCGTTCTGGAACTCGTCCCGATCGCCGTCGCGCACGAACCGTGCGAACGAGGATGCCAGCGCGTTCGGCCAGGGACCGCCTGCCTCCCGCTCGGCGACTTCGGTCACCGCCGCCGAGGTCGCGGGATCCACCCGTGACCAGGCTTCGCGGTCGGAGCTGCACGGGATGCCGAGCCGGCCGCGCGCACCGGCCAGCGTGGGGAGCAGGGCGGGTTCGCGCATCCGCTCGCCCCACTCCGCGTAGAGCGGCCCGCGGAACTCGGCGTGCTCGACGCGGAAGCCGGCGGGCGGCGTCGCGTGGGCGTTGACGCGGGAGTCGGGAGCGTCTTCGATCCCGCGCCGGTCGGCGGTCCCGTTCTCCTCGGGCGCTGCCTCGGTGGTGGCTCGTGCATCGTGAGTTCCCAGTTGCGGCACCGTCGCCGACCTCCCCGGTGAGTGGCCCGTTCTGACGGGCCTCTTGAACTTTCGCGTCTGTTTGTGTTCGAATCTGATCGTTCTGTTTGAACTCGATCGGGTTTGAGTATGTACTGTCTTCTGCGACGGCGCAACGGCGACTCCGACGCACTCCGACTCCCGAACGAATCCGCTGGAGCTCCCACCGCATGACCGCACCGACCACGCCCGAGCCGGGCAAACCACAGGCCCTCGTGGTGATGTCCCGCGACACCTTCGAGATGCAGTTCGACGCCGACCGTCTCGCTCGGCTGCACAGCCTGGCGGACGTGCCGGAGCCGGTGTTCACGGATGACCTTGATGCTCCGGCGCTCGCTGATCGTCTCGAGCGTGTCGAGGTGCTGCTCACCGGCTGGGGCGCCCCCCGCCTCGATGCAGCGCGGTTGAACCGCATGCCCGCGCTCCGCGCCATGCTGCACTGCGCCGGAACCATCCGACCGCAGGTGACAGAGGAGTTCTGGCGCCGTGGTATCCGTGCTTCGAACGCTGCGGACACCAACGCGATCCCCGTTGCCGAGTTCACGCTCGCCGCCATCATCATGGCGGGCAAGAAGGCGCCCTTCATCGCGGCCGACCCGATCGCCCGTCGGGAAAGCCCCGCCAAGATCAGCGGATACGGCGAGCTCTCCAACCTCGGGCTCACGATCGGCGTCGTTGGATTCAGTCGCGTCGGGCGCCGAGTCGTCGAACTCGTGCAGCAGCTCGACGACGTCACCGTGCTCGTGTCGGATCCGTACGCCGATCCGCTCGAGGTGCGCGCAGCAGGCGGCGAACTCGTCGCGCTCGAGGAGCTCCTGCCGCTGGTCGATGTGCTCTCGCTGCACGCGCCGGCGCTGCCGTCGACACAACACATGATCGGCGCAACCCAGCTGGCCGCCTTGCGCGACCACGCAACGCTCATCAACACGGCCCGCGGAAGCCTCGTCGACACGGCCGCCCTCGAGGCGGAATGCGCCAGCGGACGCATCAACGCGATGCTCGACGTGACCGACCCCGAGCCGCTCAGCGCGGAATCCGTGCTCTTCGGCCTGCCCAACGTGATGATCACGCCGCATGTGGCCGGATCCCTCGGCTCAGAAGTGCACCGCCTCACCGATGCCGCGCTCGACGAGCTCGAGCGCTACGTCGCCGGCGTGCCGCTGCTCGACGAGATCACGAGCGAAGAACTGCAGCTGAGCGCCTGACGCTGAGCTGCACAGCACCAGAACAGACCTTCACCACCGACCAGCAATTCCGAAGAACACCAGACCCTCACCACCACCGAGAAGCAACCCGATAACAAAGGAGTTATGTCCTCATGAAACGCTCTCTGATCGCGGCAGGCGCGGTCATCGCTGCCGCGGCGCTCGCGCTCTCCGGATGCGCCGGCACCGCGTCCGACACCTCGGCCAGCTCGACCCCCGGCAAGACCACACTGCGCGTCTCCGTCTGGAACTACGCGCAGACGCCGGAGTTCAAGGCACTGTTCGACGCCTTCCACAAGGCGAACCCGAACATCACCATCCAGCCCGTCGACATCCTCGCCGCCAACTACGAGGACAAGATCACCACCATGCTGGCCGGCGGTGACACCACCGACATCATCACGGTGAAGAACCTCACCGACTACTCGGGCTACGCGCAGAAGCAGCAGTTCGTCGACGTCTCGGACATCGCGAAGTCGCTGCCGTCGGACAAGATCCCCGCCCTGGCGAACTACGACTTCAAGGGCAAGACGTACGCGATCCCGTACCGGCAGGACTTCAACGTCCTCTACTACAACAAGACGATGTTCAAGGATGCCGGCGTCGCCGACCCGACGAACCTCACCTGGAAGGAGTTCGCGGCCGACGCCGCCAAGCTCACCAAGGGCGACGGTGCCTCCAAGGTCTACGGCGCCTACATCCACACCTGGAACTCCATGGTGCAGGGCATCGCTGCTGCGCAGACGGGCAACAACCCGAATGACCCCAGCTATGACTGGATGAAGGACCAGTACAACCTGACGCTCGGCATGCAGAACGCGGGCACGATCATGAACTGGGCGACGGCGAACAGCCAGCAGGTGGCCTACAAGGACGTGTTCGAGAAGGGCCAGGCCGCCATGGTGCCGATGGGCACGTGGCTGATCGCGCCGCTGCTCGCCGACAAGGCGGCAGGCACGACGAACGTGGACTGGGGTATCGCACCGCTCCCGCAGATCAAGGCCAACGGCAAGATCACGACCGACGGCGGCCCGACCGGGTTCGGCATCAACAAGAACTCCAAGAACCAGGCAGCGGCGAAGAAGTTCCTGCAGTTCGCGGTGAGCCCCGAGGGCGCAAAGGCCGTGGCATCCATCGGCATCGTGCCCGCGTACCACAGCCCCGACATCACGAAGGCGTACTTCGCGCTCGACGGCATGCCGCAGGACTCCACCTCCAAGAAGGCGTTCAACCCCGACACGATCAAGCTCGACGCCCCGGTCGCGGCGAACACCGCAGCGATCGGCACCATCCTCAACCAGGAGCACCAGCTGATCATGACCGGCAGCAAGTCCGTCGACGACGGACTCGCCGAGATGGCCAGCCGTGTCAAGTCCGAGGTTTTGAACCAGTAGTCACTGCCCCGTAGGGTGCGGTCGGCGCGGCGTGATGTCCGCGCCGACCGCACCCGAGGTTCCCCAGAGAACGGAGCTGTTCCGCTGAGCCGGACGACAAACCATGACCACCATCACTGAACGCGCGAACGCGACAGTGCAGACCGCACCGTCCGGAGCGCCGCCCGCCCGCAAAGCCGCGGGCCACAGGATGCGCAGGCGCAGCATCCTGATCGGTTGGAGTTTCATCCTGCCGAACTTCCTGGGTTTCGCGCTGTTCACGCTCGTGCCCGTGATCGCCGCCTTCGTGCTGGCGTTCATGAACTGGGATGCGTACAACCCGCCGACCTGGGCGGGCTTCCACAACTTCGTTCGCCTCTTCGGCGACGACAACTTCCACGTGGCCCTGGCCAATACGCTGCTGTATGCGGGCGGCCACGTTCCCCTCACCTTGGCGTTCTCGCTCGGACTCGCATTGTTGCTGAACCAGAAGCTGCGCGGGATCGCGTTCTTCCGGGTCGCCATCTTCTTCCCCTACATCACCTCGCTGGTGGCGATCGCCATCGTCTGGAACATGCTGTTCGACCCGACGTCGGGCCCGATCAACCAGTTCCTGCACTTCATCGGCATCGCGAACCCGCCAGGGTGGACCTCGTCCACCGGCTGGGCCCTTCCTGCGGTGATCATCACCAGCGTGTGGCGCGACATGGGCTACTACATGGTCTTGTTCCTGGCCGGCCTGCAGGCGATCCCGAACGAGTACTACGAGGCCGCAGAGGTCGACGGCGCCGGCAGGTGGCGCACATTCTGGTCCATCACCCTGCCGTCGCTTCGGCCCACCACGTTCCTCGTGCTCGTGCTGCTCAGCGTCTCGAGCTTCAAGGTGTTCGACCTCATCTTCGTGATGACGCAGGGCGGTCCCGGTCGGGCGACGCTGGTGCTCTCGCAGCTGATCTACCAGGACGGCATCATCAACGGTCAGTTCGGCTACTCGTCCGCGATTTCGCTCGTGCTGTTCGTGATCGTGTTGATCGTGACAGTTTTCCAGTTCCGCATCCAGCAGATCAGGGAGCGCTGATGTCCACTCTCACCTCCGATCTCGTTCAGGAGCTGGAGACCGAGCACACGCATCCCAGCCGGCGGCCGCAGCGCCGCGGGGGAAGGCGCGGCATCCGCTCCCGCGTGGGCAAGGTCGGCATGTACGTGCTTCTCGTCGTGCTGCTGGCCGTCGTGCTGCTGCCGTTCATCTGGATGCTGTCCTCGTCGTTCAAGCACGACAACGAGGTGCTGTCTGTACCGATCCAGTGGATCCCGTCCACGTTCGTGTGGAGCAACTACGGGCAGATCTGGACGCAGATCCCGATGGCCGGATACCTGATGAACTCCGCGATCCTGGCGATCACGATCACGTTCCTGCAGGTGCTGACGGGCAGCTTCGCCGCGTACGGGTTCTCCAAGGTGCGCTTCCCCGGCCGCGACGCCCTGTTCCTGGCGTACATCGCCACGATCGCCGTGCCGTGGCAGGCGTACATGATCCCGCAGTACGTGATGATGCAGAAGGCGGGGCTGACGAACACGTTCCTGGCGCTGATCCTGCTGCAGGCGTTCGGCGCGTTCGGTGTGTTCCTGATGCGGCAGTACTACATGACGATCCCCGACGAGCTGAACGAAGCGGCCCGCATCGACGGCCTCAACGACTACGGCATCTGGGCGCGCATCATCCTGCCGCTGTCCAAGCCCGCGCTCGCATCCCTCGCCCTGCTCACGTTCGTGAACACGTGGAACGACTACATGGGTCCGTTCATCTACCTCTCCAGCAACGAGTTGTGGACCGTGCAGATCGGGCTGAAGTCGTTCATCGGCCAGTACTCCGCTCAGTACGCGATGATCATGACCGGATCGGTGATCTCGATCATCCCGATACTTGCGATCTTCCTCGCGGGCCAGCGGTACTTCATCAGCGGCATCGCGACGAGCGGAATGAAGGGATGACCACCACGGCGCACGCGGGACGGCGCGCGACCGGTGCTGGTGCGGGCACGCGGATCGGCACCGGCGCAGGGCAAGGCTCGAAGACACGGAACGGGTCGGGCGCGCGGCGCGGTCTGTTCGGCCTGCGCAACGAGACGATGGAGACGATCTTCGGCTACGCGTACGCGCTGCTCATGGTCGACGTGCTCCTCGTCGTCTTCAACCTGCCGCTGGCCGTCATGCTGTTCGTCACGGTCGACTCGCTCGCGTCGTGGCCGTTCTTCCTGTTGCTCTCCCTCACGCTGGCACCATCGCTCGTCGGCGCGTTCGAGGTGTTCCGCAGCATGAAGACCGAGGGACGTCCGCGACCGTTCGCCGCTTTCTGGCAGGGATACCGTCGTCGCGGCGGTCCGGCGTTCATCGTCGGACTCGTCACGGCCGCGGTCGTCGGCGTCGTGCTGCTCGACGGAACGATCACCGCCGGCACCGTCTGGGCGCCGCTGCTCGGACCCCTGTTCGCCGTGCTCGGCATCGGATCCGTCGCCGCTGCACTCTTCGCGCTCGCCGGACTCGTCGTCTTCGAGACCGCGTCCCTCAAGGCGGTCGCGAAGGCTGCGCTCTACCTGTCCGTTCGTCGCTGGTACTTCAGCGCCGTCTCGCTCGTCATGGTCGCGCTCATCGCGGCCGCCGTGCTCCTGCAACCGGTGCTCGGCGCCGCGCTCGTGCCGGGCATCCTGCTCTACGCCGTCTTCGCCAACGCGCAGTACTCCTTCCACCGTGTGGTGGAGGACGCCAAGGGCTGACGGGTCAGCGCGACGGCGCGGGAGGGGCCAGCAGAGCCCACAACGCGTCCAGCGCGGCTGATGCCGTCGACGCTCGGGCAGCGGGCTCGGAGGGGGCGGCCAGCACCCACGTGTCGATGGTGGTCAGCGACGCGATGGCCAACGCTGAGAGCAGATCCGCGGGAAGGTCGGCGCGGATCACGCCCAGTTCCCGACCTCTCAGCAGGGCATCCTCGATCCAACGGAGCACCGCGGCGCGAACCATGGTCATTGCCCGCTCCTCGGGCAACCCGGCCGAGTTGTGGAACATGAGGCCGAGGTTCGCCAGCTCGGGCCGCTCGGCGGCGAGACTGGTGAACCGCCCGAGCATCGCAGACAGCTCGGCGCGGAACGTCTCCGCCGTGAGTGAGGAGAGGCCAGGCGGCCGGGACTGCTCGATCACGGCGCGCGCCATCGCGTCTGCCACCCAGTCGTGCAGCGCGGCCTTGTCCGCGAAGCGATGGTAGAACGACCCCTTGCCCATGTCGGCCTGCTTCAGGATGTCGTTGAGCGAGGCATCATCGAGCCCTTTCGCCCCGAACGCTTCCGCGGCGGCGAGCCTGAGCCGTTCGGACGCCTCCGGCGAGAGCGGACGGGCTGGACGAGGCATGGGCTCGAGTCTACTCTATTCCTGTACCGGTCAGTACAAGAATGCGAGGATGCGAGATGGACGAGCTCGTCGTGGTCGCAGGAGCCACCGGATACGTCGGCAGGCACCTCGTCGAGGGGCTCGACGCACGCGGGTATCGCGTCCGTGCCCTTGTGCGTTCCCGCGACCGCGCGGAGAAGCCGGGCGCGTTCGGAGCGCCGTCCCTTTCCGGGCACGTCGCCGAATGGCGCATCGTCGATTTCGAGGCGCCAGAGACGATCGAGGGCGTGTGCGAGGGCGCAGATCGTGTCGTCTCCGCACTAGGCGTCACCCGGCAGAAGGCGAGCCCCTGGCAGATCGACTTCCGGGGGAACCTCGCGGTGCTCGCCGACGCCGAGAAGCACGCGCTGGCATCGTTCGCCTACGTGAACGTGCTGCACTCCGACGCCGGGGACTCCATGACGATGCGCTCGAAGTTCGCGTTCGCGCAGGCGTTGTCACGCAGTCGCGTGACGCCCCAGATCGTCAACCCGTCCGGCTATTTCTCCGACATGACCGACTTCCTGCGCATGGCCCAGCGCGGCATGGGCTTCACGATGGGATCGGGTTCCACGAAGGTGAACCCGATCCATGGTGCGGACCTCGCGTCGTTCATCGTCGACCGGGTCGGCGGTGCAGGAGGCGCCTGGGATGTCGGCGGACCCGACACGTTCACGTACCGCCAACTCGAGGAACTCGCGTTCCGCGTCGCCGGCCGCACGCCGCACATCCTGCGCGTCGGCGAGGGCGTCGGCGACGCCATGACATGGCTCGCCGACCGCGGATCACCGCGCCTGGGCAACCTCACCCGCTTCTTCGTGGAGTCGCTCACCGTCGATGCGGTCGGCACGCCGATCGGTGAGAGGCACCTCGAGCCGTACCTGCGGTCTGTCGCGTAACCGTCGACGCCTGTACCCACGCCGCCAGCGGCATGGCGTCCAACCGATCTCTCGCCAGCCGCCCTGTACGTGTCGAGCGAGCCGTTTGCTCGCTCGAGTTCGGGGGCGGCTCGCGAGAACCGGGCGGCTCGGTGGAATGGATGTGCGCGGGGAGGCTCGCGGTCGGACCGCGGGCATCGTTGTGGGGCCAGAGGCGTGTTGCGGTGGGGTCAGGCGTCGCCGAGGAGCCAGGCTGCGGTCTGCGCGAGGATCGCGCGGTGCTCTGGTGCGTCGTACGACGCGGCGTCGTGTCCGAGTGCGTCGTACGCGACGCGTGATGCACCGCGCTCGATGGTCCACAGCACCGGCTCGCGCGAGCCGTCGAGCTCGTGCCAGGCCAGCTCGGTCACCTCGGGTGAGACCCTCAGGTACGTGTAGCGCTCGTCGTCGACATCGAAGTCGTGGATGCCCGCTGTGGCGGGGTGCGCATCCGTCGCCACCTCGATGTGGGCGCGCGAGTACGGCGGATGCATCGAGATGCCGCGCACCCAGATGCCGCCGAGGGCGGTCTCCCACTCGGGCATGAATCCGAAGCTCGTCGACGAGACGTGCAGCGCGAGCAGCGGTCCGCCGCGCTCGAGGTAGGCGAGCAGACCCTCCCGTGTCACGGCATCCGCGTCGGAGAGGGGGAGTGGATCCCGCTCATCCGAGCTCTGCACGACGTCGCGCTCATCGGGGGTGCGGCCCGCGCCCAAGTTGAGAACGAGGAGGTCGACATCCCCTGGTGCTGCGAGCGCTGCCAGACGTGCGTCGACGTCGTCGGTCACCGTCACCGTGTGCCCTGCGTCACGCAGCACCTCGGCGACTCTGGCCGAGGTGACCTCGAACGGATGCCATGGGTCGGCATACCTGCCGCTTCCCGAGACGACGACGACGTTGGCGTTCACGGTTCCCCTCTCGTGCGAGCCGCGGGGCAGACCGTCATCGATGGAGCGTGATCCGCGGATGTCAACGGCCTTGCGCGACTCGCACGTCAGCCTATGCTAGAGCGGCAATCGCTTTCCTGACCCCCGCTTGGGGGACACAGAATCCGGAGGGTGCGACAGAGGTCGGGATGCGATCGATCATCTCCGACGATGACGACAAGGCCGAGGCGAGCCCCGGCGGCGAAGGGAATCAGCATGACGACGGCGTCCAGACCGGAAACCCGACGACTCACCTCCGACCAGCGGAACGCGTTCGCGGCGTCCTGGCTCGGCTGGATGATGGACGCGTTCGACTACTTCATCATCGTGCTCGTCTACGCCGACATCGCTGCCGAGTTCAAGGTGTCGCTGGAACAGATCGCGTTCCTCACGACCATCACGCTCGTCATGCGGCCGGTCGGTGCGTATCTGTTCGGGCTGTGGGCGGATCGAGTCGGGCGTCGCATCCCGCTCATTGTCGACGTGTGCTTCTACTCCGTCGTCGGATTCCTCTGCGCGTTCGCGCCGAACTTCACGGTGCTGTTCATCCTGCGACTGCTGTACGGCATCGGGATGGGCGGTGAGTGGGGACTCGGTGCGGCCCTCACCATGGAGAAGGTTCCGCGCGAACGTCGCGGATTCTTCTCCGGCGTGCTGCAGGGCGGATACTCCGCCGGATACCTCCTCGCCTCGCTCGCGTTCCTGCTCGTGCATTCCGCACTGGGACTGAACTGGCGCTGGCTGTTCGTGCTCAGCATCCTGCCGGCGCTGATCAGCCTCATCATCCGCTCGCGGGTGAAGGAGTCGGAGGTCTGGGAGAACACTCGTGACCGCATGCAGAAGTCGAACACGTCGATCAAGGCCGTGTTCTTCAACGGCAAGGTTCTGCGTCGGTTCATCTACCTCGTGCTGCTGATGGCGGCGTTCAACTGGATGTCGCACGGCACCCAGGACATCTATCCGACCTTCCTCAAGGCGACGGACCAGGGCGGCGCCGGCCTCGATGCGGCGGTGGCCGGCTGGATCGCCGTGGTCTACAACGCCGGCGCGATCATCGGATGCATCGTGCTCGGCTCTCTGTCGGACCGCTGGGGCCGCAAGGCCACGATCATCCTCGGCGCCGCGCTGACGTTGCCGATCATCCCGATCTTCGCGTTCTCGCACACGGCCGGACTGCTCTGCCTCGGATCCGCACTCATCCAGTTCACGACACAGGGTGCGTGGGGCGCGATCCCCGCGCACCTCAACGAGATGTCGCCCAACGCGATCCGCGGGTTCTATCCCGGCGTCACCTACCAGCTCGGCAACGTGATCGCCGCGTTCAACCTGCCCATCCAGCAGTCGCTGGCGACCCACATCGGATACCCGTGGGCGATGGCCATCACGGTTGCCGGAGCGGCGATCGCAGTCATCCTGCTCACCGCGTTCGGCAGGCAGGCGAAGGCGGTGGACTTCCACGCCGAGGAACCGGATGCGGTTGCAGCAGGCGGCGCGGCGCCGGCGCCTGCGCCCGGCACGGCGTGACCCCGTTCGCCCGGGGCGCCGCGGTGAATGGTCCTCGCTCAGGCAGGCGGCCACACCTAGCCTGGGGGAATGGATGCGAGCAGACCCGCCGACCCGCACGACGCCATCCGGGTGAACGGCGCTAGGGAGAACAACCTGAAGAACGTCGACGTGGTCATCCCGAAACGGAGGATGACCGTCTTCACGGGCGTGTCCGGGTCCGGCAAGAGCTCCCTGGTGTTCGGCACCATCGCTGCCGAATCGCGCAGGCTCATCAACGAGACGTACAGCGCGTTCGTGCAGGGCTTCATGCCGACGGTTCCCCGTCCGGACGTCGACGTGCTCGACGGGCTGACCACCGCGATCGCCGTCGATCAGGAGCGCATGGGTTCTGACCCGCGCTCAACGGTGGGCACGGCGACGGATGCGAACGCGATGCTGCGCATCCTGTTCGCCAGACTCGCTCAGCCGCAGCTCGGGTCGCCGAAGGCGTACTCGTTCAACGTGGCGACGGTGTCGGGCGCCGGCGCGGTGAAGATGCAGAAGGGCGGACGCGAGGTCAAGGAGCGCCGCGAATTCACGGTCATCGGCGGCATGTGCCCGCGGTGCGAAGGGCGCGGAACGGTTCAGGACTTCGACCTCAGCCAGTTGTACGACGACAGCAAGTCGCTCGACGACGGCGCACTCTCCGTGCCCAATCACACAGTCGACAGCTGGTACAACCGCATCTACCGCGAGTCCGGCTTCGTGCCGCCGAACAAGCCCATCGCCGAGTACTCGAAGCGCCAGCTGGACGAGTTGCTCTACAAGGAGCCGACGCGCATCAAGGTCAACGGCATCAACGTCTGGTACATGGGGCTGATCCCCCGCATCGAACAGTCGTTCCTGTCCAAGGATCGCGAGTCGATGCAGCCGCACGTGCGCGCATTCGTCGACAGGGCGATCACGTTCACGACCTGCCCGGAGTGCGGTGGAACCCGCCTCAACGAGGGCGCGAGGACGTCGACGATCGACGGCGTGAGCATCGCGGACGCCTGCGCCATGCAGATCAGCGACCTCGCCGACTGGGTGCGCGGCGTCGGGGCGAAAGGCGCCGCCTCCGCGGATCCGGCATCCCAGGGAGTCGCACCGCTCGTCGCTGCACTCGGCGAGCTCCTCGACTCCTTCGTCGAGATCGGGCTCGGATACCTCTCGCTCGACCGCTCGGCAGGCACGCTGTCCGGCGGCGAGGCGCAGCGCACCAAGATGATCAAGCACCTCGGGTCGCCGCTCACCGATGTCACGTACGTGTTCGACGAGCCGAGCGTCGGGCTGCACCCGCACGACATCGAGCGGATGAACGGCCTCTTGCGCCAGCTGCGCGACAAGGGCAACACGGTGCTCGTCGTCGAGCACAAGCCGGAGGTGATCGAGATCGCCGACCATGCCGTCGACCTCGGTCCCGGCGCCGGCGCCGCCGGCGGATCCGTGTGCTTCGAAGGCACCGTCGAGGAGCTGAGGGCGAGCGACACGATCACCGGCCGCCACCTCGAGGACAGGGCAGCGCTCAAGGACGAGGTGAGGCGGGCATCCGGAACACTCGAGGTTCGCGGAGCCGACGAGCACAACCTGCAGAACGTGGATGTCGACATTCCGCTGGGCGTGCTGACCGTCGTCACCGGCGTGGCCGGGTCGGGCAAGAGTTCGCTGATCGACGGATCCGTCGCCGGGCGCGACGGCGTCGTGTGGGTGGACCAGACGCCGATCCGCGGGTCACGGCGCAGCAACCCTGCGACGTACACCGGGCTGCTGGATCCGATCCGCAAGGCGTTCGCGAAGGCCAACGACGTGAAGCCCGCACTGTTCAGCTCCAACTCCGAGGGCGCGTGCCCCGCATGCAACGGCGCCGGCGTCATCTACACCGATCTCGGCATCATGGCCGGAGTCGCCACCGCGTGCGACGAATGCGACGGCAAGCGCTTCAGCGCCGCGGTGCTCGAGTACAAGCTGGGCGACAAGGACATCAGCGAGGTGCTCGCACTCTCCGTGGACGCCGCGCGTGAATTCTTCGCGACGGACGAGGCGCGCACACCGGCGGCCTCCGCCGTGCTGGATCGCATGTCCGATGTCGGCCTCGGCTACCTCACGATCGGCCAGCCGCTGACGACGCTCTCCGGCGGAGAGCGGCAGCGCCTCAAGCTCGCGAGCCACATGACGGAGAAGGGCGGCGTACTCGTGCTCGATGAGCCGACGGCCGGACTGCACCTCGCGGATGTCGCGCAGCTGCTCTCCCTGCTCGACCGCCTCGTCGACGCAGGCAAGTCCGTCATCGTCGTGGAGCACCACCAGGCGGTGATGGCCCACGCCGACTGGATCATCGACCTCGGACCGGGCGCCGGCCACGACGGCGGCCGCGTCGTCTTCGAGGGCACGCCTGCCGACCTGGTCGCCGCCCGTGCGACCCTCACGGGACAGCACCTCGCGGAGTACGTCCGCTCCTGAGCGGAACGGCGCGTGCCCGCCTCCCCGCCGCACCTTCCGCCGACTTCCTCCCGCCGACCACGTCGCGCCGACCACCCTTGCCGCCGACCGCCTCTCCGCCGATCGCCTCCCGCCGGCCGCCTCCCCGCCGACCGTATTCAGGACATACAGGCACGTGTGCGCCCTGGGTCGACATCCCGTGAAATGTCCTGAATACGGGCGGGTGCGGTCGGCATTGCCGTCGGTGAGCCCTGCTGGTACGCTGTGGTAAGCGCTTTCCGAGGGTGTATGGACATCGCCTCATCGCGGAGCATCCACACTCCTCGGGTCAGCCACCACCGCGAACCACCACGAAAGAGAACCCTGTGTCAGAGTCGACCATCGGCATCATCATGAACGGCGTCTCCGGACGCATGGGCTATCGGCAGCACCTCGTGCGCTCCATCCTCGCGATCCGCGAACAGGGCGGCGTCGAGCTCTCGGACGGGCGGCGCGTACAGGTCGAGCCGCTGCTCGTCGGACGCAACGAGGCGAAGCTCGCCGAGCTCGCCGCCCGTCACGGCCTCGAGCACTACACGACCGACCTCGACGCGGCGCTGGCCGACCCTCGCTGGCAGGTGTACTCGGACTTCCTCGTGACGAAGGCGCGGGCATCCGCTCTCCGCAAGGCCATCGCGGCCGGCAAGGCGATCTACACCGAGAAGCCGACGGCCGAGACGTTCGAGGAGGCGCTCGAACTCGCCCGTCTGGCCGACGAGGCCGGCATCAAAAACGGCGTGGTGCACGACAAGCTCTACCTGCCGGGCCTGCGAAAGCTGCGTCGACTGATCGACTCCGGGTTCTTCGGCCGCATCCTCTCGGTGCGCGGCGAGTTCGGCTACTGGGTCTTCGAGGGCGACTGGATGCCTGCTCAGCGCCCCAGCTGGAACTATCGCACCGAAGACGGCGGCGGCATCATCGTCGACATGTTCCCGCACTGGAACTACGTATTGGAGTACCTGTTCGGACGTGTGGAGTCCGTGTACGCGCGCGCCGTCACCGAGATCCCTGAGCGGATCGACGAGCAGGGCCACTCCTACAAGGCGACAGCGGATGACGCCGCCTACGCCGTCTTCGACCTCGAGGGCGGCATCACCGCGCAGCTCAACTCGAGCTGGACGACGCGCGTGAACCGCGACGAGCTCGTGGAGTTCCAGGTGGACGGCACGCTCGGCAGCGCGGTCGTCGGGCTGTTCGGCTGCAAGATCCAGCCGCGCAACGCGACGCCGCGTCCGACCTGGAACCCGGACATCCCCGACGGCCACGACTACGCGTCGGACTGGCACGAGGTTCCGAGCCTCGATCTGAACGGGACGGAGGGGTTCGAGAACGGCTTCAAGGTGCAGTGGGAGGAGTTCATCCGCCACATCGCCGAGGACGCGCCGTTCCCCTACGACCTGCTCTCCGGAGCCCGCGGCGTGCTCATGGCGGAGAAGGGGCTGGAGAGCTCCCGAACCGGCGCGCGCGTCGACATCCCCGCCGTGACGCCCGAATCGCTGCGCGAGCTCGCCGGTGCGGTCGGCGACGGAGGCGCACGGTGACCGAGCTGCTGCTCGTCGGATCTGACGGGGTCGTGCGATCCGAGTCGCTCGTCGAGCACGAGCCGACGCTGACGCCCGCCACCCCGCTGAAGTCGCGCGTCGCCTACGCGGCGGCCCACGTCATCCCGAAGCCGTACGCAGACAACGTGCCAGGCTCTCCCGCCGACCTCGACTGGGATGCCACGCTCGCGTTCCGCCACCACGTGTGGTCGCAGGGACTCGGTGTCGCGGACGCAATGGACACGGCCCAGCGCAACATGGGCCTGGACGCCGCGGCCACGCGCGAACTGATCTCGCGGAGCGCCAGAGAGGCGGCATCCGTCGGCGGTGCGCTCGTGGTCGGTGTGAACACGGATCAGGTGGACGACGAGGTCATCTCGCTCGACGCCGTGATCGATGCATACGTCGAGCAGCTCGAGTTCACCGAGAACGCCGGTGCCGGCGTCGTGCTGATGGCCTCCAGGCACATGGCGCGCGCCGCGCAGTCGCCGGCGGACTACGAGCGCGTCTACGCCGCCGTGCTCGAGCGGGCGACCACACCTGTCGTGCTGCACTGGCTCGGCGAGGCGTTCGACCCGGTGCTGAAGGGGTATTTCGGCGAAGGGGACGCGGCGGCCGACACGCTCATCCGCATCATCGAGGCGCACGCCGACAAGGTCTCCGGCGTCAAGATGAGCCTCCTGGATGCCGACGCCGAGATCGCGGTTCGCTCTCGCCTCCCGCAGACCGCGGCCATGTACACGGGTGACGACTTCAACTACGTCGACCTGATCAAGGGCGACGGCACGACGACGGAGGGTGCGAACGGATCCCGCGTCGACGCCCGCGGCCACTACTCGGACGCCCTCCTCGGCGCGTTCGCGGCCATCGCGCCTGTCGCCTCACGCGCGATCCGGGCACTCGACGCCGGCGATCCGGATGCCTACGAGCGCATCCTGCGCCCGACGGAGGCGCTGAGCCGCCAGGTCTTCGCGGCGCCGACCTTCTACTACAAGACGGGCGTCGCATTCCTCAGCTGGCTGAACGGACACCAGGAGTCCTTCACCATGGTGGGCGGCCTGCACTCGGCGCGCAGCCTGCCGCACCTCTCCGAGATCGTGCGTCTCGCGAACGGATCCGGCGCCCTCGAGCGTCCGGAGCTCGCCGCCGCGCGCTGGCACGGACTGCTCGCCCTGAACGGGATCGTGGAAGTGACCGCTGGAATCGGGCACGACGGCGAACCCGTCGCGGATGAAGACGCGACGGCCGCCGGAGCGTCCGAGCTCGATGCCGCACTCGGACTCATCGTGGCCGACGAGCTCGCCGCCGCGGAAGGCAGCAACGGACAGGACGACGCATGAGCGCGCATCCGCGGTTCTCGCTGAACCAGGCGACCGTCAAGTACGCGTCGCTCGCCGAGGCCATCGACGTCACGAAGGCGGCAGGCATCGAGAGCATCGGTGTGTGGCGCGAGCCCGTCGCCGACATCGGCTTGGATGCCGCAACACGGCTGATCGCCGACTCCGGTCTCCGCGTTTCCAGCCTGTGCCGTGCAGGCTTCTTCACGACGCCCGAGGGGCAGGAGCGGATGGCCGCCCTCGATGACAACCGTCGTGCGATCGATGAGACGGCGGCGCTCGCTGCGGCGGGCGCCGCAGGATCCGCCGCGGTCCTCGTGCTCGTCGCAGGCGGGCTGCCCGCCGGATCCCGTGACCTGAAAGGTGCACGCGAGCGCGTGCGCGACGCGCTGGGTGCGCTCGAGCCGTTCGCGGCATCCGCTGGGGTCACCCTGGCGGTCGAGGCCCTGCACCCGATGTTCGCGGCGGATCGCGCCGTCGTCTCCACCCTTGGCCAGGCGATCGACCTCGCGGTCGACGCCGGACCGTCGGTCGGCGTCGTCGTCGACACCTACCACGTGTGGTGGGATCCGGACGTGTTCGAGCAGATCGAACGTGCCGGCCGCCTCGGCCGCATCGCCTCGTACCAGGTGTGCGACTGGCTCACCCCGCTTCCGGCCGACGTGCTGCTCGGACGCGGTGTGCCGGGAGACGGCCACATCGACTTCGGCGGGCTCACCCGTGCGGTCGAGGACGCCGGCTACACGGGAGACATCGAATGCGAGATCTTCAACGCGGATGTCTGGAGCCGCCCGTACGCGGAGGTCGCGTGCGAGGTCTCCGCAGCCTTCACCCGGGTCGTGGCGCCCGAACTGCTGTAACCGGACAAGACGGGACGGGAGAGGCCGCGGCGACGGCGCTGGTCGTTCACAACTCGGGACGGCCGGTCGCGGACTCGCCCGATTCCGCGTGATTTCGGTGTTCGGCACGCCACATCGGGTCGCCGATCCCGAGTTGTGAACAGAGAATGCGAGAGAGTTGCCCCATGCGGATCGTGATCGCTCCCGACTCCTTCAAGGGCTCGGCGTCTGCCGTTCACGTGTGCGACGCGATCGCCGCCGGCTGGCGCGATGTGCGTCCCGACGACGAGCTGGTCCTACTGCCGATGGCGGACGGCGGAGAGGGAACGCTCGACGCGTTCCTGCTCGCCGTTCCCGGATCCTCTCGCGTGCACGTCGAAGTGGTCGGGCCCGACGGCCAGGAGGTCGAAGCGTCCTGGGCGCTGCTGCCGCCAACGCCCGAGCTGCCTGGAGGAACCGGGGTCGTCGAGCTGGCTGAGACGAGCGGCCTTCCGTTGATGACCCATCCGGATCCGCTCGGTGCGCACACCCTGGGCTTCGGTCAGGCGATCGCCGATGCCCTCGACCGCGGCGTCTCCCGGCTCCTGCTCGCGATCGGCGGCAGCGCTTCCACCGACGGTGGAACCGGTGCTCTGGTCGCACTCGGCGCCTCGCTGCTCGATGCGGATGGCGATCCGTTGGAGCTGGGTGGCGGAGTCCTGTCCGATGTGGCCAGGGTCGACCTCTCCGAGCTGCCACCGCTGCCGTCATCCGGTGCGCTGGTGCTGAGCGACGTGACGAATCCGTTGCTCGGCGAGACGGGGGCCGCGCACGTGTTCGGCGAGCAGAAGGGGGCGGATGCCGCGCAGCGCGCCGCCCTGGACCTCGCCCTCGCCCACTGGGCCCGTGCCGCGCAGGACGCGGGCGCAGCAGTGGATCCGTCGACATCAGGGGCTGGTGCCGCGGGAGGCACCGGATTCGGGTTGCTCGCGTGGGGCGCGACCCTCGTCTCCGGTGCCTCGACGATCGCGGATGCCATCGGCCTCGACGACGCCCTGAGCGGCGCGGATCTGGTCATCACCGGCGAGGGTCGCTACGACGCCCAGACGGACGGCGGCAAGGCTCCGGCGGTCGTCGCCGAGCGTGCAGGTGCGGCGGGTGTGCCGATGGCCCTCGTCGCCGGCTCGATAGCTGTGAAGCCGGTCGGCTTCGCCGACGCGGTCGCGCTGGCCGAGCTCGCGGGGGACGTGCAGTCCGCGATCGACGATCCGGTGCGCTGGCTTCGGCGTGCGGGAGCCGTGCTCGCGGAGCGCGCCGGGCGGCCTTAGCAGTCGGGAGTCTTAGCGGTCGGGAGTGCACGGATAGTCGGCGATCCGGTCCGAGACGCCGAGTCCTGACCGTGTGGTGCGTCGTGTCTGACCGGGTCTGCGACGTCCGGCACAGGTCGACTCAGGGCCGCACAGCGGCCGGCTGTGGCGATGCCGCAGTGGTGCCGCGCACCACGAGCCGGGCCTGCAGGTGGCGGTGGCGGGCGGCATCCTTGCCGGCCAGAAGCTTGGTGAGCATCTGCAGAGCCTCGGCACCCATGCGTGCCAGCGGCTGGGCGATGGTCGTCAGCGGGGGAGAGGAGCTCGCGGCGTCGGGGATGTCGTCGTATCCCATCACGGAGAGGTCGCGGGGCACCTGAAGTCCGAGCTCCTCCGCGACGTGCAGCACGCCGAGGGCGGAGAGGTCGTTCGCCGCGAAGATCGCGGTCGGCGGATCCGGAAGCGCCAGCAGCGTCCTTGCTGCGTCCTCCGCGTCGCTCTGCCGGTACTCGCCCTTGGCGAGAAGAGCCTCGTCGAACGGGATTCCGGCGTTCTTCAGCGCGTCCCGGTATCCGAGCTCGCGCAGTCGTGACGACTCGAGATCGCCGCGTCCCTGGATGTGAGCGATGCGCCGGTGTCCGAGTTCGATGAGGTACTCCGTGGCCGTGCGGGCTCCCTTGCGGTTGTCCGAGTCCACGGTCGCCGGCCCGCCTCTGCCCGCGTGCGGGTCGATCGCGACGACGGGGATGCTCGTGCTCGGCAGCGTCTCGGTCGGCGTGACGACGATCGCGCCGTCGATGAGCGTGCCGGCCAGACGCGAGAGCGAGCGGCGCTCCCAGCCGGAGGGCGCGACATCCGTCAGCGGACCCGAATAGGCCAGCAGTTCGTACTGCGTGTCATGGGCGGCGGCCGAGACGCCTTTCAGCAGCTCCACCGAGTACGGCTCGAACCCGGCCACCAGAATGCCGATCACGTTCGTGCGATGCCTGCGCAGGCTGCTGGCCACCAGCGATGACTCGTACCCGAGCTCCTCGACCACCCTGGTGACCTTCTCGATCGTGGCCGGGGCAACTCCGTAGCGCTCGTTGATCACCTTCGACACCGTCGCGACCGAGACACCGGCAGCCCGTGCGACGTCTGTGATGGTCACCCTCGAAGCCAGGGGGGCTGCGTCGACGCCAGTGATCATCCGTTCACAGTACAGGACGGGCTGGTGTCGTCCGGCGATTCGCAGATCCGCGTCAACAGTGATAGAAAACGTTATCGAAATCGTTTTGCAGAATCCGCCCGAGCACAGCAGAACTCGTCCGGAAACCCGTCTGCCAGACATGTCAACGATGACCAAGGAGTACCTGAACACATGAAGAAGATGCGCAGTCTCGCTGCGATCGCGGTCGGCGCGGGCCTCGTGCTCGCAATCGCCGGGTGTGCCTCGAGCGGCAACGGAAGCGCCACGTCCGACAACGGCAAGGTCACCATCACGCTGTGGGACAACTCGACGACCGGCCCCGGCCAGAAGTTCTTCGACGACGCGGCTGCCGCCTACCACAAGGCCCACCCGAACGTCACGGTCAAGCCGCAGTCGATCCAGAACGAAGACCTGGACGGCAAGCTCCAGACCGCACTGAACTCCAACTCCGCGCCGGACATCTTCCTGCAGCGCGGCGGCGGCAAGATGCAGGCCATGGTCGACGCCGACCAGATCCAGGCGCTCGACCTCTCCTCGACGGCGAAGACCGATGCGGGCGCGGCAGCACTCGCGGGCTCGTCCATCGACGGCAAGGTCTACGCCATGCCGCTCGACTTCCTCCCCGAGGGCATCTACTACAGCAAGGACCTGTTCTCCAAGGCAGGCATCACCAAGACGCCGACCACCGTCGACGAGCTGACAGCTGATGTCGCCAAGCTCAAGGCGAGCGGCGTCGACGCCATCGCCGTCGGTGCGAAGGATGCCTGGCCCGCCGCTCACTGGTACTACAACTTCGCCCTGCGCGAGTGCAGCCAGACGACCATGGCCTCCACGGCCAAGGACCTCAAGTTCTCCGATGGATGCTGGACCAAGGCCGGCAACGACCTCGCCTCCTTCCTGAAGTCCGACCCGTTCAACTCCGGATTCCTCACGACTTCGGCCCAGCAGGGCGCAGGATCGTCCGCCGGACTCGTCGCGAACCACAAGGCCGCGATGGAGCTCATGGGCAGCTGGGACCCGGGTGTGATGGCCGGCCTCACCGCCGACCAGAAGGTTCCGTCCGACCTCGGTTGGTTCCCGTTCCCGGCGATCAACGGCGGCAAGGGTGACTCGACGGCGCTGCTCGGCGGCATCGACGGATACTCCGTCTCGAAAAACGCGCCCAAGGAAGCCACCGACTTCCTCGAGTTCCTCGTCACCAAGGAGCAGCAGGAGGCCTACGCCACTGCGTTCGACTCCATCCCGGTGAACAAGCAGGCGCAGGGCGTCGTGACCGCCTCGTACAACGTCTCGGCACTCGAGGCCTTCAACAAGGCCGGGTACGCGTCGCAGTACCTCGACACGCTGTACGGCCAGAACGTCGGCAACGCGATGAACACCGCCGTCGTCAACCTGCTGGCAGGCAAGGGCACGGCAGCCGACATCGTCAAGGACACCAACTCCGCGGCGGCGAAGGGCTGATCGGCAACAATGAGCACCACCCTGGACACTGAGACTGCCGTAGGCAGCCGGTCGCAGGGCACCTCCACGGTCGGGGACGCGGTCGCCGCGTCCCCGACCTCGCCGCGTGCCCGCAGACGCCGTGGCGGCAGAGGGCGCATGCGGCTCGAGATCGCGTTGCTCTCCGGCCCCGCGATCATCGTTTTCGTGGCGTTCGTGATCTTCCCGGTCGCGCTCGCCGCCTACTACGGCTTCTTCCGGTGGCACGGCTACGGCCCGGCCACCGACTTCGTCGGACTGCAGAACTACTGGCTGATCCTCACGGATCCCGAGTTCCACGCCGTCCTCTGGCACAACCTGGTCATCGTCGTGCTGTCCCTGGTGATCCAGGGGCCGCTGGCGATCATCCTCGCGCTGCTGCTGAACCAGAAGATCCGCGGACGCTCGGTCATCCGCGTGCTGATCTTCGTCCCCTACGTCATCTCCGAGGTCATCGTCGGCACCGGGTGGAGCCTGATGCTGCAGAGCAACGGCGCCGTGAACGACCTGTTGCAGAACATGGGCCTCGGGTTCCTCAAGACCGGATGGCTCTCCGACCCGAACGTCGCGATCTGGTCGCTGCTCGCGATCATCTCGTGGAAGTACATCGGATTCGCAGTCATCCTGATGCTCGCAGGGCTGCAGTCGATCCCCGAGGAGCTCTTCGAGGCCGCGCAGATCGACGGTGCCTCGTACTGGCAGATCCAGCGCCGCATCACGCTCCCGCTGCTCGGACCGACGATCCGAATCTGGGCGTTCCTGTCGATCATCGGGTCACTGCAGCTGTTCGACCTCGTCTACATCATCTGGGGCCAGTACATCGCCTCGACCGCCGGCACCTCGACCATGGCGACGTACATGGTCGCCAACGGGCGCAATTCAGGCAACTTCGGCTACGGCAACGCCGTCGCCGTCGTCATGTTCGTGATCTCGCTCATCATCGCGCTGCTCTACCAGCGCTTCGTCCTGCGCCGTGACCTTCAAGGCGCCGTCACCGAGGGAGCCAAGTGATGAGTGCGACGAGCGTTGCCGCACGACAGACGTCGAAGAGGCGGCAGGCATCTGGTGCAGACGCGAGGGACGCGCCGCGCGGATGGGGACATCCGTTCACCTACTTCATCGCCCTGATCTTCATCGCCGTCTGCATCGCACCCGTTCTGTACATCGTGTTCGGGGGCTTCCGCACCAACGCGCAGATCACGACGAGCCCCTCCGGGCTGCCGAACCCGTGGGTGTTCAGCAACTACACGGATGTGCTCGCGTCGTCGACCTTCTGGGGCGAATTCGCGAACTCGGCCATCGTCGCCATCGTGACGACCGTCGGCACCGTCGTGCTCGGCATCATGGTGAGCTTCGTTCTCGCCCGTTACGAGTTCAAGGGCAAGGGTGCGATGTACTCGCTCTTCGCCGCGGGCCTGATGTTCCCGCTGGTGATCGCGATCACCCCGCTCTACATCGTGATCAAGGATCTCGGTCTGATCGACAACCTGATGGGCGTCGCGATCCCGCAGATCGCGTTCGCCCTCCCGACGACGGTCATCATCATGGTGCCGTTCCTCAAGGCGATCCCGAACGAGATCGAGGAAGCCGCGTCGATCGACGGTGCGAGCAGACTCGGGTTCTTCTTCCGCATGGTGATCCCGCTGTCGCTGCCCGGTGTGGTGACGGTGGGGATCCTGGCGTTCGTCGGCGCCTGGAACAACTATGTGCTGCCGCTGTACATCCTCAACTCGCAGGGGAACTTCACGCTGCCGCTCGGCGTGCAGGCGTTCTCGTCGCAGTACTCGCAGGACACCGCGAAGGTGCTCGCCTTCACGTCGCTCTCGATGCTGCCCGCTCTGCTGTTCTTCTCGATCTTCGAGCGCCGCATCGTCGGTGGGCTCACCGGAGCCGTGAAGGGGTAGGACGAACACTCGAACCGCCGCCGGTCCAGCCGGCAGCGTGCGAACAGAAGTCCGGTCCGACACGCCGAGCCCTCATGGTGGGCGCGGTGCGTCGGACCGGATTTCCGCTTTTCGGCACCGATCCGCCATGGCCCGCATCACTGACTGCCATTGGATTCCTGAATAAGTAGGCCTCTGGCTATCACGTTCGACACTGGACTGGTTCAATGGAGAACCTGTCCGTGACCGCTCACGATCATCCGAAGCCGGTGTTGCCAGGTGATTCTGCCCTGATCCGTCAGCGCCGGCGGTCGTAGGCTCTCGCCCTCGATCGTCGCGTCATGACGCCGGGCGTCGTGGCTGACCGTCCCTCCGACGCGGGAATCCGTCCCGCCCTCCTTCTTCCCTGCGCACTGCATCATCGCCGCGCAGCCCTCGACGCCATTGGAGCGTGCTTTCCGTGTCCCCGTCCACCCGTGAGATCCCGACCGTCGCACCGAACCGGCGAGCCCGCAGGCGCGGCGCCAGGCCGCCGGCTGCCGGCCACCGGTCGGACGACGGCCTGCAGCCGTCATCCGTCCGTCCTGCCGACGCCCGCGAAGAATCGTCAGCTCCGGCCTCAGTTCGGAGCTCGACGGGCACGGGAGCGGCAGCGACGGGAGCCGCTGACGGCGGATCGCAGCAGCGTCCGGACGCGCAGGCGGAGCACGCGGCCGCTCCCGGGGCCGATCGCTCCGACACGCACTCCGTCGGAGCCGAGTGGCGCAGGCGCATCCTGCCGCTCCTCATCCGTCACCGGCTGCTCGTGGGATCCGCCATGGGACTGGCCGCGGTGTACGCGGGGCTCGTGTCGATGCTGCCGTGGATCCAGCAAGTCGTGGTCGACGACGCGATCGTGAAGCACGACGTGCCGATCCTGCCGTGGCTCATCGTCATGGCATCCGTCGGTCTCGTGGTGCTCGTGCTGTCGTTCTCGTGGCGCTACCTCGGCGCCAAGGCGTCGTACGCGGTGCAGTACGACATGCGAAACGGCATGTACGACGCGCTGCAGCGCCTCGACTTCGCCGGCCATTCGCAGCTGCAGAGCGGACAGCTGGTCTCGCGCGCCAGCTCGGATCTGCTCTGGGTGCAGATCTTCATCGGATGGTTCCCGCAGCTGGTCTCCACGATCGTGGGCGCCCTCGTCTCTGTCGTCGTCATGGTCACGCTGTCTCCGATCCTCGCCGCGATCGTGGTGGTGATCATCGCCGGGGTGTTCGTCGTGACCCAGCGGATGCGCCGCAACGCGCACGCAGCCGGCTGGCAGGCCCAGCAGCTCGAGGCCGACATGACGACCCAGGTCGAGGAGTCGATGACGGGCGTGCGCGTGGTGCGCGGATTCGGACAAGAGGCGCAGGAGAGCGCACGCCTGCACCGCGCGCTCAGGGACATGTACCGCGCCAGGGTGCGTGCCATCCGGCTGCGGGCTCCGTTCTCGGCGTCCCTCGCAACGGGACCGCAGCTCGGGATCGCGGTCATCCTGCTCGTCGGGGGCGTCTTCGTGCTGATGGGGAACATCGAGGTCGGCGTGTTCCTCGCCTTCACCGGATACCTCACGGGGCTCGCGGGCTCCGCGCAGACCGCCGGCATGGTGCTCAGCAACCTTCCCCAGTGCGAGGCCGCGATCGAGAGGATCGGCCAGGTGCTCGACCTGGCGCCGACGCTCACGGAGGTGGCGGATCCGATCTCCCCTGAGCGCACGGACGGTGAGATCGTCTTCGAGGACGTCGACTTCCGCTACGACGAGGCCGACGACCGTCCGGTGCTGAACGGCTTCTCGCTGCGCGTCGCGCCGGGGGAGTCGGTCGCACTGGTCGGCACGATCGGTTCCGGCAAGTCGACCCTGACGCATCTTGTTCCGCGCTTCTACGACGTCGACGGCGGCCGGGTCCTCGTGGACGGCATCGATGTTCGCGACCAGCCTGTCGCCGAACTCCGCTCCAGGGTCGGTGTGGTCTTCGAGAACAGCTTCCTGTTCTCCGACACCATCTCGGCGAACATCGCTTACGGTGTGCCGGATGCCACCCCCGCGACCATCGAGCGCGCTGCCCGTGCGGCGATGGCCCACGACTTCATCACGGAGACGCCAGAGGGCTATGACACGGTCATCGGCGAGCAGGGGATGACGCTCTCCGGCGGCCAGCGTCAGCGCGTCGCCCTGGCAAGGGCGATCCTCACCGACCCCGAGATCCTGCTGCTCGATGACGCGACGAGCTCCGTCGACGTGAGCGTCGAGCGGGACATCCACGCGAACCTCGGTCCGTTCCTCGACGCCCGCACGACGATCATCATCGCCTACCGCGAATCGACGGTGCGGATGGCCGATCGCGTCGTCATCATGGATGCCGGACGCGTCGCCGACACCGGCACCCACGAGGAGCTCTTCGAGCGCAGCGAGCTCTACCGCGAGCTGTTCGGTGACTTGGCATCCGATGAAGACGCCGGCGCCGGTGCGCTGCTCGAGGATGCACGGTACGGGCGGTTCGCGGCGTCGCCGGTTGCGTGGCATCCGTCGCGTCCGCAACAGCCGGGTCTGCTCGACCTGAGCACGTCTCCGGCCGTCACCGCGAGGATCGCGGCATTGCCGGAGTTCCACGACGAACCCGGGGTGGACATGGGCGAGGAGAGCAGGAATCGCGAGCCGTTCCGGCTGGGGAGGTTCCTGCGCCCCTACAGCAAGGGATTCGCGGTCGGACTCGTGTTCGTGGTGATCCAGGTGCTCATCGGGCTGGTCAACCCGCTGATCATCCGGCAGGGTGTCGACGCCGGCATGCTCGGCAAGTCCGTTCCGATGCTGCTCGTCGTCTTCGTGATCGCCGTGCTGCTCACCATCGCGCTGTTCTTCGACCAGCGGAACGCTCAACTGTGGACGCAGCGCACCTCCGAGCGGTTGCTGCTGGCCATGCGCACGCGCGTCTACGGGCAGCTTCAGCGACTCGGCATCGACTTCTACGACCGCACCCAGACCGGGCGCATCATGACGCGGATGACATCGGACATTGACTCGATCGGTCAGCTGTTCCAGACCGGGGTCATCAACCTGATCATGGCGGTGCTCACGTTCGCCGGCATGTCGGTCGTGATCTCGGTACTGGACTGGCGGCTCGCGCTCGTGGTGCTCTGCGTCATCCCGCTGGCAGCAGGGGTCACGTGGTGGTACCGGCGCATCGCATCCGTCGCCTACGACGAGTTGCGAGAGCGGGCGTCGATGCTGAACACCGACCTGGCCGAGTCGATGGCGGGCATCCGCGTGACGCAGGCGTACCGGCGCGAGGCCCGCAACCTCGACGACTTCGCGGCGCTCGGACGCCAGTTCATCTGGTGGGCACAGCGCAGCGCCTTCGCCAATACGGTGTACGTCGCCTCGGTAGAGTTCCTGTCGACGGCGGCGACGATCGCCGTCCTCGGCGTCGGATTCCTGCTCATCCAGGCCGGCGGCCTCGGCATCGGAACGCTGCTCGCGTTCCTGCTCTACCTGGCCCAGGTGTTCGCGCCGGTGCAGCAGATGTCCACCGTGTTCGACGCGTACCAGCGCGCCAGGGCGGGGCTGGTGCGCATCCGCGAGCTGCTGGGACTCCCGTCGTCGACGCCGGAGTCCGCCGACCCGCAGCCGGTGGAGCGGGTGGTGGGCGACATCCGTCTCGAGGGTGTTCGGCTGCGCTACGCCGGCACGACGATGGATGCCCTCAGCCGCGTCGACCTGCACATTCCGGCCGGGCAGCGCGTCGCGTTCGTCGGCCAGACCGGCGCAGGCAAGTCGACGACGATCAAGCTGGTCACCCGGTTCTACGACCCGACCGATGGGCGCATCCTCATCGACGGCAAGGAGCTGCAGACCCTCGACTCGGCCGAGTACCGCCACCGTCTGGGATACGTGCCCCAGGAGCCGTTCCTCTTCACCCGCTCGGTGCGCGACAACATCGCGTACGCCGTGCCGGATGCGACGGATGCAGAGGTCGAGGCCGCAGCACGGATCGTCGGCGCGCACGAGTTCATCTCCCGACTGCCCGGCGGATACCACGAGATCGTCACGGAACGCGGCCGCTCGCTCTCCAACGGTCAGCGACAGCTGATCTGCCTGGCGAGGGCGCTGATCGTCGACCCGCGCATCCTCATCCTCGACGAGGCGACCTCCAACCTGGACCTCTCCAGCGAGCGCAGGGTGGACCGCGCAATGCGGCTCATCGCCCGCGGACGCACCACGCTCGTGGTCACGCACCGACCGCAGTCGCTGCACTGGGTGCAACGCGTGCTCGTGGTCTCGGCGGGACGCATCGTCGACGACACGACCCCGCAGGCCTACCTGGAGCGGATGCACGAGCTGGCCGAGGCGTAGGGCATACCACCGGTTGAGTGCCGCCGCCGGTCGGGCTCAACCGGCGACGCTGGCTATTGCGGGTATTCACTTACCTGCTATATAAAACAGTCATGTCGATTCGTCAGAGTCTGCTCGCGATCCTGGACCAGGGCCCCTGCTACGGCTACCAGCTCCGCAGCGAGTTCGACCGCCGCACAGGCGGCACCTGGCCACTCAACGTCGGACAGATCTACCAGACCCTGGAACGCCTGGAGCGCGACGGCCTCGTCGCCAAGGGCGAGTCCGACCAGGAGGGCCGCGGCTACTTCGAGATCACGCATGCCGGCCACGACTCGGTCGCGGCGTGGCTGTCGTCGCCGGTGGACAGGCAATCGGCGGCCCGAGACGAGTTCGCGATCAAGCTGGCCATCGCATCCACCCTCCCCGGAGTCGACGTGGCTCGGGTCGTTCAGGTGCAGCGGATGTCGACCCTCGGGCTCCTGCAGGACCTCACGCGCACCAAGGAGGCGATCGACGAGCCGAAGACGGCCGAGGACCTCGCCTATCTGCTCATCGTGGACGGCCAGATCTTCAGCCTCGACGGCGAGCTGCGCTGGCTGGATCACACGGAGGGCAGACTGGCGCGCGCGAGTGCCGAAGTCGCCAAGCCGCTGCCGTTGAGCACCGAGACACCGAAGCGCGGGCGTCCGTTCCGCGAGCGTGCAGACGTGGCGGGAGCGTGACGTGACGACACCGATCTTGCGCCTCGACGGAGTGGCGATGCAGTACGGCAAAGGGGAGAACCGTCGCTTCGGATCGGGCTCACCTCCAGAGGCTCCCGATGTGCTCTGCCCGCTCTGACGACGGTCCGCCGACCGGTGTCAGCCCGCCGAAGCGTTCGTGTCCACCCATGATTCTCCGCGAACCGTCAACGGTGGAAGCCGGGCCGCAGACGGTGGCAGTGCGGATGCCATGGAGACCGAAAAGAGAGGACGCGCCGTCGAGGTCGGCGCAGGCCTCAGACCTCCGTCGGCCGCTCGGCCACGACGCCGGCGTACCGTGCGTACTGCTCGCGGATGACGGGCCTGTGGTCTGGTGCAGGTGCGGCGACGACGTCGAGCGTCCACTCGGGACGGACGCCGCTGAGCACCCATGCGGCCTGTACCGCTGCACCGTTCGCGACGTACTCGCCTGGTGCCGGGATGACGACGGGGGCGTCGAACACCTGCGCGGCGACGGCCTGGACGGCGGGGTTCAGTGCGGCGCCGCCCACCAGGAGCAGGCGCTGCTCGCGCACACCGACCGCGCGCACGGCGTCGAGGCCGGCGGCGAGACCGCTCAGCATGCCCTCGACGGCGGCGCGGGCGAGGTTCTCGCGACGGCTCGACGCGATCGTCAGTCCGTGCAGGCTCGCCTTCGCCTCCGGCAGGTTCGGGGTGCGCTCGCCCTCGAAGTAGGGAATGAGCACGACGCCCTCTGAGCCGGCTGGCGCACGCAGAGCCAGCTCCGCGAAGTCGTCGAAGTCCACATCGAGCAGGTCGGCGACCGAGCCGAGCACACGGGCTGCGTTCAGGGTGGCGACGAGTGGGAGGAAACGGCCGGAGGCATCCGCGAACCCGGCGACGGCGCCCGTCGTGTCGTGCGCCGACGTGTCGGTCACGGCGAAGACGGTGCCGCTGGTGCCCAGCGAAACGATGACGTCGCCGGATGCTGCCCCGAGTCCGAGCGCGGCCCCCGCATTGTCCCCGGCGCCGGGTCCGACCAGGATCCCGGCTCGCACCACGACGGCGCCGCTCTGCTCGGCCGTTGTCCCTGCGGGCTCCGCAGGACCGAGCACGCGCGGCAGCACGACGGCACCGGCCGTCGCTTCCGCACGCTCCGCGTCGTCGGCTGCCACGCCGATCGCCGCACGGCCGGCACGACCCAGTGCACGCTCGAACAGGCCGAGGTCGTATGCGTCGTCGCGGGGCGACCAGTACGCGGTTCCGGATGCGTCGGAGCGGTCGGTGACCAGCGCGTCGAAGTCGGGTCCGAGCGGGGACTCATCGGCTGGACCGTATCCGAGCAGGCGCCAGGTCAGCCAGTCGTGCGGGAGGGCCACGGCGGCGACGCGCGCGGCGTTCTCGGGTTCGGCATCCCGCAGCCAGCGCAGCTTCGTCGCGGTGAAGGATGCAACGGGCACGGCGCCTGCACGCTCGGCGTACTGCGCGGCTCCCACCTCGTCCGTGAGGACGCTGGCTGCTGCGGCGCTGCGGGTGTCGTTCCAGAGCAGGGCGTCACGGATCACGCGACCGTCGGCATCGAGCACGACCATGCCGTGCTGCTGTCCGCCGACGGAGATGGCGGAGACGTCATCGAGACCGCCGGCATCGGAGATGGCCTGGCCGAGTGCGACCCACCACGCTGCGGGGTCGACCTCGGTGCCGTCGGGATGGGACGCCCGTCCGGACCGCACGAGCGCCCCGGTCTCCAGGTCGCGGATGACGATCTTGCAGCTCTGAGTCGACGAGTCGACCCCGGCGATGAGAGTCATGGGATTCCTTTGGGTCGGTTCGGCGGTGGACGTGAAACGGCTCCCTGAGCGAGCGCCGGCGAGTGGAAGGGTACCGCCGGAAGGCGCACCATTCGACTCGCGTCGCTCGCTCAGGGAGCTGCGAGGTGGAACTGTCGGATCAGCGAGCGCCGAGCAGGTGCTCGGTGGCGAGCTGCTGCAGACGCACGAAGCCGAAGCCCTTGCCGTTCAAGTAGGCGTCGGTGTCGAAGTCCTCCCACGCGCTGCGGTCGGCCTTGATCGAGTCGATCGTCTCGCCGTCGTTGAGCGTGTTCTGCTCGAGCTCGAACACCTTCGCGGCCTCGAGCGCCTCCTGCACCTCGGGGTCGGCGCGGAAGGCGTCCGCGCGCTCCTTGAGCAGCAGGTAGGTCTCCATGTTGGCCTTGGCGGAGGCCCACACGCCGGACTCGTCCTCGGTGCGGCTCGGCTTGTAGTCGAAGTGGCGGGGGCCTTCGTAGGCCGGTCCGCCGTTCACGCCGCCGTGCTCGAGCAGGTCGACAAGGGAGAACGCGTTGTGCAGGTCGCCGTGACCGAACGCGAGGTCCTGGTCGTACTTGATGGAGCGCTGGCCGTTGAGGTCGATGTGGAAGAGCTTGCCGTGGTAGAGCGCCTGGGCGACACCGGAGGTGAAGTTCAGGCCGGCCATCGTCTCGTGTCCCACCTCGGGGTTGAGGCCGACGAGCTCGGGGTGCTCGAGGGAGTCGATGAAGGCGATCGCGTGGCCGAGGGTCGGCAGCAGGATGTCGCCGCGCGGCTCGTTCGGCTTCGGCTCGATCGCGAAGCGGATGTCCCAGCCCTGCGACAGCACGTAGTCGCCGAGGAAGTCGACGGCCTCCTTGTAGCGGGCGAGGGCGGCCTGGATGTTCTTGGCCGAGTCGTACTCGGCACCCTCGCGTCCGCCCCACATCACGAAGGTCTTCGCGCCGAGCTCAACACCCAGCTCGAGCTGTCGGAGGATCTTGCGGATCGTGTAGCGACGCACCTGGCGGTCGTTGGACGTGACGCCGCCGTCCTTGAAGACGGGGGCCGAGAATGTGTTGGTCGTGACCATCGGCACGATCAGTCCGGTGTCGGCGAGCGCGCCCTTGAGACGGTCGATCTGCTTCTGACGCTCGGCGTCGCTCGACCCGAAGGCGAACAGGTCGTCGTCGTGGAAGGTGAGACCGTACGCGCCGAGCTCGGCGAGCTTCTCGACGACGTGCACGACGTCGAGGGAGTTGCGGGTCGGTCCGCCGAACGGGTCGGTGCCGTTGTAGCCGACCGTCCAGAGACCGAAAGAGAACTTGTCTGCGCGCGTGGGCGTGACTGCCATGAGAAGAATCCTTCAGCATCGTCGATGAGTATTTGTTGCGACAGTAAACATATCAGACGTTGAGGGGTGCGTACAGGGGCGTTGCAGAGTTCGGTTCCGGTCTGCGGATCAGCGGATCGGTGCCATCACTAGACCGTCACTGCGCTGGTGGCGACGAGCTCCCGACGGTCGGCGTCGAGCGTGCAGTCGACGCCGAGGGGAACCGGCATCGATCGGTGATTTCGTCCAGCGCTCCGGAGAGGATCAGCCGGGTGAGCGCTCGGTCCACCATGCCGAGTCCGACAGCCCTGTTGATCTCCAGCATGACGACGCATCCGGTCGCGTATCGACGTGCCGTCGCTGCGACCTATGCTGCGGCGATCCCCAGCAGCTTCGTCAACGGAGCGCGACCGTGGGGCGCGGGCGCAACGGATCCGCCCTCGTGCAGGGAACACGGGATGCGCATCTGGGTGGGGGCGTCCATCCGGCCTTCGATGCGGGCGATGAGAGCCTGAGCCGCGAGCCGGCCGAGCGGGCTGCCTGGCGCCTGATAGGTGGTGAGCGGCGGAGTGAGCAGGTCGCCCGTCGCCGTCGAGGTGGCGACGCCGACGATGGAGATGTCCTCCGGGATGCGCACGCCGCGACGCTGCAGAGTGTTGACGAGCGAGAACGCCGCCTCGTCGTGCACCGCGATGACCGCTGTCGCGTCGGGCGCGTGACGTGCCAGTTGCTCCGTCAACGGCAGCACGGATGCCGAGTCGTGGCCGACGCGGAGAACGGTCCCGGTCAGGCCGCGTGCGGCGATCGTCTCGTTGAACGCCTGCTCCGTGCGGAGCGGCGGGCTGTACCTGGCGAGCGGGGTTCCGCTGAGATCCTCGACCACGAGACAGATTTCGCGGTGGCCCAGCTCCGCGAAATCATCGATCGCCGTCTCGATCGAGCGCTCGAAGTCGATGTCGACGTAGTCGATGCCGTCGAGCTCGCGCGTGCGGCCGATCAGCGCGAACGGCGCGTCCGCCCGTTGCAGGTGTTGGACGCGCTCGTCTTCCATCTGCACCTCCATGAGGATCACTCCGTCGGCGAATCCCGCCTGGATGAGCGAGGTGATCTCGGTTGTCACGTTGTCGCTGTGGATCGGCCAGAGCACCAGGCTGTAGCCGAGCTCCTCGGCAGCGGTGGCGGCGGCATCCACGAAGGAGTGGTGGTGCCGGTGGTCGAGCAGCGGATAGATGAGCGCGATCACATGCGATTTGCGGCTGGCCAGCGCCCTGGCCATGCTGTTGCGCCGATAGCCCAGCTCGTCGATGGCGCTGAGGATGCGATCACGCGTCTCCGGAGTGACCGGCTTCGTGCCGTTGACCACGAACGAGACCGTCGAGATGGAAACGTTCGCACGGTCCGCGACCTGCTGCATCGTGACCACGTCGGCCTCCCTTCCTCCGCTGTGGTGTGCGCACAGTATCCCATCGATTTCGGTCAAGCGCTTGACTTGGCGCGGCGAGGGTGTCCAGAATGCCTGAAAGCACTTGCCGGAGAATTCGATGTCGAGCTCACGGCTCTTCTTATGGAGTAATGGTCAAGCGCTTGACTACACGCATCCATCGGATGCCGGAACAACGAGTTCGAAGCACAGCAATGCCCGTGCATCCGTGCGCGACCCACTCAGTACCAAGCACCAATCAGAACGAAGCAAAGGAGCTTTCCGTGAAGAAGACACGCATCCTCGCGGCTCTCGCCGGAGTGGCGATGATCTCCCTGTCGTTGGCGGCATGTTCGGGATCAAGCAACAACTCGTCGGGGTCGAAGCCGACGCTGACGGTCGAGGACTACTTCAATTCCGATCCGGGCATGTCGGGTTGGAACAAGGAGTACCAGAAGTGCGGCGACGAGGTCGGCGTCAAGGTGAACCCGGTGCACATCGCCGGAGCCGCGCTGATCCAGAAGGTGCTGCAGCAGGTCTCGTCGAAGACCATGCCCGACGTGCTCATGCTCGACAACCCCGACATCCAGCAGATCGCGGCGACGGGCGCGCTCTCCCCGCTGAAGAACTTCGGCATCAGCGCACCGAGCGGTGACGTGCAGGCCGTGGTCAAGGCGGGAACGTACAAGGACCAGCTCTACGGACTCGCACCGGTGATCAACTCGATCGCGCTGTACTACAACGTCGACATGCTCAAGGCAGCAGGCGTCACACCGCCCAAGACCTGGGACGAGCTGAAGGCGGCAGCGACCAAGCTCACGGACCCGAGCAAGGGCGTCTACGGGTTCGCGATGAGCAACATCAACACCTACGAGGGCACCTGGCAGTTCCTGCCCTTCTTCTGGACGAACGGTGGTAACGAGAAGAACATCGATACGCCAGAGGCAGCCCAGGCCGTGCAGTTCGACGTCGACCTGCAGAACGACGGATCCATGTCCAAGAGCTCCGTGAACTGGAGCCAGCAGGACGTCAACAACCAGTTCGTCGCAGGCAAGGCGGCCATGATGATCAACGGCCCGTGGCAGCTGCCCGTGCTGAACTCGACGAAGGGACTGAACTTCGCCAGCGTGCCGATCCCGACGCGCACGACGTCGCAGAAGGTCGTCTCGCCCCTCGGCGGTGAAGCCTTCAACGTTCCCAACACCGGCGACAAGACCAAGATGGGCCTCGCAGCGAAGCTCGTCCAGTGCATCAACAAGCCGTCCGAACAGCTGAAGATCGCGGAGTTCACCGGCAACGTGCCCTCCGACCAGGCGTCGGCGGACAGCTGGGGCAAGTCCCACCCGCAGGTGCAGTCCTTCGTCGAGACCGTGAAGACGGCTCGCGCGCGCACCGCGGAGCTCGGACCGAAGTGGCCGACGGCCGCCACCGCCATCTACACCGCGGTGCAGACGGCGCTGACCGGCAAGGCCAGCCCGGCAGACGCGCTCCAGCAGGCGCAGACGCAGAACAAGTAGGTCGACGCGGGCGGACGGAGCGTGAGCTTCGTCCGCCTGTTGTCCGATTCCGCAAAGGAGCGTGATATGACCTCAGTGGATGCCGGCGTCGACCGGACCACACCGCGCGCCACGGAGCGCAGCGGCTCGAACAGTGTGCGACGCCGTGGGCCTCGCATCGGCCGGTACCTCACCCGATGGCTGTTCGTGGCGCCGGCGATCATCTTCGTGCTGGTGTTCTTCGGATATCCGATCGTGCAGAACGTCGTGATGTCGCTGCAGGACTACACGACCGCGACCTTCTACACGGGGCTGGCCCCGTGGGTGGGATTCGCGAACTACGAGAAGGTGTTCAGCAATCCGATCTTCATGACGACGGTGATCAACACAGCGCTGTTCACCATCGGATCGATCGTGCTGCAGTTCGGCATCGGCCTCGGGCTGGCGCTGTTCTTCAAGCGGCACTTCCCGCTCAGCGGATTCCTGCGTTCGCTCCTTCTGCTGCCCTGGCTGCTTCCGCTCATCGCGTCGGCGGCCGTGTGGAAGTGGATCCTCGACCAGGGCAGCGGGGCGCTGAACCAGTTCCTCGGCATCTTCGGGGTGCATCCGGTCCCGTGGCTGGTGAGCCCGAACCTCGCGCTGATCGCCGTGATCGGCGTGAACGTCTGGCTCGGCATCCCGTTCAACGCGACCATCCTCTATTCCGGGCTCCAGTCGGTGCCTGAGGAGTTGTACGAGGCGGCTGCATTGGACGGGGCGGTCGGCTGGCGCGCGTTCTGGCACATCACCTGGCCGAGCATCCGCTCCGTGGTGAGCGTGGTCATCGTGCTCGGCGTTGTCTACACACTGAAGGTGGTGGACATCATCCTCGGGCTCACCGGCGGCGGGCCGGCGAACTCCACTCAGACCCTGGCCACCTGGGCGTATCAGAACTCGTTCGTGCAGTTCGCGTTCGGCCAGGGAGCCGCGATCAGCAATGTGCTCATCGTGGTGTCGCTCGCGTTCGCGATCTTCTACCTCTATATGAACAGGAAGGGCGTGGACGAATGACCGCCACGACAGCTCTCGTGCTGCCCACCGGGTCGAGCGCGCACCGACGCAGGCACGCCAGGCGTTGGCCGATGACGGTGCTCGGCATCCTGTTCCTCGCCATCATGGTGTTCCCGGTCTACTGGATGATCAACAGCAGCCTCCAGTCGAACTCGGGCGCCGCGAACACGGAGTGGTTCCCTGTCCATCCCACGTTCGCCGGATACCAGGCAGCCCTCACCCAGCAGGCGGGCAACCTCGCCACCAGCCTCATCATCTCCATCGGTGCCGTCCTCATCACTCTGATCGTCGCCACACCGGCCGCGTACGGACTCGCGCGCTTCAGGATGAAGGGGATGACCGCCTTCGTCTTCGTGCTCCTCATCACGCAGATGATCCCGACGATCGTCATCGCCAACGCGCTGTACGCCCTCTTCAACAACTGGGGTCTGCTCAACTCGTATGTCGGACTGATCCTGGCGGACAGCGCGGCGCAGATTCCGTTCGCGATCATCCTCATGCGAGCGTTCATGGCATCCATCCCGACCAGCCTCGTCGAGGCGGCGCTGGTCGACGGCGCGAACAATTTCAGGGCGTTCCTCGCCATCGTGGTTCCGATCAGCAAGAACGCGATCATCACTGCGGCACTGTTCACGTTCCTCGGCGCGTGGGGAGACTTCCTCTTCGCCCTGACGTTGACCAGTACCCCGGCAGTCAGGCCGATCACCCTGGGCATCTACAACTATCTGGGCGCGAACGGGGCCACTCAGTGGGGACCGGTCATGGCGACGGCGGTGATGGCCTCCGTGCCTGCGGGAATCTTGCTGATCCTGGCGCAGAAGTACATCGCTGCCGGAGCCTTGGGAGGCGCCATCAAGTAGCGCCATCCAGGTCGCACACGCACACCACCAGCAGCCGACACGAGGACCCGACAGGGTCTTGGACGCCGGACGGACCGTCGCGCCTCGCGGTGCGACCGACACCCGTTCCGACAGCGGAATTCGTCACGAAGGAGACACACATGGACACCACCGCATCGACGCCACTGCGCGTCGTGGTCTGGGGAGAGAACCGGCACGAGCAGCTCGAGCCGCACGTCGCCGAGCTCTACCCGGACGGCATGCACAACGCCATCAAGGCGGGCATCGAGGAGAACCTCGGCGACCGCGTCAGCGTCACGACCGCCCTGCTCGACGACCCGGAGCACGGGCTCACCGAGGAACGGCTCGCGCAGACCGATGTGCTGACGTGGTGGGGCCACGCGGCGCACGGCGAGGTGTCGGATGAGGTGGTCGAGCGAGTGCATCGGCATGTGCTCGAGGGCATGGGGCTGGTGGTCCTCCACTCCGGGCACTGGTCGAAGATCTTCCAGAAGCTGATGGGCACCACCTGCACGTTGCGGTGGCGGAGCGAGCACGACCGCGAACTGGTCTGGACGGTCGACCCGACGCATCCGATCGCCCAAGGGGTTCCGCATCCGATCGAGATCCCGCAGCAGGAGATGTACGGGGAGCAGTTCGATGTGCCCAAGCCCGACGAGATCATCTTCATCTCGTCGTTCACCGGGGGAGAGGTGTTCCGCAGCGGCATCACCTACCGCCGCGGCAACGGGAAGATCTTCTACTTCAGCCCCGGCGACCAGGACTTTCCCGTGTACCACCACAAGGACGTGCGGCGCGTGATCGCGAACGGCGTCGCCTGGGTGGCATCCGATCGTCCGAGCCGCAAGCTGCCGACCCTGCTGCGCTACGAGACGGGTGACTTCTTCAACGGCAGGGGATATCAGGGCGCGCTGAGCAACAGCGACTACGAGACGGCCGACGCCGAATGAGCGGGCTCGCATCTACCGGCGATGCGAAGGGCAGCGCCTTCGAGCGGACGGGCGGCGAAGGTCCGCTGCGCGTCGTGCTCGTCGGCGCGGGGAACATGGGGCGCGCGTGGATGCGCATGCTCGCCGGATCCCCGAGCGTCGTCCTCGTCGGCCTGGTCGACCTAGACGTCGAGCTGGCTCGTCGCGCCGCGGCCGAGCTCAGCCTCGATGTCGTCGTCGGTGGCGCGCTCGCGGAGGTGGCTGCGGCATCCGACGCCCAAGCGGTGATCGACGTGACTGTGCCCCCCGCGCACCACGCGGTGAACACCGAGGCGCTGTTCCTCGGCCTGCCCGTGCTGTGCGAGAAGCCCATCGCGCCCACTGTCGCCGAGACGCTGTCGCTGATCGCGGCAGAGGAGATCACCGGTCGACTCCTGATGACGAGCCAGTCGCGCAGGTACTATCCGCAGTTGGCCCGGCTGAAGGCGATGGCCGGCGCACTCGGTGGCATCGGATTCGTCACGACGGAGTTCTTCAAGGCGCCGCACTTCGGCGGATTCCGGGACGAGATGGATCATCCGCTGCTCGTGGACATGGCCATCCATGGATTCGACGTCGCGCGCTACCTGCTCGACGCCGACCCCGTGAGCGTGGACTGTCGCACGTTCAACCCGTCCTGGAGCTGGTACCGCGGTGACGCCGCGGCCACCGCGGTCTTCGAGTTCGCGGGTGGCACGCGGTTCAGTTATGCCGGCAGCTGGTGCAGCCCTGGTCTAGAGACATCGTGGAACGGGTCCTGGCGCATCAGCGGCGCACACGGCACCGTCGCGTGGGACGGCGACGGGGATCCGGTCGCGGAGTTCGGCGAGGGCGCAGCTGCTGTCGAAAACGGATCGTCGACCGTACGCCCCGAGATCGCTGGAGCACTCGACGAGTTCGTCGACGCGCTGCACACCGGCACGACACCGTCGGGCGACGTGCACTCCAACGTGCACAGCCTTGCGATGGTCGAGGCCGCCGTGCTGTCGGCTGCCGAGCATCGCACCGTTCTGCTGGCCGACGTGCTCGAAGACGCCTACGCGACAGCGTTGGCGAACGAGGCACGTGATGACGTGCGCGAGGCGCTGGCGGAGTGGGGCTCCGCCGCGGCCAAGCTCGCGCACTGACAGGGTGCCGCGTGGCGAAGAGGCCGCCGAGCCGCGCGCGCCCCGAGCCACGAGCTTCCTGAGCGAGCTGGGATCACGCTCGCTCGGGAAGCTGGTGGGTGCGCTTGTTCGGGCAGCAGGCCGGTATCGTTTCGCTTCGCTCGCTCAGGGAGCCGAGCCCGACAGTCTGGAGACCGCCCATGCCCGACCCCCTTCTCGATCCGTCGTCCGTGAGCCTCGATCGTCCGGCGGAGCTCTTCCACGAGTCGTTCCTGCTGGGCAACGGATCGCTCGGTGCCGCCTCGTACGGCCGCACCGGCGAAGAGTGGTTCGACCTCAACCGGGACACGCTGTGGTCGGGCGGACCGAAACGGGATCACGCACCGCGCGGCGACGAGCCGCCAGGGCACACGCTGCGCGAGATGCGAACAGCCATCGCCCGCGGCGATCACGCGACGGCCGACGTCTGGGCGAGGCGTCTCCAGTCGGAGACCTGGACCGAGTCGTATCAGCCGGTCGGACGCCTCGGCTGGCGGTGGCGAGCGGATGATGCTGGGGCGCATTCCGCGGAGCCGATCCAGGACGAGGGAGGTGCGGAGAACGATGTCGAAAACGATCTCGCGCTGACGTACGAACGCATCCTCGATCTGCGTCGCGCCCGCTCCGAGGTCCGCGTCGGTGGGGACGTGCTCAGTGCGTTCGTGTCGCATCCGGATGACGTGCTCGTCGTGCAGTCATCTCTGTCGGATGCGCCGGCTCCGGTGTTCGCGACCCCGCACGATGGCGCCGACGTGCGCCTGGAACGAGTCGGCGACATCGAGTGGCTGATCGTGGTCGGCCGCGCGCCCGCGCACGTCGTTCCGGAGTACGTGCGCAGCGAGCATCCGGTGAGCTACTCCGCCGGGGAGCCGGATGAGGACGGAACCGTCGAGGCAGGCATGGGCTGGGCGCTCGCCGCAGCCGTGCAGCGCACGCCAAGCGGAGCACGGCTCATCGCGACCGCCGTTACGGGCTTCCGTGGATGGGACCGGCGTCCTTCCGCAGACCTGCCGATGCTCGCCGAGCGCGCACGATCCGTGGTCGCGGCTGCCATCGCCCGTTCGACGGATGAGCTCGCTGCACGCCACGAGGCAGACCACGCGTCGCTCTTCGACCGCGTGCGACTCGACCTCACCCCTTCGCAGGATTCCGGTGCGGTCGATGCCCAGCGCTACTTCGATTTCGGCCGCTACCTGCTGATCTCCTCGTCTCGCGCCGGATCGCAGGCGGCCAACCTGCAGGGCATCTGGAACGACGAGGTGCGCCCCGGCTGGTCCAGCAACTACACGACGAACATCAACGCACCGATGAACTACTGGGGAGCCGAGGCCGCGAATCTCGCGGAGCTGCACGAGCCGTTCTTCGACCTGCTCGGCGACCTCGCCGTTGCGGGCCGTGACACCGCAGTGCTGCGCTACCTGGCCGCAGGCGCCGCGTGCCACCACAACACCGATGCGTGGCGCTTCACGGCGCCGGTCGACGGCAACCCGCAGTGGTCCAACTGGCAGTTCGGGCTGGCCTGGATGTCCGCTCATCTCGGCGCGCACCTCGACCACCGCTGGTCGGACGGGTTCGCACGCGAGAGGGCACTGCCCGTCGTGCGCGAGGCAGCCGCCTTCGTGCTCGACCAGCTCGTCGACGACGACGGATCCCTCGTCGTCAGCCCTTCCAGCTCGCCGGAGCACAGCTTCCGGGATGCCGCAGGCGTCGTCGTATCCGTCACGGCGGGCAGCACCATCGACCAGGAGATCACGCACGAGCTCCTGTCCCGACACGTGGCACTCGCGGAACGGCTGGGCGAACCCGACCCGATCGCCGGGAGAGCTGCGGAAGCGCTGGCGCGTCTGCGGATGCCCGCCATCGGCCCCGATGGCCTCCTGCGCGAGTGGCCTGCCGGACTGGAGTCGACGGAACCGGGCCACCGACACTTCTCGCACCTCTACGGCGCCTTCCCCGGCACGCGGATCACCGAGACCCGCACGCCGGAAGAGTTCGAGGCGGTACGTCGCACGCTCGCCTTCCGGCTCGAGAACGGCAGCGGGTATACGGGCTGGAGCCAGGCGTGGACGCTGTGCCTTGCGGCCCGGCTGCGGGACAAGGAGCTGGCGGCCACCTCGATCGGGGTCCTCGTGCACGAGCTCAGCTCGCCCTCACTGCTCGACCTGCATCCGCACGGAGAGCGGCCGGGCGGCGCCCTGTTCCAGATCGACGGCAACCTCGGAGCGATCGCAGGCGTCGTCGAGCTTCTGCTGCAGAGCCACGACGACGCGCTCTCGCTGCTGCCGACGCTTCCGCACGCTTGGCACACCGGATCCGTGAGCGGACTGCGTGCCCGCGGCGGACACGAGGTGGATCTGCAGTGGAGGAACGGGCGGCTCGAACGAGCCGAGCTGCGGTCTGATCCAGAGGCGAGCGTCGTCGTCGAGGTGGACGATGACGTGGTGGTGTCGGTCGTGGATGCGGCCGGAGGCCCCGTCGAGGTCAGCACCGTGCCGGTGGCCGCCGCGGGTCGCGCCCGGTGGGCCTGGAACTGCCCGCAGAGCGGCACGTCGGTGGTGGGCGTTCGCGGCTGACGGCATCCGCTGTCACCGCAGTCCGGTGACGTGCACGGAACCGCATCGAGCGCCACGGCGGCGGTGGCCCCGACGTAGAGCCCGGATCGCCGTCGTCGTTTTCGTTCCGGTGCCCACGTTCGCCGTGCCGCAGATGCCCTGCCGGTGGGCGAAGCGGTTCCACGCGCCGTGCGTCGTGGTCTGACGGGCTGCACCATGCCGTTCGTCTTGACGAATCACCCCTGCACCTTCTATCTTCATCGAAGCGGTTCGATTAACGAGAGCCGCGATCATGCGATTTGCACCGCGTCCCCCCTCGCGGAATCCATCGACGCATGAGACCTGCCAGGCCCACACAAAGGAGTGAGATGCAGCGGGATATGGCATCTGTCGGCTGCTGCGCGGTCACCGCCGAGGCGAAGGCCCCGGCGCTGTGACCACGCAAGCGGTTCTCCAGGAAGTCGCGTCATCGGAGCGCGTCATCACCTCGCGCCGCAAGCGCCGCCGCGACCCGTCGCGGAGCAGGAGCAAGAAGTCGTTCACGATGTTCCTGTGCATCGTGCCCTTCGTGGTGCTGGTGTTCGTGTTCTCCTACCTGCCGCTGTACGGCTGGATCTTCTCGCTCTACGACTACCAGCCGGCTCTCGGCCTCAAGGGCAGTCAATTCGTCGGGCTGCAGTGGTTCCAGATGCTGGTCAGCTCGCCGACGCAGATGGCGCAGATCGGCCAAGTGCTCATCAACACCCTGGCGATGAGCTTCCTCGGGATCGCCACCTCGTTCCTCCCGATCGTCTTCGCCGTCTTCCTCAACGAGGTGAAGTCCGGGTGGTTCCGCAACGTCGTGCAGACGTTGACCACGCTGCCGAACTTCATCTCGTGGGTGCTCGTCTACATGATCGCCTTCTCGATGTTCTCCAGCTCCGGCCTGGTCAACAGCGTGCTCACGGACTCTGGCCTCATCACGACGCCGATCAAATTCCTCGACTCCGACTCGCATGTGTGGCTGACCATGCTGCTCTGGAGCCTGTGGAAGGGCCTCGGTTGGGGCGCGATCATCTATCTCGCGGCCATCACGGGCATCGATCCGGCGCTCTACGAGTCGGCGAAGATCGACGGCGCAGGACGCTTCCAGCTCATGCGCTACATCACGATCCCGCAGCTCATGCCGACGTACGTCGTGCTCCTCATGCTGTCGGTGGCCAACCTGCTGAACAACGGCATGGACCAGTACTACGTGTTCCACAACGCGTTCAACATGCAGCACATCCAGGTGCTCGACCTCTACGTCTACATGGTCGGCCTGACGGGCAACAACCTGTCGCTGGCCACGGCCATCGGCATGCTCAAGAGCGTCATCTCCGTGATTCTGCTCATCACCGTCAACCTCATCGCCAAGCGTGTGCGCGGCACGTCGATCATCTAGGAGCACGACATGGCCATCGCAACGGATGCCGCCCCACACACCGACGCGCGCCCTCACCGAGCGAAGTCGGAGCGTCCGGTCCACCTCAAGCGCACGGCGGGCGAGAAGACCTTCAGCGTCATCAACTACGCGGTGTTCGCGCTCTTCGCATTGATCTGCGCGTACCCCTTCTACTACCTGATCATCAACTCGATCAGCGCGAACGACATCTCCGCCCTGGGCGACGTGCGGTTCTTCCCCGTCGGATTCCACCTCTCGAACTATGCCCAGGTGTTCCAGCTGCAGGGCCTGACGCTCGCCACCGCCGTCAGCGTCGCCCGAACCGTGCTCGGCACCGTCGGCACGGTGCTCGCCTCAGCGTTCCTCGGATTCATGTTCACGCAGGAGCGCATGTGGGGCCGCGCGTTCTGGTACCGGTTCACCGTCATCACGATGTACTTCAGCGCGGGCCTCATCCCGGTGTTCCTCATCATCAAGGGGCTCGGGCTGACGAACAACTTCTGGGTCTACGTGATCCCGTTCCTCGTGCAGCCGTTCAACATCATCCTGGTCAAGACGTTCGTCGAGTCGATGCCGCGCTCGATGCAGGAGGCGGCCGAGATGGACGGGGCGAACATCCTTCAGGTCTTCTTCCGCGTCTACCTGCCCAACATGACGCCGATCCTCGCCACCGTCGCCATCTTCTCCGCCGTGGCGCAGTGGAACATGTTCCAAGACACGCTGATCTACATCACCGATCAGAGCCTGTACACCCTTCAGTACCTGCTCTACATGTTCATCAACCAGGCGAACAGCCTGGCGACGGCAGCCCAGAACGCGGCGGGCGGCAACCTCAGCGCCATCGCGAGCTCCGCGACCTCGCAGACGCCGACATCGATTCAGATGACGGTCGCGGTGGTCGTCGTACTGCCGATCATCTTCATCTATCCCCTGTTCCAGCGCTTCTTCGTGAAGGGCATCATGCTCGGCGCCGTCAAGGGTTGACGACTGCTGCAACGCACCAAGAAAGGAAATATGCAATGAAGCGTAGAGAGTTCCTTGCCCTTGCGGGAATCGGGGCGGTCGCGACGATGACGTTGTCGTCATGCTCTCTCATCGACGGCAGTTCCTCAGCCTCGGCCGGGTCTTCAGGGGCCTTTCCCTCGTCGTGGAAAGACGAGATCACGATCGACGTGTTCGATGACCTGGCGAACTACCAGGGCATCGCGACGGGGTGGTTCGCGAAGCTCGTCAAGGACAAGTTCAACATGAAGCTGAACATGATCGCGCCGAACGTGGCCGGCGGCGGCGACACACTGTTCAACACGCGTTCTGCGGCAGGGGACCTCGGCGATCTCGTGCTCCTGGGGTCGTCGGCGCACCTCCCGCAGGCGCTGAAGGGCGGACTCCTTCTCGACGCATCCCCGTACTACAAGAACATGGGCAATGTTCAGAAATACGACGCCGCGGTCAAGAACGTCAACAAGGGGCAGAAGGGAACCTTCGGGTTCCCGACCACCGTGTCGAGCCTCAAGCCGACGGTCTCGTCGGAGGCGACCGACCCGCTGAGCGCCCCGTTCCTGCGCTGGGATCTGTACGCCCAACTCGGCTATCCGGAGATCAACAACCTCGACGACCTGCTCGACGTGCTCCAGAAGATGCAGCACCTTCAGCCGAAGGCCCCCAACGGGAAACCGGTGTACGCGTTCTCCTTCTTCAAGGACTGGGACAGCTTCGTCATGCAGAACGCGACGCAATTTCAGGGCTACTACGGATACACGCAGGCCGGGCTCGTCTTCGCGGCAGCGGATGGAAGCGACTACCAGAGCGTGCTGGACTCGGACGGATATTACGTGCAGTCGTTGCGTCTGTACGCGAAGGCCAGCCGAATGGGTCTTGTCGATCCCGACTCCCCGACGCAGAACTATTCGGCGCTCTTCACCAAGTTCCAGAACGGCGAGGTCCTGTTCTCCTGGTGGCCCTGGCTCGGCGGTTCGGCGTACAACACCGATGCGAACATGAAGGCGGGCAAGGGCTTCCAGATGGCGCCGCTCAAAAACATGAAGGTGTACTCCGCGGGTGTTCAGCCGTACGGAGGCAGCACGTCGTTCGCGATCGGAGCCAAAGCCAAGGATCCGCAGCGTGTCGCGGCTTTCATCGACTGGCTGTACTCGCCGGAGGGCGTCTACGCGAATTCCGGCGGAGTTCTCGCCACTCCCGGTCCCGAGGGCATGACCTGGACGAACTCTTCCGGAAAGCCGGATCTGAACCCTTTCGGTCAGAAGACTCTTCTCGACGGCGGAACCGACACGGTGTCCGCGTCGTATGGCGGCGGCACCTTCTCGAAGGGCGTATCTCCGATCAACGTCGTCACGGTGGACCTCGTCGACAAGGACCCGGCAACGGGCCAGCCGTTCACGTACATGGTCTGGCCGAGCTACCAGGCACTCGTCGAGAACCCGCTCACCAAGGACTGGTCGGCCAAGATGGCCGGACAGAAGACGACGATGGCATACCTGCAGAAGAAGGGCGAATTGGTCGTCGCTCCCGGCTCCGGCTACATTGCGCCGACCGACAGCTCGGAGATCTCCACGTTGCGCGGTCAACTGGGAACGGTCATCGTCTCCAACTCCTGGAAGATGGCGATGTCCACCAGCGAAGCCGAATTCAACGCGCTGCTCAAAGACATGCAAACCACGGCCAACGGCCTCGGCTACGACAAGGTCTACAAGGTCGACCTCGCCAATGCGAAGGCGCAGGCGGCAGCCCAGAAAGCGATCGTCAAGAAGTTCGGCTAGGCGCCGTTGAGGAAACGGCACCGCGATGCAGTGGCGCGGCGTTCGCCGACGTCGCCGAGAAAGTCGGCGAACGTCGGGCAACGGGACTGGCGGGCTTTCGGTTCATCGCGGGAGCCGATGTCGGCGATCCACGAGTCATCGGGCGTGATGTCGAAGGCGTTGAGGCCGCCTTTCACCGTAGCCATTGCACCGTCGACCATCGTCATCCATCCCTGTTCCAGCACTTCTTCATGAAGGGCATTTGTTCGGCGCCGTCAAGGGTTGACGGACCGCAGCGCACCAAGAAAGGAATACAGCAATGAAGCGTAGAGAGTTTCTTGCATTGGCAGGCATCGGGGCGGTCGCCACGATGACCTTGTCGTCATGCTCTCTGATCGACGGCAGCTCCTCGGCGGAGGGCGGCTCCACCGGAGCGTTCCCTTCCACGTGGAAGAAGCAGATCACGATCGACGTCTTCGACGACCTCGCGAATTACCAGGGCATCCAGACCGGATGGTTCGCGAAGCTCGTCCAGGACAAGTTCAACATGAAGCTCAACATGATCGCGCCGAACGTGGCCGGTGGCGGCGAGACCCTGTTCAACACGCGCTCGGCAGCCGGTGACCTCGGTGACCTCGTCGTCCTCGGGTCGTACCAGCACCTGACGGAGGCGCTCAAGGGCGGGCTGCTGCTGAATGCGTCCAGCTACTACAAGAACATGAAGAACGCCGCCGGATACGACACGGCCGTCAAGAAGGCGAACGACGGTCAGAAGGGCACTTTCGCGTTCCCGACCTCCGTGTCCAAGCTCAAGCCGACGCAGTCGTCGGAGAGCACAGAGCCGACGTTCGGTCCGTATCTGCGCTGGGACCTGTACGGCCAGGCCGGCTACCCGAAGGTCGACACTCTGGAAGACCTCATCCCCGTACTCACCGAGATGCAGAAGGCGCAGCCCAAGGCATCCAACGGCAAGCCGGTCTACGGGCTGTCCCTGTTCAAGGACTGGGACGGCAACATGATGAACAACGCCAAGCAGCCCGCCTGCTACTACGGCTTCGACGAGGTCGGCTTCGTGCTCGCGGCGGCGGACGGCTCGTCGTACGAGAGCATCGTCGACTCCGATTCGCACTACGTGCGCTCGCTGAAGTTCTTCAGCAAGGCGGCCCAGGCGGGACTCGTCGACCCGGATTCGCCCACCCAGAACTACTCGACGATGTACGCCAAGTACCAGGCCGGACAGGTGCTGTTCGCGTTCTGGCCGTGGCTCGCCCAGCCCGCCTACAACACCTCGGACAACATGGACAAGGGCATCGGGTTCGAGATCGCGCCGCTGAAGGACATGAAGATCTTCTCCTACGGCTCGCAGGTGTACGGCAGCAGCAACTACTCGATCGGCATCGGAACGAAGGCCAAGGATCCGCAGCGCGTCGCCGCCTTCATCGACTGGCTCTACTCGACGGACGGCGTGTACGCCAACGGCAGCCAGACCGGTTCGGCGGCCGGCCCGAAGGACCTCACGTGGGACCTCGACTCGTCGAAGAAGCCCGAGCTGAACGCCTTCGGGCAGAACGCCTTCCTCGGCGGATCGACCAAGGAGGTTCCGTCCGACTGGGGCACCGGCACGTTCGTGAAGGGCGTCTCCGCGCTGAACGTGACGACGGTGACCGCCGTGGACAAGGATCCTGCCACCGGCTACTCGTTCGCGTACCAGATGTGGCCGAGCTACCAGAAGCTCATCGCCAACAAGCTGACGAAGGACTGGTCGTCGCACATGGACGGTGCCACCACCACCATGGACTACCTGAACAACAACAAGAAGATCATCGTTGCCCCCGGTTCCGGCTACAACGCACCCGCCGACGACTCCGAGACCCAGACGCTGCGCAACCAGATCAAGGCCGTCATCGTCAACGAGTCCTGGAAGGCGGCCATGGCCACCAGCACCTCGGACTTCAACTCGATCCTCAAGGGCATGCAGGACACGGTCAACGGCCTCGGCTACGCCAAGGTCCTGAAGCTCGACATGGAGCATGCGAAGGCGCAGAACGAGGCTCGTCTCGCCGTCGCGAAGAAGTTCGGCTGAGCCACCCAGCGCAGACCAGCGACCGCGAAGCGGGGTCCGGAAGTTCCGGGCCCCGCTTCCGCGTCTCCGCGGCAAGGCGCTCCAACGCGAGGGTGCCGCATTCGCCCCCTGAAAGTGCTCGTTCCTCCGCCCGAGGGTGCCCGTTCCTCCGCCCGAGCGTGCCTGTACCTTCTCGCGAAAGTGCTCGCTTCTCCGGCCGAGGGTGCGCCCTTCTGTCCCCGAGCGCGCCACTTCAACTCCCGAGAGTTCCCATTTATCAGCGCGAGAGCGCTCGTTCGTCCGGAAGCGCCCCTCTGGCCCTCGACGGTGCCCGCTTCTTCCGCGCAGCTGACACTCGCAGCTAAACGCGCTGCTTCTATCAACCGAACCTGTCGCACGCTCGCGCGAGGGAAGAAGCAGGCTCGCGGATAAAGGGGCACTTCGTGCGGCGAGACAGGCACTCTCGCGGGAAGGAAGCGGGCGCCCTGGGACGGAGAAACGGGCACTCCCGCGTGGAGGAACGGGCACTTTCGCGAGAAGGTACGGGCGGCCTGGGGCGAGGGAACAGGCACCCTCGAGCGGAGCAACAGGCACGCTCGGGCGAGGGAACGAGCACCCTCGAGCGGAGAAACGGGCACCCTCGGGGAGGAGGAACGGGGTGTTGGAACGGGCATCTTCGGCGGCGGGAACTGCCGCGCCGCCGCAGGGAGCGGAGCTCTAAGCGTCTTGCGGGGTGTGGCGCTTGAAGACGGCCCGCAGCAGGAAGCCCGCGCCGTAGGCGCCGACGGAGAATCCGATGGTCGCGAGCACGATGAGGAACGCGGGCAGCACGGCGGACAGGCTCACCGCCGTCGCCGGGATGATCACGAGCACGAACGTGCGCCAGGACTCGGCGACGGGCAGCAGCATGGCGTTCTTGAGGGTCTGGCGCAGCGCGTTGTCGTAGCGTCCGACGAGTGCGCATCCGTACAGGAATGCGGCGAAGAAGTAGAGAGCGCCGAGCAGAGCGACGATCGCCGCCGCAATGGACAGCGTGCTCCCGCTGAACGCCCAGAACAGCCCGCTGAACACCAGGATGATCGCGGGCACGGCGAAGCAGACGAACACCATCGTGCCGCGCAACCAGTTCGACTTGAGTGCGCGGAAGTAGTCGCGGATCAGGTCTCCGCCCTCGTCGTCCGAGTAGCGGATCGTCACCTCGAACAGCGCGCTCGTCGCCATGCCGATCGTGACGAACGGGATGCACGTGAGGATGAAGACGACATTGAGCACGATGAACGAGACGAACGTCGTCGCGCCGCTCATCACCTTGCTGTCGGGATCGACCCTCATGCTCTCGGCCTCATGCCGTTCTCTGCCCTTCTAGCGCCGTCATCCGCGCGCCGCTGCGCTCACACCGTCGCCTGGCGCGTCGCCTTGGTGGCCTTGGCACCCTGAGCGCTCCTGGCGGCCTTGGCGGGCTTCGGGGCGGGAGCGGATGCCGTGCGCACCTCGAGCGTCGGCGCGATGAGTCTCACCCCGGGCGGGGTTCCGCCGTCGATCATGTCGCAGATGGCGTCGGCCGCCGCGGCACCGATCGCCTCGGCCGGAACGGCGATGCTGTCCACCGGTCCCGGGACCGAGAGCGCGACATCCTCTGGGCACAGCGCGACGATGGACGGTGCGGTCGGCGAGTGCTTGCCCGTCTCGACAAGCCGTGCGAAGACGTGGGGCAGCGCGCCCTCGTTGTGCACGAGGAACCCGGTGATCTCGGGATCCGCTGCAACGACCGCGTCGACGACGTCGGCCGCATCCGCGCTGCTCGGGCACGGGTGGATGCTCGCGGTCACCCCTGAGGCTGCGCACGCGGCAAGGAATCCTCTGGCCAGGCGGTCCGCGTAGGACGTGTGCCGCGCCATGACCTCGGCGGGGGATCCGATCAGCGCGAGACGGCGGTGGCCCTGGGCGATGAGCCGGTCGACGGCAAGCCATCCGGCCTCTTCGAAGTCGAAGTCGACGCAGGGGATCGTGCGACGCCCCTCGGGCAGACCGATCAGCACGCTGGGCTGTTCGAGGCGCGAGAGCACGCCGATGCGGGGGTCGTCCGACTCGATGTCCATGACGAGCAGCGCGTCGACCATGGAGCCGTTCGCCGCGCGCTCCATGCCCCGAGGGTCGTCGTTGGTGAGCAGCAGGATGTCGTACCCGCGCGTTCGCGCCTTGGCCACGACACCGGTCACCACCTCCATGACCACGTGCACGTCGACGCCGCTGCGCAGCGGGATCTGCAGGCCGATCACGTTCGTGGAGCGGGAAGCCAGCGAGCGAGCGCCGGCATGAGGGCTGAAGCCGAGCGACGCGATGGCCCGCTCCACCCGCCTGCGCGTCTCGGGGGAGATCGTGCGCTTGCCGCTCATCACGTACGACACGGTCGAGATGGAGACGCCGGCCTCTTCGGCGACGTCCGCGATCGTGACCATCAGGCGATCCTGCCTTTCTCAGCCACAGAACGTGGCACCGTTTCGATCGAGTGCACGCGAGCGTTTCGACACCGCGTGGACACGACTCGTCTGCATCTTATAAGGTCTCTCTGGTGAAGCGCTTCGATGACGTGGCAGATGGGTTGCCCGGACAGACCCCCGAGACGGGTCGGCCGTCGCGCGCGGGCTCCCGGCTGCCGGTCGGAGGGCTCGGAGCAGACAGTGCCGCGAGGGCCGCTGTGCCCCCCGAAGCGGGGACTTTCCAGCAGTTGACCGACGAATTGGGCCTGTGCTTCGGCGGCGACTACAACCCGGAGCAGTGGCCTCGCGAGGTCTGGACCGAGGATGTCGACCTCATGGTCCGCGCCGGCGTCAACTTCGTCACGGTCGGAGTCTGGTCGTGGTCGACAATCGAACCGGTTCCGGGAAAACGCGAGTTCGGCTGGCTCGACGAGGTGCTCGACCTCCTGCACGGCAGCGGAATCGCCGTCGACCTCGCCACGCCGACGGCCTCTCCGCCGCCGTGGCTGGGGATCCGTCATCCGGAGACGCTGCCCGTGAACCGGGACGGGGTGCGACTGGCGGCTGGATCTCGTAATCACTATTCGCCGGCATCCGCTGTGTACAGGGAGCACGCCCTGGCGATCACCCGCGACCTGGCTGGGCGGTATGCGACGCATCCGGCGGTGCGCATGTGGCACGTCGGCAACGAGTACGGCGAGGTGGACTACGGAGACGAGGCCGCTCGCGAGTTCCGCAGCTGGCTGAGGGCGAAGTACGGATCCATCGCCGCGCTCAACGAGGCGTGGGGGACCGCTGTGTGGTCCCAGGGCTACGCGTCGTTCGACGAGATCGTTCCGCCGCGGGCCGCGCCGTACCTGATCAACCCGGCCCAGAAGCTGGACTTCAAGCGCTACTCGTCCGACCAGCTGCTGGCCTGCTACCGCGACCAACGGGACGCGATCCGCGCGGCCGGAGCGACGCAGCCGATCACCACCAACTTCATGGGCTTCTTCCATCACGTGGACTATTGGTCGTGGGCCGGCGATGTCGACGTGGTCGCCGACGACCAGTACCCCGACCCCGCCTCGCCCGATGCGCCGAGCGATACGGCGCTCGTCCAGGACCTGATGCGCTCTCTTGGTGGAGGCCGTCCCTGGCTGCTCATGGAGCAGGCCATCAGCGCCGTCTCCTGGCGGGAGCACAACGTGCCGAAGTCGCCGGCGGACGCCCGCCTGAACTCCTTCCAGGCGGTCGCCCGTGGTGCCGAAGGCGTCTGTTATTTCCAGTGGCGTCAGGCGCGGAGCGGTCCGGAGCGCTTCCACTCAGCTCTGCTGCCGCACGCGGGTGCTGACACCGACGTGTTCCGTGGGGCGGAACTGCTCGGCGCCGACCTGAAGCGGATGCGACAGGTTGTCGGCGGGCGCGTCACCGCGCGCGTCGGCATCCTCTTCGACTGGCCGTCGTGGTGGGCGGGCGAGGAGGATGCCGTGCCCTCCGCGCGACTGAGGACCCTCGAGCAGCTGAGACGCTGGTACCGCGTGCTGTGGCGCCACGGAGTCGCTGCCGAGGTGGTGCGATCCGGTTCGGAGCTGAGCGGATACGACGTGGTGCTCGTACCGCACAGCTATGTGATCGAACCGGATTCCGCCGACGCGCTCTCACGCGCGACCGCTGCAGGGACCCTCGTGGTGGTGGGTCCCTTCAGCGGGGTGGCGGACGCGAGCACCAACATCCTGCAGGGCCGCTTCCCTGTGCTGCTGCGCCACCTGGTGGGCGTGAGCGGCGAGGAGTGGGGCGGTCTGCCCGACCAGCCGACGCCGCTGGCGATGGAGGCGGACTGGGATGCCGCGCCCTCCGGAGGCGGCACCGCCACCGTCATCGGCGAGCGCCTCCGTACGGAGGGCGCCGAGGTGCTGGCGAGGTTCGCGGGCGGGCCGTATGCCGGGCATCCCGCGATCACCCGCAACACCCACGGTGCCGGCACGGCCTGGTACCTGGGCGCAGTGCTCTCGGATGACCTGCTCGCCGCAGTCCTCGAGGAGGCGCTGCGCGAGGCGGGCGTGACCAACGCCCTCGGCGCGAGCGTGCTGCCAGGGAATCCGCTGCCCGACGGGCTCGAGGCAGTGCGCCGCGGACCCGCCCTCTTTCTCATCAACCACGGCCACGAGAGCGCTCGGATCCAGCTGCCCGTGCCGATGAGCGACCTCCTGACGAATGAAGAAGTCGACCGGATCGCGGCGCTGCCGCCGCGGACGGTCCAGGTGCTGATCGAAGGGCGCACTACGTGAAATTCACCGATGGATACTGGCTCACAAGGCCGGGCCTGACCCCGCTGTATGCCGTCGAGGTCGACGACATCCGTGCCGACGACGAGGCCGGCACGATGACCGTCTACGCGCCGACGAAGCCCATCAGAGGCCGCGGAGACACGCTGAATCTCGCGATGCTGACCCTCACCTTCTCCTCTCCGATGCCGGGGATCATCAAGGTGCGGGCCGAGCGGCACGCAGGGGCAGTGCACCACGGCCCGGACTTCGAGAAGTTCGCGCAGGCATCCTTCCGCCCGTCGATCGAGATCGGCGAAGAGGAGGGCGTGCTCACGTCGGGAGACCTTCGCGTGCGCGTCTCGCGCTCTGGTGCCTGGCGGTTCGACTTCGAGCACGGCGAGACGGTGCTCACGAGTTCGCAGTCGCGTTCGGTCGGGCATGTCACGCGCGGTGCGACGTATCCGCAGACCCCGTCCACGTGGATGCACCAGCAGCTCTCGATGGAGCCGGGCGAGCGCATCTACGGTCTCGGCGAGCGCTTCGGCGCGTTCGTGAAGAACGGTCAGGTCATCGACACCTGGAACGCCGACGGCGGCACGTCGAGCGAGCAGGCGTACAAGAACATCCCGTTCTATCTGAGCAGCCGCGGATACGGGGTCTTCGTCGACGATCCGGCCGACGTCTCGTTCGAGGTGGGCAGCGAGGTCAACTCGCGCGTGCAGTTTTCGGTCACCGGCGAGGCGCTCGACTACTACGTGATCGCCGGTCCGAAGCCGAAAGACGTGCTGCGGCGGTACACGGCGCTGACCGGGCGTCCGGCGGAGGTGCCGGCGTGGTCGTTCGGCCTCTGGCTGACGACGTCGTTCACGGCCAGCTACGACGAGAAGTCGGTGAACCAGTTCGTCGACGGCATGGCCGAGCGCGACATCCCGTTGAGCGTCTTCCACTACGACTGCTTCTGGATGCGCGAGTTCCAATGGACCGACTTCGAGTGGGATGCCCGGTTCTTCCCCGATCCTGAGGGCCAGTTGTCCCGGCTGCACGAGAAGGGCCTGCACATTTCGGCCTGGATCAACCCGTACATCGCGCAGCGGTCGGTCCTCTTCGCCGAGGCTGCGGAGGCGGGATACCTGCTCAAGCGCACCGACGGCAGCATCTGGCAGTGGGATCTCTGGCAGGCGGGCATGGGTCTCGTCGACTTCACGAACCCCGCCGCGAGCGAGTGGTACATCGGCAAGCTGGAACGTCTGATGGACCAGGGGATCGACGCGTTCAAGACCGACTTCGGCGAGCGGGTCCCCGTGGACGACGTGGTCTGGCACGACGGATCGGATCCGCGGCGCATGCACAACTACTACGCGAAGCTCTACAACGGAGCCGTGTTCCGCGCTCTGGAGAAGCGCCGCGGCAAGGGCGACGCGATCGTGTTCGCGCGCTCGGCGACGGCCGGATGCCAGCAGTTCCCCGTGCACTGGGGCGGCGACTCCGACTCCTCGTACGCCTCGATGGCCGAGTCCCTCCGCGGGGGCCTGTCGCTGGCGATGTCGGGCTTCGGCTACTGGAGCCACGACATCGGCGGATTCGAGGGCACCCCGGATCCGGGTCTCTTCAAACGCTGGCTGGCCTTCGGCCTGCTGTCATCGCACTCGCGCCTGCACGGATCCGACTCGGTACGCGTGCCGTGGGCGTTCGACGAGGAGTCGGTGGACATCGCTCGCGAGTTCACCAAGCTCAAGATGCGGCTCATGCCGTATCTCGCGCACGCGGCATCGCAGGCCGTGGACGACGGAACGCCGATGATGCGTCCGATGGTGCTCGAGTTCCCCGACGATCGCGGCGGATACGACGCCGACTGCCAGTACATGCTCGGCGACAGCCTGCTCGTCGCCCCCGTGTTCACTGCAAACGGCACAGTGGAGTACTACCTGCCGGAGGGCAGCTGGACGTCACTGCTCGACGGATCCACACGCGACGGCTTTCGCTGGCACAGTGAGCGTCACGGCTTCCACTCGCTGCCGCTGCTCGTGCGTCCCGGAACGGTGCTGCCGTTCGGTGCGACGGATGACCGTCCGGACTACGACTGGGCTGCCGGCGTGACCCTGCGCTGCTTCGACCTGCCTGACGGGTACGACGCGGTCACCGTCGTGCCCGGTCACGACGGGGCGGCGGAGACGTCCTTCCATGTGCGCCGCACCGGATCCGTCGTCACGGCCTCGAGCGAGAACGCGCGGGCATCGTGGTCGTTGCAGGTCGGCGACGCGGTGGCCACTGCATCCGGTTCCGGCGTGCTCAGCGTCACCGTCGCCGTCTGAACCGAGACCTCAGAACCCGAGTACCCGAGCACCAGCTATCCACCAGGAGATCAACGATGACCGACAGCGAAGCTGCCTTCCGCCGCACCGACCTGCCGCTCCCGGAGCGCGCACGCGACCTGCTCGAACGGCTCACCCGCGAGGAACGCATCGCCATGCTGCACCAGGCTGCGCCCGCGATCGAGAGGCTCGGCATCCGCCGCTTCCACACGGGATGCGAGGCGCTGCACGGGGTCGCCTGGCTCGGAACCGCGACCACGTTCCCGCAGGCCGTCGGGCTCGCGGCGACCTGGGACACCGAGCTGCTGCGGAAGACCGGCGAGGTCGCGTCCCTCGAGGTGCGGGCCAAGCGCGCCGCCGACGATTCCGTCGGGCTCAACGTCTGGGCACCCGTCGTGAACACGCTGCGGCACCCAGGCTGGGGACGGAACGAGGAGGGGTATTCGGAGGATCCGCAGCTCACCGCCCACTTAGGTACCGCGTACTCGCGCGGCCTTCGCGGCGAACACGAGCGGGTGTGGCGCACGGTTCCGACGCTCAAGCACTTCCTCGCGTACAACAACGAGACGGATCGCTCGACCACGTCATCCGAACTCTCGCTGCGCACGCTGCACGAGGAGGAACTGCCGGCGTTCCGTGAGCCGCTGGAGAGCGGCGCGGCCGGAGCGATCATGCTGTCGTACAACAGAGTGAACGGAATCGCCGCGCACACCCAGCCCGAGCTCGTCGCCGAGGCGCGTTCGTGGTCCGACGAGTCGATCGCGGTGGTGTCGGATGCCGGCGCCCCCACACTGCTGGTGACGGCTCAGCGCGAGCAGCCCGACCACGTGTCGGCGACGACGGCGCTGCTGCGCAGCGGCATGGACTCCTTCACCGACAACGACGCGAACGCCGCGCCCACCATCGGCTACGTGAACGAGGCGCTCGCCGCCGAACGCCTGACCATGGACGACGTCGACACCGCCGTGCTCCGCATGCTCGAGCTGCGGTTGCGAACCGGCGAGTTCGACGGGGATGCCGACCCATACGCATCGATCACCGCCGACGACCTCGATCTGTCGGCATCGCGCGAACTGGCACGCGAGGTGGCTGGCAGCGCCGTCGTGGTGCTGCGCAACGACGACGCGGTGCTCCCGTTGGCGGAACCCGCCACCATCGCTGTGGTCGGACCACTGGCCGATGCCGTGCTCATGGACTGGTACTCGGGCACTCCGCCCTACGAGTTCGGGCTGGCAGCAGGGCTGGCCGACCGCTATCCGGATGTCGGCGTCAAGACGGTCACCGGCGCGGACACGATCGCGCTGCGGTCGGCCTCGACGGGCCGCTACGCGACGGTGACCGCCGATGGATCCCAAGTCTCTGCCGAGTCCGAGGTCGCCGACGACGCGACGGCGTTCGACGTCACGGACTGGGGCGACGGCATCCTCACCCTCCGCGCGCACGCCAGCGGACATTTCCTCACCGGAGCGACATGGCCGATGCAGGCGTCGGCGGACCACGTCGGCGAGTGGGTCGTGCACGAGAGCTTCCGCAAACACGTGCACGCGGACGGATCGTGGTCGCTGCTCAACCTGGGCACCGGCCGATGGGTGAAGGTGCTGCGCGACTCCGGCCTGTTCGTGGCTGAGGGAGTCACGATCGAGGAGGCCGAGCGGTTCACGGTGCGCACGCTGGTGTCAGGAGCGGATGCCGTTGCTCGCGCCGCAGCATCCGCCGACGTGGTCTTCGTGGCCGTCGGCAACGAGCCGCACCTCTCCGGACGCGAGACCCAGGATCGCCCGCACCTGTACCTGCCCGAATCGCAGGCAGAGCTCTACCGGATCGCCCGGTCCGCGAACAAGGAGACCGTGTTGACGATCATCTCCAGCTATCCCTACGTGTTGCCGCACGGAGTGGACGACGCGCCGACGGTCGTCTGGTCGAGTCACGGCGGGCAGGAGCTCGGACGCGGTCTGGCCGACGTGCTCAGCGGCGACCGCGAGCCGCGCGGCCGGCTGGCGCAGTCCTGGCCGGCGCACCCGGATCAGGCGGGCGACCTCTTCGACTACGACACGACGCGCCAGCAGGCCACGTACCGGCATCAGCCGAAGCCCTACGCGTTCGGATTCGGCCACGGCTGCACGTACTCGCGCGTCGAATACGAGTCGATCGAGCTGGACGACACGACGGTGGATGCGCCGGAGCCGACCCACCGGCACGCCGCCTTCTCACCGTACGACGGCGAGCAGACCGTCACGGCGACCGTCCGCGTGGTGAACGCCGGCGATCGGGATGCCGAGGAACTGGTGCAGTTGTATGCGATGTCGCCTGCGGACTCGGAGATCTCCGCGCCGCGCCGCATCCTCGTGGCATACGAGCGTGTGCGGCTCACCGCCGGCGAGCGTCGCGATGTGAGCTTGACGTTCTCGCCTGCGCGTTTCGCCGTCTGGGACGACGCGCTCCGCCTCCCGGATGCCCCGGCCGACTGGGTCCACGCGGGCGCCCTCCGCGTGCAGCCGGGCATCTACACCGTCGCGGCCGGCCCGTCGGCCGACGACCTCCCGGTCGAGGCCCCGCTCCACGTGGCCTGAGGGCCGGCGCTCCGCGCCCCCTACCGCCCCGCCCGAGGGTGCCCGTTCCTCCTTCCGAGGGTGCCCGTTCTTCCGCCCGAGGGTGCCTGTTCCTCCGCCCGAGGGTGCCCGTTCTTCCGCCCGAGGGTGCCTGTTCCTCCGCCCGAGGGTGCCTGTTCCTCCGCCCGAGGGTGCCCGTTCTTCCTCCCGAGGGTGCCTGTTTCACCGCTCGGGGGTGCCGGTTCCTCTTCCCGAGGGTGCCTCTTCCTCCGCTCGAGGGTGCCTCTTCTTCCGCTCGAGGGTGCCTGTTTCGCAGGCAGAGGGTGCCCGTTTCGCCGCCGGGCGCGTCTCGTCCTCCTCGCACAGCGTGAGTCACCCATTCGTGCACAGATTCCCTTCGCCGGGCCCCCGCCGACGCGGGGTTCCCGCATCGTGGACGGATGCCAGACAACAGAGTGCCGACACACCTCACGGCCGCCGCGCCACGGCCGGAGCAGCGCCGGTTGTATCGGGCGGTGGAGTCCGGAACGCTCGTTCGCTTGAGGTCGGGTGCGTTCGTCGATCCGGCGGGTTGGGCCGAAGCTTTTCCGACGGGACGGATCCGAGCGAGGGCGCACGCAGTTGCGGCACGGGCGGCCGGTCCGCCGCCGATCTTCTCGTCCACGACTGCGGCGGCGCTACGCGGGCTCCCGGTCGTCGGTGTGAGGGATGACTGCGTGCATGTCATCGCGCGCGGAGTCAATCCGCAGAAGTCCCGCGGGGATGTCATCCGGCACCACGTGCCACTGAGCGACGATGACACCGAGGAGCTGGACGGCATTCGGGTCACAACTTTGATCCGGACCGTATACGACGTGATACGCGAGACCTCTCCGGAGTGTGCAATTGCCGTGTGCGACGCGGCGTTCCGGCTGGTCGCATGGGATGACGACCGTCGAATGGTCGATACCGAGGCAGCCGATGCCTTCAGATCCGATTTGTGGCGGAGGGTGAACGCGGGCGCAGGCGCGCGAGGGATCCGTCAGGCGAGAGACATCGTGAGGATCGCGGATCCTCGTGCGCAGCTTCCGGGGGAGAGCATCAGTCGGTTCTGGATGCGGCTGCTCGGCGCGCCGTCGCCGGTGCTGCAGCATCCGGTCCGCATCGGGCCAGATGCCTACTGGCTGGACTTCGCGTGGCCGAAGCTCAAGAAGTTCGGAGAATTCGACGGCGTAGCCAAGTACTTCGATCCCGGAATGACGGGCGGCCGTCCGCTGGACGAGATCCTCGTGTCGCAGCAAAGGAGACAGGCGGCCATAGAACGGGCAACGGGCTGGACCTGCGTGCGCTGGACGAACGTCGAGTTGTCGAACATGGATGCGTTCGCTCGCTTCTTGAGGCGCTCACGGATTCTCCCCTGAGGCGATGAGGCACGAGCACGCTCGAGAGAGGAGACGGGCACCTTCGAGAGAAGAAACGGGCACCTTCGAGAGAAGAAACGGGCACGTTCGGGAGAAGAAACGGGCACGTTCGGGAGAAGAAACGGGCACGTTCGGGAGGAGAAACGGGCACGTTCGGGAGGAGAAACGGGAACCCTCGGGAGGAGAAACGGGCACGTTCGGGAGGCGGAACGGGCACCCTTGCGTGGGGGTGCGCCCCGAAGGACGCACACCCCACGCGACGGAGAGCGCAGGCGACGGCGCGCTAGCCGATCGTGACCGGGACGCGCAGCGTGCGCGTGTGATCCACGCGGCGTAGCGGACCCGTCAGCGTGACAGGCAACCCGAAGCGGATGTCGCCACTCGAGGCACCGAGCCGCAGCTCGAGGTCACCGGGCTCGACGACGCGCGTGTAGTCCCGTCCGGTGAACGCCGCGATGTCGGCGCTCACCCGGAACGACACGCGAGTGCTGGCGCCCGCCGCCAGCGGCACGCTCGCGTATCCAACGAGACGGTTCACCGGGCGCACGACGGATGCCACGGGATCGTGCAGATACAGCTGCACGTTCTCGATCCCGTCGCGTCCACCGGTGTTGGTGACGGTGAGCGACACCGTCAGCTCGCCGGACGTGGTCGTCTCGGAAGCGTCGGTCGTGGCATCCGTCCACTCGAAGGAGGTATACGAGAGGCCGTGCCCGAACGGGAACGTCGCGGTCGGGTCGATGTTGGAGACCTCGCTTGGTCCGGCGAGCGGGGCCGCGAGGTACGTCGCAGGCTGACCGCCTTCGAGCGACGGGATGCTCACGGGCAGTCGTCCGCTCGGGTTCACCCGTCCGCTGAGCACGCCCGCGATCGCCGGTCCGCCCTCTTCCCCGGGGAAGAATGCCGTCACGATCGCTGCCGAGCGCTGCGCCGCGGATCCCAGCGAGTACGGGCGTCCCTCGACGAGCGTCGCGACGACCGGCGTTCCGGTCTCGATGAGCGCGTCAAGGAGATCCTGCTGGCGACCGGGCAGGCGCATGCTCGCTGCGTCGCATCCCTCGCCGGATGTGCCACGGCCGAACAGCCCGGCGTGGTCGCCCAGCACCGCGATCACCAGGTCGGCGTCGCGGGCCGCAGCGATCGCGCGGTCAATGCCTGCGGCATCCGCATCGGCGACGCCGTCACCCTTGCCGTCGACGCTGACCGCCGGCTCGAAGCCGATGACGGCGCCCGGGAACTCGGCGCGCAGGCTCTCGAGCACGGTGGGCAGCTCGATGCCGATCGGCACCTCAGGGTGAAGCGTGCCGACGTGGCTCGGGAACGAGTAGCAGCCGAGCATCGCGAACTGGTCGTCTGCGAGTGGTCCGACCACGGCGATGCGGATGTCCGTCGCCGCCTGCAGAGGCAGCGTCCCGTCGTTGCGCACCAGCACAACGGCGCGTTCAGCGACCTCGCGGGCGAGGGCGCGGTCTTCGGCGGTATCCAGCTGGATGCGGCCGCGCACGGCCTCGATGTCTGCGAGGTCGGCATCCGTCCAGCCGTCCGGCAGCGGCGACCAGTCGGGGTCGAGCATGCCGAACTCGGCCTTCTGCAGCAGCACCCGCCGAAGCGCACGGTCCACGAACGCCTCGTCGAGCTCGCCTGTCTCGACCGCGGCGACCAGAGGGTCGCCGTACGCCTTGACCGTCGGCAGCTCGACGTCCACACCGGCCTTGAGCGCGGCAGCAGCTGCCTCAGCCCAGGTGCCGGCAACACCGTGCAGCGTCTTGAGGAAGGCCACCCCGAAGTAGTCGGCGACCACCGTGCCGGTGAAGCCCCAGGTCTCGCGGAGCAGTCCGGTGAGCAACGTCTCGTCGCCTGCGGACGGCACGCCGTCCACGTCGGTGTACGCGTGCATCACGCTGCGAACGCCGCTGTCGCGCACGGCCAGCTCGAACGGTGGAACCATCACATCGTTGAACTCACGGCGTCCCATCGACACGGGCGCGAGGTTGCGGGCGGCCTTCGATGCGGAGTATCCGATGAAGTGCTTGAGCGTGGCGACGATGCCCGTTGACTCCAGACCGCGCACGTAGGCGGTGGCGATGGTGCCGACGAGGTACGGATCTTCGCCGATGGTCTCCTCGGTGCGACCCCACCGCGGATCCCGGGTCACATCGAGCACCGGCGCGAGGCCCTGGTGCACGCCGACGGACCGCATGCCGGTGCCGATCCGCTTCGCGACCCGCTCGATGAGCGATGGATCGAACGTCGCACCCCACGACAGCGGCACCGGATAGTTGGTGGCGCCCCACGCGGTGAAGCCCGCGAGACACTCCTCGTGCGCGATGGCGGGGATGCCGAACCGGTTCGCCGCCACGATGCGCTTCTGACTGCGTGCGAGCGAGACGACGCCGACAGCGGCATCCACAGGAGCGGAGCCGAACGACCGAGTCAGCTGACCGAGCCCGTGGGGGAGGATCTCGTCGAGCTCGACCGCATCCTCATTCATGTCGTGTTGGAACGGCGCCACGTCGCCACCCGTCGGCGACGAGGCCACCCACACGCCGTAGAGCTGCGCGACCTTCTCGCGCAGCGTCATCTCGGCGATGAGTGCCTCGACGCGCTCCGCGGCGGGCAGCGCCGTGTTGTGCCAGCGCGCGCTGGTCTCGGTCATGGTGGTTCCTTCCGTGTTGCGGGAGTCGGATGTCTCGGGCGACCGCGGTGCTGTCCGTCTCGTGTCGCCTGTTCATGATCCGTCGAATGCGGGTGGTTCGTTTACCGGGGCCACTCCGCGACGAGGTTCTCGGCGACGCGGAACGCGTTCGCCACGATCGTGAGGGTCGGGTTCACCGAGCCGTTCGTCGGGTGCAGCGACGAGTCGCAGGCCACGACGCGGTGGCTGCCCCACACACGACCGTAAGGGTCGGTGGCCGAGTTGTCCGACGACGTTCCCATGCGGGCGGTTCCGCACGAGTGCTCACCGGCGGCGGATGCCGTTGCCGGACCGCCCTGTCGCCTGATGTCCGTGATGCCGGCGGCCGCCAACCACGTTGCGCCCTGCACGGCCAGTCCGTCCTCCACCTGCTGGCTCGTCCAGTGCACTTCCTTGCGCAGGGCTGCGCCAGGGCGACCCCAGCGATCCTTCACGGATGCCAGTGTCACCCGGGACGTCGGCATCGGGATCTCCTGCCCCATCGCGAACACGCCGAACAGGTTCGCGCGTCCGCCGCGCATCCATTCCTTGTGGCGAGCACCCCATGCCGGGGTGCCGGGACCCGGCTGCCCGGCCGACGTCAGCGGCAGCAGTCCCATCAGGTCGACGATGACGCCGCCGCCCCATGGCACCGTCGCCGCATGCACGTGGTCGAGCGTCGCGACGGAGTGTCCTGGTCCGATGTACGGCTTCACGGGCTCGGCTGCGTGGCCGAGCACGGTTGCGGTGCGGTGATCGTGCAGGTAGCGACCGACGTGATCGTTGCCGAGACCGCTGGCGAGCAGCAGGCGGGCGGTCTCGACGGCACCTGCCGAGACGACGACCACGTCGGCACTGACGGTGAGCTCGACGGGGCGCTTCGTGGCATCCGCCATGATCGTCACGCCGGCGGCGCCGACGCCGTCGCGCACCTCGACCACCTCGGCGTCGGGCAGCAGGTCGCAGAGACCGGTCGCGATCGCACGGGGGATGAACGTGGACTGCGAGCCGTTCTTCGCGTCAACAGGGCATGTGTTTCCGATGCACTGAGCGCAGCGCACGCAGGCGGCTCGGCCGTCCCAGGGCTGCGAGTTGATGGCGAGCGGAATCGGCCCCCAGCCCCAGCCCAGACGGTCCGCGGCCGAGCCGAGCAGCTCACGCGACGGCTCCGTTCCCATCGCGGGCATCGGATATCCGGCGGAGCGAGGCGTCCGAGACGTGAGCCCGCCCTCTTCGCCTGCAACGCCGAGCTCCCACTCGGCCTTCGTGTAGTACGGCTCTAGCTCGTCGTACGAGACGGGCCAGTCCGCGAGGCTCGCGCCGTCCGGGTTGCCGTACAGCGACGCCATCCGGAAGTCCTCCGGCATGAACCGCCATGCCATTCCCTGCCAGATGCGGGTCCCACCGCCGATCGTGTCGGCGTTCAGGCCGTACAGTCCCGCGTCACCGGTTCCGTCGATCAGCCGGTCGCCGTCCGGGGTCTGAGCGACCCGCGGATGCCCCGGCCCGGGACCGACGGTCGGCCAGTACACGGCATTGCGTTTGCCGTGCAGGTGATCCCCTCGGATCTCGTCGGCCCTGAGGTACGGAGCACGCTCCACGAGCAGCACGTGCTTGCCGGCGGCGGTGAGTACCTGGGCGGCGACACCGCCGCCCGGACCCGAGCCCACGATGATGGCGTCGTAGTGCGAGTGCACCTGCGCCGCCGTGACCGTCTTCAGTGGTTCCGGCTCTATGGGGGTGACGCCTTCCGGCGCACCGCGGAAGCCGACCATGTCGAGCCCTGCCGGATGCCTGCCATCCGACGACGCGTAGTACCCCTCCCAGCTCACCCGACGCAGTGCGTCGAATGCCCTTGCGCCTGATCCGGACTCGATCATCGCGAGGATCGCGTCTTGTTCGTCCACTCCAAGAGCGGCGAAGTCTGCGGCGCCTGTGCGCCGTGCCTCGTCGTCGAGGCGCGCTGCGAGCGAAAGGAGCTCGGGCCACGCCCACAGGAGATCGCGGTCGGCAGCGATCGGATCGTCGGTCAGGTACTCGCGCACGCCGCCTTCCCAGCCGGCTGGCCAGGCATCCGCGGGAATGATGCGGTCGATTGCGGCCCTCAGTGCAGGAAGGGCGGCCGCGCGAGCTGCGCGACCGCCCTTCTCCGCTGAAGCGGCGCTGAGGTCAGCGTCCGGCAAGGGACCCTCCGATGCCTCCGACACTGAAGTACTTGTTCAGCACGGAGAACACGATGATCGGCGGCAGCATCATGATGACGGCCACCGCCATCACGAGGCCCCAGTTGGTCTGGTTCTGTTGGAAGAACGTGTTCAGACCGATCGGGAGCGTGTAGTTCTGGTCGCTGCGCAGGAACACCACGGCCACGAGGTAGTCGTTCCAGGCCAGCAGGAACGAGAAGATCGCGGTCGAGAGGATGCCGGGCAGCGAGTTGCGCAGAACGACTCGCGTGAAGCTGCCGAAGACGCTTGCTCCATCGATCCATGCCGCTTCTTCGAGGGTGATCGGGATGGAGTCGAAGTAGGCGGCCATCATCCAGATCGCGACCGACATGGTCGATCCGATGTAGATGATCGTGACGCCGGCGAGGTTGTCGACCAGTCCGATTTTCGCGAACAGGAAGAACAGCGGGATGACGGCGGTCACGACCGGCAGCGACTGCACGATGAACAGGATCAGCGCGTATCCGGAGACCAGCTTGTTGCGTCCGCGGGAGAGCACGTAGCCGGCGGGAGCGGCGACGATCACGGCGATCACGACGGTCACCAGGGCCACGATGAGGCTGTTGGCCAGCCATGTGCCGACCGATGTCTGGCTGAAGACCTGACCGTAGTTCTCGAACGTGAGCCCGGTCGCGCTCGATCCGAGCGAGGGGGTCAACGACAAGAAGACGACGGCGACGATCGGCACGAGCACCACAACCGTGATGACCAGCACGATCAGGAGGCGCCACCATTTGCCGCGTTCGCCGAGTTCGTCGAGCCGACGACGTTTTCCGGTCGCGACTCCGAGGTGGAGTTCGCCGGTGATCTGGTGGGTTTGGGTTTCGGTACTCATTCGATGTTCGCCTTCTGGGTCTGGCGGTACAGCAGCACCGAGATGATGACGAGGACGATGGTCATGATGAACGCGATCGCCACACCAGGACCGACCTGGTAGTTCTGGAACACGGTCACGTAGGCGAGGACCACGAGCGACTGCGTGGCACCGACAGGGCCACCGCCGGTGAGCAGGAAGATCGTTGGGAAGTCGTTGACGCAGAAGATGGTCATCAGGATCCACGACACGTACGTGGTGCGGGCGATCATCGGCAGTGTGATCTGCGTGAACGTCTGCCACGTTCCCGCGCCGTCGACTCTGGACGCTTCATACACGTTGGTGTCGACCGACGCCAGCGCCGAGGACATCATCATCATCATGAACGGGAAGCTGATCCACACCTTGAACACGCAGACGGTGACCTGCGCGAGGAACGGATCGGCCAGGAACAGCACATTGCCGAACCCGAGGGCCTGGGCGAGCATCGGCAGCGGCGACTGCGGTGTGGCCACGAGCCAGTTCCAGCTGGTTGCTGAGACGACCGTGGGAACGACCCACGGTAGAAGCAGCAGGACCTTCCAGAGCCCGGCAGCCGGGATGCGGGTGCGCAGCAGGAGCGCGAGTCCGAGTCCGGCAGCCCAGCTGCCGAAAACTCCGACGACGGTGAACACCAGAGTGAACAGGGCAGCGTGCCAGAACGCCGGCTGCTGCACGACGTCGATGTAGTTCTGGAACCCGACGAAGGCGCCCGCATCGATGAGGTCGCCATTACGGGTGGACTGCCAGCCTGCGTAGATCACCGGATACAGGTTCAGCAGAATCAGCAGCAGCAGTGACGGCAGCGCGAACAGCAGGAAGGTCCAGGTGTGGGAAATGGAACGGCCACGTTTGCCGGTACTCGGCGAACGCCCCGTTCCAGCGACCCCCACGCCGTTCCGCGCCTTCTTCAGGGCGCCGGTCACGGACTCGGTCGACATTGAGCTTCTCCTTCGACAGCTTCAGAAAGGGTGGTACTAGCGAAAACGGGTGGGCCCCGGCTCTCGCTCAGGGCCCACCCGGATTCATCTCGCTACTTCATCAAACCTTCGATGGAGTTCTGCAGCGTGGTCAGAGCCGTCTTTGCATCCGTCTTACCACCAAGGATCGACTGCGCAAAGGTGATCATCGGCTGCGTGCCGTCCACCGTGTTGGCGATGTTGTAGAACAGACCCTTTCCGCCCGGGGCTGCCCAGGTGCCGTAGATGGGGTTCCAGTCGGCGAGGATCTTCACCGTCACCGGGTCGTTCTTGAGCACCGAGGTGTTCGCGATCGACTTCAGCGGGGGGAGACCGATGCCGGTCTTGTCCGTCCACAGCTTGGACATGTTCTTGTAGTAGTACGTCATGAACGCCTCCGAGCCCTTCTGGCTGGGGGTGTTCTTGTACATCATGATGTTGTTCGGGAAGTACAGGCCACCCTTCTTGCCCGACGGGCTCGTCAGCGGGTCGCCGACCACCAGATCGCTCGCCGTAGCGGCGTTCACCGAGGCGCCCAGTCCGGCGCCGTCCCAGCCGTAGCCGAACTTCTTCGCGTTCCACTGGGCCTGAACGTTGGCGCTCGTGTAGGTCGCCGCCGCCGGGTCCGAGTAGCCGTTCTGCACGAGCTCGAGCACGTACGTCATCGCCTCTTCGTTCTCAGAGGTGACGCAGTCGGGCTCCTTCTTCGAGTTGAAGAGGCCTCCACCGTTGTTGATCATGAACGCGGTGAGGATGTGGCTGCCGGTGAAGTTACCGGCTCCCGAGCCGAGACCGAAGCCGTAGACGCCGATCTTCTTCAGAGCGGCGCAGACTGCCTTGTACTCGTCCCACGAGGTCGGCACGTCGACGCCGGCCTGCTGCAGGAGCGACTTGCTGTACCACGAGCAGCGAACGTCCAGGTTGTACGGCACAGCCGCGTAACCCTGGTCGGTCTTCATCGTGTCGAGAAGGCCGTCGAGGAAGTCATCCTTGATGCCGTTGCTGCCCCACGAGTTGATCAGGTCGTCCGCGTAGGCGATCTTGCCCTGGTGGGCGAACTGGAACGCCTGCGTGCCACCGCCGGAGCTCACCGCGGGGCCCGTGTTGGAGGCCACAGCGGAGGAGAACGTCTGGGTGAAGTTCGCCCACTGGATCTCCTGGTAGGTGGCCGACGGGAGACCGCTCGCCGGCTTGTAAGCCAGGGTGATCTTCTTGTCGGTGGGGTTGAACTGCGTTCCACCCCAGGGCATGTTCCAGAACTTCAGCGTGCCGCCTGTGCTGCTGCTTCCGCTCGTGCCGCTAGAACACGCGGCGAGGAGGGTGGTGGCGGCAACGCCGCCCGCGAGGCCGAGGAAGCCCCGTCGGGTGAATGCTGCGCCAGTGGATTCCGATGCCATTATCAGATCCCTTCCGTCCGACCGACGTGGGGCGTCGATCGAGATTCGTCGTTGAATGTCAGGTTTGGTGCGTTGGCCGGGCCACGTCTTCCACAGCCGTCCTGGTTATCTTTCAGTCTTTTGTTGGACGTGTCAACATTTTATGAGGGGCTTCCAGGCGTGTCGTCGACATCTGAAATCAAGATGTGATGAAAGTCGTGGGAGCGCTCTCACGCACACGCTATACGACGATCCGTCGTGCGGCCAAACCCGTTACCGAGCCGTTGTGGTGGACTCGCGCACGACGAGCTCGGTGGCCAGTTCCTCACGGGCCGAGCCGGCGGGCGCTCCGGCCCTCAGCCGCAGCAGCATGCGCATCGCGGCGGATGCCATGTCCTCGATCGGCTGGCGCACCGTGGTGAGGCCGGGGGTCACCCACGCCGACTCCGGAAGGTCGTCGAACCCCACGATGCTGAGGTCGTCCGGCACCCCCAATCCGAGGGCCCGGGCGGCCTGATAGGTGCCGAGCGCCATCTCGTCGGAGCACGCGAACAGGGCGGTCGGACGTTTCCGGAGCGCAAGCATCCGTGCGGCAGCGACTGCCGCACTCTCTCTCCGCCAGTCGGCGCTCTCGATGAGCTCCTCAGGGAGCGGGATGCCGGCCTGTTCGAGTCCGGCGCGGAAGCCGTCCACCCGTGCGCGGCCGTAGCGGTAGTCGCCTGATCCCGCGATGAGGCCGACCCGGCGGTGGCCGAGTGCGGCCAGGTGCGCGGCCGCGGCGTAGCCGCCTGCCCAGTCGGTGGTCCCGATGCTGGGCACTCCTGATGCGGAGTCCGCCGAGGGATCAAGGAGCACCAGCGGGATGCCCGCAGCGCTGAGCACCTGCAGCTGCGTGCGACTCGGGCTGAGCAGTGCGACGGTCGCTCCTCGGGACTTGCGAGCCAGGATGCGTGCGACCCAGTCGGCACCTGCATCCTGCTCCGGTCGTGCCACGGTGACCACGACGTCGAGGCCGGCGGAGGCCGCTGCCCGCTCGGCCCCGTTGAGCACGAGGTTGGCCCACGACCCGCTGACCTTGCTGATGACCAGATCGACGAGGCCCCCGGTTTCGCGATCGCGCTGGGAGCCGGAGCGGTGCCTCCGGCGATAGCCGGTCTCCTCGACGAGGCGCATCACGCGCTCGCGGGTGGCGACGGAGACGTCGGAGCGTCCGTTCAGCACCTTCGAGACCGTCGGCACTGTGGTCCCGGCCAGTCGCGCAAGTTCGGCCATGGTGTGCGCCTGATGGCCAGAACCGGAGCGTCGAACGTGATCGCCCGAGGCGGTCGCAGCGGCCTCGGCGCCCGTTCGCGCCTCGTGGTGCGGCTCGCCATCGGTCATGAGCACATGCTAAGTCATAGTTGCGCAACTTTGCCATCGAACTTCCGCTTGCTTCCCGCGTACGCCGGTGCGATGATCAAGCGAACAGTGTCTTCTGGCTTCGCCTGAGTTGCGCAACTACGAGCGCAACTGAAGTACAGCAGTCGATCGGACGAAGATTCGGCGAACGGCTGACCGACACGGCACGAACAGACGACGTGCGAGCGTATCGGCGCATGAGTGGCTGAGACGCGGACGTCGCAGAGATGAACAGCACTCAAGAACGCCACGAAGGAGTCGCGATGGCAGACAGCACGCCGCAGTTGCGTGTCGGCATGGTCGGGTACGCATTCATGGGGGCGGCGCATTCGCATGCCTGGCGTACCGCGCCCCGGTTCTTCGATCTGCCGCTCGCCCCGCAACTCACCGCTGTCGCCGGGCGCAACCTGGCGGCCGTGACCGAGGCGGCGGAGCGGATGGGCTGGCAGAGCGTCGAGACCGACTGGCGCCGACTGCTCGAGCGAGACGACATCGACCTCATCGACATCTGCACCCCAGGCGACACGCACCGCGAGATCGCGATCGCCGCTCTCGAGGCCGGCAAGCACGTTCTGTGCGAGAAGCCGCTGGCCAACTCGGTCGAAGAAGCGGAGGACATGGCGGATGCCGCGCGCAAGGCGGCAGCCAACGGGGTGTTCGCGATGTGCGGGTTCACCTACCGCCGGGTTCCTGCCCTGTCGTTGGCCCGTCGCTTCGTGCGGGAGGGCCGGCTCGGCGAGATCCGCCACGTGCGCGCTCAGTACCTGCAGGACTGGCTGAGCGATGCTGACGCTCCTCTCACCTGGCGCATGGACAAGTCGAAAGCGGGCAGTGGCGCGCTCGGCGACATCGGCGCGCACATCATCGACATGGCGCAGTGGGTGTCCGGCTCCGACATCACCGGGCTCTCCGCGATCATGAACACGTTCGTGACGGAGCGTCCGGTCGGCGGCGACCTCGTCGGCCTGGGTGGCAAGGGATCCGCGGACGGCGCCAAGGGACCGGTCACGGTCGACGACGCCGCGGCCTTCACGGCGCGATTCGGCAACGGCGCGTTCGGCGTCTTCGAGGCGACGCGCTTCGCGCTCGGCCGCAAGAACGCCATCCGGCTGGAGATCAACGGATCCAAGGGCTCCGTCGCGTTCGACTTCGAGGACATGAACGTGCTCGAGTACTTCGACGGATCGGACGACGCCGAGGCGCAGGGATTCCGCCGCATCATCGTGACAGAGCCCGTGCATCCGTATGTCGCCAACTGGTGGCCGGCCGGACACGGGCTCGGCTACGAGCACGGGTTCACGCACCAGGTGGTCGACCTCGTCCGCGACATCGCGGCGGGCGAGCAGCCGCATCCGTCGTTCGACGACGCACTGCAGGTGCAGCGCGTGCTGGCAGCGGTGGAGGAGTCGGCGGGCGAGGGGTCCGCGTGGACGGTCATCCCGTCTGCGCGCTGACGATCATTCAGCAAAGCACACGATGAATCTCTTGACGAAGGAGGAAGGACGATGACGCGTCCGATCACCCTGTTCACCGGCCAGTGGGCCGACCTGCCGTTCGAGGAGGTGGCGCGCCTCGCGGGTGAGTGGGGCTACGACGGCCTCGAGATCGCCAGCTGGGGCGATCACCTCGACGTCAATCGCGCTGCGACCGATCCCGCGTACGTGGCGAACCGTCTCGAGATCCTCGAGCGCAACGGGCTGAAGGTCTTCACCATCTCGAACCATCTGGTCGGCCAGGCCGTCTGCGACGACCCGATCGACCAGCGGCACGAGGACATCGTGCCGCCGCACGTGTGGGGCGACGGAGATCCGGAGGGCGTGCGTCAGCGCGCCGCCGAGGAACTCAAGACGACGGCCCGCGCCGCTGCGGCACTCGGGGTGAAGACTGTCACCGGGTTCACCGGATCCAAGATCTGGAAGACCATCGCGGGCTTTCCGCCTGTTCCCGACTCGATGATCGAGGACGGCTACCAGGACTTCGCCGACCGCTGGAACCCCATCCTCGACGTGTTCGACGAGGTGGGCGTGCGGTTCGCGCTGGAGCCGCACCCGAGCGAGATCGCATTCGACTACTGGTCGTCGAAGCGCACCCTGGAGGCGATCGGCAACCGCGACGCCTTCGGCTTCAACTTCGACCCGTCGCACTTCGTGTGGCAGCAGATCGATCCGGTGACCTTCCTGCAGGACTTCTCGGACAAGATCTTCCACGTGCACTGCAAGGAGTCGGTCACGCAGCTGAACGGCCGCAATGGGCGCCTCGCATCCCACCTTCCATGGGGAGACCCGCGTCGCGGCTGGGACTTCGTCTCCACCGGACACGGCGAGGTGCCGTGGGAGCCCATCTTTCGCACCCTCAACTGGATCGGCTACGACGGCCCGACGAGCGTCGAGTGGGAAGACGCGGGCATGGATCGTCTCGTCGGCGGACCCGAGGCGCTGCAGTTCGTGCGCAAGCTCGCCACGATCACACCGCCGGCCGAGGCCTTCGACGCGGCCTTCTCGCAAAGTCGCACGGTGGAGCTATGAGCGAAGGCCATTTCTGGCCTTCGCCGCGACCCTCCCTCTTGCTCGGCCGGACGGCGGAACAGCGCCGCCCGGTACCGGCTCGAGGGGCCCAGCGCTGACCGCCGTCTCAGCGGTCATAGGTACTGGAAACTATGAGCCGGCCCCGAGGCGGCCTGATACAACAACGAAAGTGAAACATGACTGACGCAACACGTCGCGCGCTCATCGTGCGCGGCGGCTGGGACGGGCACGAGCCCGTCGAGACCACCGACTCCTTCGTGCCGTTCCTGGAAGCGAACGGCTTCGAGGTGCGCATCGAGGAATCCCCGGCGATCTACACCGACGAGGCGTACATGGACACCGTCGACCTGCTCGTGCAGATCAACACCATGAACACCATCGAGCGCGAGGAGATGGCCGGCCTCGACCGTGCCGTGCGCAACGGCATGGGTATGGGCGGATGGCACGGCGGCATCGCCGATTCGTACCGGAACAACGCCGACTACCTGCACATGATCGGCGGCCAGTTCGCGCACCACGCGAACAGGGCCCCCAAGGATCAGCTGGCAGGCGAGCAGGCCGACAACTACATCCCGTACACGGTGCAGATGACCGAGCTCGGCAAGGTGCACCCGATCACCGCGGGCGTCGCCGACTTCGACCTCGTCACCGAGCAGTACTGGGTGCTGAGCGACGAGCTGAACGACGTGCTCGCCACCACGACGCAGAGCGTGCGCCCGTGGGATGCGTGGCACCGTCCGGTCACCGCTCCGGCGATCTGGACGCGCCTGTGGGGCGATGGCCGCATCTTCGTGTCGGCGCCCGGCCACAAGCTCGAGGTCGTCGACGACCCGAACGTGCGCGGCATCATCGAGCGCGGCCTGCTCTGGGCTGCGCGCGGATCCGGCCAGCCTGCACCGAGCGCCGCCGACGTCAGGTCAGGCACGTTCCCATCAGGTGACGACGAGGAAGAGGAGTCCGGCGAGTGAGCGAGCAGGAAGCCGGCGTTCTGCGTCTGGGCGTCATCGGCGTCGGCAACATCAGCAACCAGTACTTCACGCACATCCCGAACCTGCCGAACCTGAAGCTGGTCGCCGTCGCAGACGTCAACGAGGAGCGCGCTCGCGAGGTCGCGGCCGAGCAAGGGGTGCGTGCACTCACCGTCGACGAGCTGCTGTCGGATGCCGACATCGACGCTGTGCTCAACCTGACGATTCCGCAGGCGCACGCGGCCATCGGCATTCGTGCCATCGAGTCGGGCAAGCACGTGTACGGCGAGAAGCCGCTCGCGCTGAACCCCGCCGAGGCCGAGCCGCTGCTGGCGCTCGCCGCCGAAAAGGGGCTGCGCGTCGGCAGTGCGCCGGACACGGTGCTGGGCACGGGAATCCAGACGGCGCGCAAGGCACTGGACGACGGGGCGATCGGGCAGCCGATCGCAGCTGCGATCCACTGGAGCGCTCCCGGTCACGAGCTGTGGCATCCGGCGCCGGCCTTCTACTATCAGCCGGGCGGCGGCCCGCTCTTCGACATGGGCCCTTACTACCTGAGCAGCATCGTCACGCTCTTCGGTCCGGTCGCTCGTGTCTCCGGTGTCGCCACGACATCGGCGCGCGAGCGCTCCGTCGCGACGGGTCTGCTGGCGGGCACCGCGATCCCGGTGGATGTCGCCACCCACGTCAGCGCACTCCTCGAGCACGAGAACGGGCTGACGACGACCATCACGATGAGCTTCGACGTCTGGAAGTCGCGCGCACCGCTCTTCGAGGTGTTCGGCACCGAGGGAACCATGTCGGTTCCGGATCCCAATCGATTCGACGGCGATGTGGAGATCGCGCCGGCGGCGACCCGCGAGTGGGAGACCATTCCGGTGTCGGCCGGGTGGGCGGACTCCGGACGCGGATACGGACTGGCCGACATGGCTCGCGGCATCGAGACCGATCGTCCGCACCGGGCGAGCGGTGACCTGGCCTTCCACGTGCTCGAGGTGATGGATGGCATCCTGCGCGCCGCCGAGTCGCATTCGGTCGTCGAGATCGCCAGCAGTGTCGAGCGCCCGGCGCCGGTACCGCTCGACTCGACGCCTAGCACCTGGTAGTCAGCAGATCGGCCCGGAGCGTCTTCGTGCCAGCTGGCCGTCCGTTGGCCAGCACCCCACCCTCTGTTGCTACTTCAGGCAGAGAGCCTGTCCGACTGCATATCGCAGCCGGGCAGGCTCTCTGCCTGAACTGCGTACGGGGTGGAGCTCTGGGTCGGCGCAGGGCGTTTCGCAGCCGCACCCGAATCGTTTCGACCTCTCTTCTTAAGAGGCGTCGTTCCCGCGCTATCGCGGCTTCGCCGCTCACCGGCTCGATCGGGTCGGTCATGCGAACCGGTTCGCATGACGCTCCCCTCAATCGCCTATATGGTGGCCGGGGAGAAAGAGCGCTCTCTGCGCGCCCTACCTCTACTCCGACACCAACCAAGACGCCGCGTCCGTGCCGCGCTCGCGCGTCGTTCAGGCAGGAAAACATGACACAAGGCAGCGACGACTACCGCGACAGCGGTCTGCAGTTCCCCGATTCGTTCGTGTTCGGTTCGGCGACCGCGTCGTACCAGGTAGAGGGCGCCGTCAAGGAAGACGGCCGCATGCCGTCCATCTGGGACACCTTCAGCCACACTCCCGGCAAGGTGTGGAACGGCGACACCGGAGACGTGGCCGACGACCACTACCATCGGCTCGACTCCGACCTCGACATCATGAAGCAGCTGGGTCTGCACGCGTACCGCTTCTCGATCGCGTGGCCGCGTGTCATCCCGAACGGTCGCGGCGCGGTCAACAAGCCGGGTGCAGACTTCTACTCCCGCCTCGTCGACGGCCTGCTCGAACGCGACATCACGCCCGTCGCCACCCTGTACCACTGGGATCTTCCGCAGACGCTCGAAGACGAGGGCGGCTGGCCGAACCGCGACACCGCTTACGCGTTCGCCGACTACGCGGCGGCCATCGGTGAGCGGATCGGCGACCGCGTCGCCGTCTGGACCACGCTGAACGAGCCATGGTGCTCCGCGTACCTCGGGTACGCGTCGGGCGCGCATGCTCCTGGCCGCACCGATGGTGCGGACGCGCTGCGAGCTGTGCACCACCTCAACCTGGGTCACGGGCTCGCGCTGCAGGCGCTGCGTGCATCCGTCTCCAACGATGACGCCCAGTACTCGGTGACGCTCAACCTGCACGTCATCCGTCCGGAGGGCGACACGGGTATCGAGGCTGCGCGGCAGATCGATGCTCTCGGCAACCGGGCCTTCACGTATCCGATGCTGAAGGGCGAGTATCCGGCGGACCTGCTCGAGGACACCAAGGACATCACGGACTGGTCGTTCGTGCAGCCGGGCGACCTGGAGACGATCAACCAGCCGATCGACATCCTGGGCGTCAATTACTACTCGACGAACCGGGTGCGTCTCTGGGACGGCCGCGGAGAGCGTCAGCACGCCGATGGCCACAAGGACGTCGGTGCTTCGCCGTGGCCGGGCGCGGATCGCGTCGAGTTCCTCGAGCAGCCCGGCCCTTACACCGAGATGGGTTGGAACATCGAGCCGTCCGGCCTCTACGACCTGCTCACCTCGCTGCGCGACGAGTTCCCCGAGCAGGCGCTCATGGTCACGGAGAACGGCGCTGCCTTCGCGGATGTCGTGGCCCACGACGAGAGCGGCCTCGCCGTGCACGACACGGAGCGCATCGACTACCTGCGTCGTCACATCACCGCCGTGCACCGGGCGCTGCAGGACGGCGTCGACCTTCGCGGCTACTTCGTGTGGTCGCTGATGGACAACTTCGAGTGGGGATTCGGCTTCTCCAAGCGGTTCGGCATCGTGCGGGTCGACTACGACACGCTCGAGCGCCTGCCGAAGGACAGCGCGGCCTGGTACGCCCAGCTCGCGGAGAGCGGCCGCATCCCGGAGTGACGCGTCGCTGGCAGAGTGCTGAGGACGGTGGGTGGACGTGGGTCTACCCACCGTCCTCAGCGTTGTTGCGGAGCGCAGTCACGCGGCTGTCACCAGGCGGTTGTGCACGTCAGGTCGGTCTCAGCGCAAGCGAGGACAGGGGTCAGTCCGAGCGCACGACCTCGCAGCCGGCGATGAGGGTGGCGACGGCGGAGGTCCATTCCGCATCAGGTGATGGCCGCTCTCCGAAACGATGAACGGTGCCGGATCGTGCGGGCGGTTGCGCACGAACACGTCTCGGGCGAGACCCACGTCGATGGTCGGATCGTCGGCGCCGACGGCGAGGACCACAGGGACCGGGACGGAGCGCAGGAGCGGGATGACGTCGCAGTCGCCGTAGTCGGCGAGGGACATGATCGCCCACGCCAGGCCGTATCGGATCCGACGCATCGTTCGCGACGAACCCGGATCCGCGTTCGCCTGGTGGTAGGCGGTCTGCGCGCGCGGCGTCGTCAACGGAGATGAGCACAGGACGAGGAGATCGATCAGCTCCGGGGCGAGAGCAGCGGCCTTGGTGGAGACCCAGCCGCCCTCACTGAACCCCAAGAGCGCCACGGGTCTGCGCTCGAGATCGGGCCGCGAGTGCGCCCAGACCAATGCGTCGCGCGCGTCGCAGGCGAGCGTGTCGTAGTCGCGACGGAGCTTCGTGTAGCCGTCCATGACCTTCTCGACGATCAGGCACGCTATTCCGAGCGACGCGAATCTCGCGCCCAACGACGGGAAACCGCCTGCGGTTCCCGGTCCGCTTCCCTGGACGAAGACGATCGTTCCTGCGACATCGCCGTCCGGCAGGTAGAGCGAAGCGGGACGGGGCTCGCCGCGCACCGGGACGGCAACCTCGAGTACCACGGCGAGACGCTACCACGGGCGTGGGAACCTGCACCTTGATCGCCGGCCCGATGGCCTCACCGATGGGATTGAGGGCCTTGCTGGCATGCCGGCAATAAGTTCGGCCTCCGAACGTGAATACCGTTAGGCTGCCGGGGTGACCGAAGCACTACCGGCGGCGCTGCCCGAAACCGTGCCTGTACGCCCTCCCCTCGGGAGCAATCTCGACGGGGTGCGTCAGCACAATCTCGGCACGGTGCTGCGGCTGGTGCACGGCATTCCCGGACGGTCCCGATCCGAACTGACCAGGGCGACGGGCCTCAGCAGGTCCACGATCGGTGCGCTCGTCGCAGAGCTGGCAGCGATGGGCCTGGTCTCGGAGACGGAGCCGCGGGAGTCGACGGGCGTCGGCCGTCCCAGCCCGGTCGTTCGCGCGAATCCGGACGTCGTCGTCATCACCGTGAATCCCGAGGTGGACGGCGTGACGGTGGGGGTCGTCGGCCTGGACGGCACCGTGCATCGGCAGGTGCGGCATGCGACCGCCACGCCGCCGACCGCTCAAGAGGCGGCGCGCATCGTCGCCGCGCTCCTCGACGGGCTCAAGGCACTCATCGATACCGGACTCCGTGTCACGGGGATCGGGGCGGCCGTCCCCGGAAGTGTGCGCGAGGCGGATGGCGTCGTGCGGCTGGCACCGCACCTTGAGTGGGTCGACGAACCGTTCGCGGCACTGCTCGAGGAGTCCACGGGCCTTCCGGCCGTGGTCGCCAACGACGCGAGCCTCGGCGCGGGTGCCGAGCATCTCTTCGGGGCGGGACGCGGCATCGACGATCTCATCTACCTCAACGGCGGAGCGGGCGGCATCGGCGGCGGGGTGATCACCCACGCGCTGCCCCTCACTGGCAGCTTCGGCTACGCGGGCGAGCTGGGCCACACGCTCGTCAACTCCGCGGGCGGCCGATGCCACTGCGGCGCGATCGGATGCCTCGAGACAGAGGTCTCGCAGGCCAGGCTCCTCGAGGCGCTCGGTGTCGCCGATCCAGAGCACCTGGACGACGCGATGAAGCAGCTCGACGAAGCAGGACGCGCCGAGGTCGAGCGGCAGGTACGGTATCTGGCGATAGCGATCCGGAACGCGGTGAACATCCTCAACCCGCGACTGGTGGTGCTCGGCGGATTCCTGGGCGCGCTGCACGACGCCGCACCGGGAATGCTCGAGAGCGAGGTGCGCGCGCAGTCGCTGGCGACATCCGCCGAACAGGTGGACATCGTGCGCTCCGAGCTCGGTGCAGACGTGCTCACGGTGGGTGCCGGCGAACTGGCGTTCACGCGGCTCATCGCCGACCCGACGGCCCTTCAGCGCTGACCCCGGCGCGGGCTGCGCTCCCGCACCCGCGAGAGTGCGCGTACCTCCGCGCGAGAGTGCCCCTTTCTCTCCGCGAGAGTGCCCCTTCCTTCACTCGAATGTGCCCCTTCCTCCACGCGAGAGTGCCCCCTTCTCTCCGCGAGAGTGCGCGTTTCTCCGGGCGAGAGTGCGCAACCGGTCATCGATGGTCAACGGCAATCCCGTCGGACATGCGCCAGCGGTACGCGCAGATCATTGCTCGAACGAACTCGCGGAGGGCGCCAGAAGACGACGAAATCTAGGCTTGGAATCATGATCATCGCGCTCGCGCTCTCCGCAAGCCTCGACGTCACGTACGAGGTCGACGAGCTCAAGGTCGGCGACATCACACGACCGTTCGCGGTCACCAGGGTGGCGGGCGGCAAGTCGCTCAACGTGGCGCGCTCCGCCTCGGCGCTCGGCGCCGACGTGCGAGCCGTCGCCGCGCTGGGCGGGGCGACCGGGGAGTGGCTGGCGTCGATGCTCGCGGCGGACGGCGTGCAGACGGTCGTCGTTCCGCTCTCTCGTGTGACGCGGACCTGCATCGCCGTCGTTGAGAGTGCCGAATCCGCGACCAGCACCGACCTGTACGAGCCGGCGACCGAGTTCGACGCAGGCGAGTGGGATGCCTTCGCCGCCGCAGCGCGCATCGCCGTCGCCGAGGCGGTCGCCCGGCGTCCGATTCCGTGGGTCGCGTTGTCCGGATCCGTTCCGTCCGGCGTTCCGCTCGCCGGGCTCGGCGAGCTGCTGGGCGACCTGCGGACGGCGGGTGCCCGCGTCGCTGTCGACGGATCCGGCGCAGGGCTGCTGGCGACCGCGCAGCACGCCGACCTGATCAAGGTGAACCGGCGCGAGGCATCCGAGCTGCTGGGTGTCGAACTCGCGAGCGCGAACGACGCGTGTCATGCGGTGCGAGAGCGCTACGGAGCGGATGTCGTGATCACCGACGGCGTCGCCGGCTCGGCAGCATTGATCGGCACGGTCGCGAGCGCTGTGGCCCCTGCGACCCGCCTCGGACGTTTCCCGGCCGGAAGCGGGGACTCGTTCCTCGGCGGTCTGCTCGCCGCATTCGAGCGCGGCGCGGATGCGGCCGACGCGCTCGCCGCGGCGGCGGACGCGGGGGAGCGCAACGCGCTCGTACCGGGACAGGGCATCCTCGCCGACCCCGAGTGAGGTTCCCAGCGGTGGTGCCGCTTCGCTGCGCGCCGTCTGGCTGGGCACGGCTTCATCGCGTTGCCCGAGGTCGACCATTGGGTTCTCGAATATGTGCCAGGCCTGGCATTTCCTCAGCCCGCATCCGATAGACTTTTTTCGAATCGATTCGAGTTCGTAGCGACCTCGTTCCCGGAATCGGAATCGGTTCGCCTCTCGACCCGAACAACTCGCAACTCGCACCGCACATCTCGCACGTCGTCGGCCGCCTCGAGCGGGCCATGTACCCGTCAACCTTCGAGCGCCGAGCGGATGCCGCACCTCGCGCCCGTGCACCCCGGCGCGGCTGCACTCCGCCGCACGCACCACGTCTCGCACACCACGCCTCGCACGAAATCGACCGCAGAACACCCATGTCTACAGCCACTCAGCCCATCCCGGTGACCGAAGTCAGTCCCGCGCCCGACCTCCGCCAGCCAGACGCACGCCGCACCGACGTGCGTGCATCCGACCTCCACGAGCCCGCGCAGCGCGCCGCCCGTCGCGGTTCCGCCGCGCCGCGTCCCGTGGACGACGATCTCGATGTCGCTCGCACCGCAGGCATCCCGGTCATCGGCGTGACAGCGGGGATGCCCACCGGCGGCATCCCGACCATCGAGCGTCCGGCCCGGCGCAACGGGCGCTCGCCGGTGACGCTGCCGTCGTCCGTCGTGCACCCCGGAGATGCACTGCCGACGCGCAAGCGCGTCTCGTACATCCTGATCCTCGGCGCGCTCACCGCGCTCGGACCGTTCACGATGGACACCTACCTGCCGTCGATGCCGAGGCTCGAGACGGACTTCAACGTCTCGACCGCGATCATCCAACTCACGCTCACGGCGACGACGGTGGGATTCGGTCTCGGCCAGCTGATCGTCGGGCCGTGGAGCGACAAGGTGGGCAGGCGCACGCCGCTGATCCTCGCCACGGCCGTGCACATCCTGGCGTCCCTCGGTGTCGCGATGGCTCCGAACGTGGAGCTGCTCAGCCTGTTCCGCCTGCTGCAGGGGCTCGGCGCCGCAGCATCCGGTGTCGTCGCCATGGCCATGGTGCGCGACCTGTTCAGCGGACACCGCCTGGTGACCATGCTCTCCCGCCTCGCGCTGGTGAACGGGCTCGCCCCGGTCATCGCGCCGGTGCTCGGGTCGCAACTGCTGCTGATCATGCCGTGGCGGGGGATCTTCTGGGTGATCGCCGCCTACAGCGCCGTGATGCTCGTCTGCCTGACCCTCTGGATCGTGGAGACGCGCCCCAAGGAGGCGCGCCTCGCCTCTGGACACTCCAGCGTGGGCCAACGGTTCAAGTCGGTGCTCAGCGACCGCGTGTTCGTCGGAATCGTGATCGTCAGCGCGATGAACTTCTCCGGACTGTTCTCGTACCTGTCGTCGAGCTCGTTCGTGTTCCAGAAGGTGTACCACTTCGACGCCCAGCAGTACGGCGCGCTGTTCGCCGTCAACTCCGTCGGAATCATCATCGGCGTGCAGAGTGCCGCCCGCCTTGCCAAACGCGTCGGCCCGCAGTGGGTGCTCGCTGTCTCGACCGCGACGATGACGATCGCTGCAGCGCTCATCGTGATCCTCGGCAGTACCGGCACGTTCGGCATCTGGGGCGTCATCGTTCCGCTCTGGTTCTTCATCGCCTCGTGCGGCTTCGGATTCCCCTGCGTGCAGGTGCTCGCACTGAACGGGCACGGTGCCGAGGCCGGAACGGCGGCATCGCTCCAGGGCGCATCCAACTTCGCGATCGCCGGACTCATCTCGCCGCTCGTCGGTCTGCTCGGCGTCGCCAGCGCCGCGCCGATGGGTATCGTGATGCTCGGCTGCTCGAACGTGTCCGTGTGCGCGCTCTGGTTCGTGGTGCGTCCCCGTACGGTGCCTGCGCTCGCGCGGTGACGTAGCGCCGACGCAGAGAGGAAAGCCATGGCAGAGATCCGCCCGTACCGTGCCAGCGACAGAGACGACGTCTACGAGATTTGCGTGAAGACCGGTAAGTCGGGACAGGATGCCACAGGCTGGCTCGACACGGACGACCTGCTTCCCGACATCTACGCTCTGCCCTACGTCGACCTGGCGCCGGACACCGCGTTCGTGGTCGACGTGAACGGGCGCGCTCGCGGCTACATCCTCGGTGTTCCCGACACCCGGGCGTTCGTGGAGCGGCTGCGCACCGAATGGCTGCCCGGGTTCGAGGCGAAGTATCCGCTCACCGACGACGAGTCGGCCACGCAGAACTTCATCCGCGACGGACGGAACCCCGAGCGGATGCTTATCCCCGAGCTCGACGACTACCCGGCGCACCTGCACATCGACCTGCTGCCTGAGCTGCAGGGCCAGGGACAGGGAAGAATGCTCGTGCGCACCCTCCTGCAGGCCCTCGCGTCCCGCGGCGCCCCTGCTGTGTACCTCGAGTACGCGCCCGACAACGTGAATGCCGGCGCGTTCTACGAGCGCCTCGGATTCCGTGCGCTCCCGTCGAGCACGACGGGAACACGCGTCGGTCTGCGCACCGACGCAGCCGTGTAGCCGGGCACGTCACGTCCGCCCCGAACTCTCACCCAGGAGAGTTCCGTGCGGGTACCGACGAGGTGCGGACGTGCGACGTCAGAGCCAGGAGAGCAGCGGCACCCGCTCGAACCAATAGAGCCAGTCGGGACGCGACGAACGCAGCTCGGAGAGCGTGACGGAGTCAGGCGGGTTCACGATAGGTCGATCCAGCACATCGGAGACGTGGTCCATGTCGGCCCGCGACCAGTACTGGCCCCGCATGCGGATGCGCGCGGATCCCGACGTGTCGAGGATGAAGAGGTTCGGCTGGGTGTCGAACATGCTGTCCCGGTAGATCTCGACGAGGCAGAGCGAGCCGATCTCGTCGTTCCTGATCTCCGATGCTCCGCCCAGGAACCCGCGCTCGCGAATGCCCTCCGGCGACACGGTGACCGTCGTGCGCTGGTAGCGCAGCACGACGAACGCACTGATCAGCACGGCCACGAGATGGACGACGATGACGATCGGCCAGGTCCCGGCGGAGATGGTGAGCCAGTACGCGACGGCGAAGACCGGGGTGGTGAGGGCCAGTGCGGCGATGACGCCGCTGATGAGCAGGTGTCGGTGCGGATGCAAGACGTGTGTCTCCGTCGTGACCACCTGCTCGTCTAGCACTGACGCTCCTCCCCCCACTGAGGACTTGCATTGGACTTGCACTCACGAAAACGACGGTCGCGGTCAGCGACCGAAGTGCGGTGTTCACCGCTGGCGATTCGGGTGAGGTCCCATCCACCGACCTCGTGCCCCCGTGTGGGCCAGAATAGCGAGGATCGCGCTCGGATAGAACCCCCTTTCCGCCCCATTCCGCGTATTTGCTCGCAAGCGCGACATATCGCTGGAAAGCGCTACCAGAACGACAGGATCCGTCTCGCCGCACCCTCCGCGTGTGGCCGCGAATGCCGTATTTTGGATCGAGGGAGGCATCCGAGTCACGATGCCCTGAGACAGGAGTGATCCGAATGAATGTCGTGGCACTGATCGTGTCGTTCGTGCTTTTCCTGGGTGGACTGGCGCTTTTCGGATTCGCTGACCAGGTGACCGGCTGGGAGGGCGTCACGTTCTTCGCCGGCATCATTGCGATCGCACTGGCATTCGCCATCCCGGTGCACGTGATCTCGAAGCTCGATTAGGTCCGATCCTCGGGGTCGCTGCAGGACGAGACCTCGAGGTGCATCTCCCGGTCCGTCTGCCACCTCGGGATTCGTCGGAAGACCGTTTGTCGGATTCCCCTCCGAGCCGTTCGACGTCAGGGTGTGCCGGCCCACACATGATCGGGACCGGCAGCCGAAGCGCGGACGATCGATCCGCGCCCGAGATGGGAGAACGACATGGCCGAGTTTCTGCTGGTGATGGTGGGCGTCGAGGAGCGGTGGGCGACCCTGACGGAGCCGCAGCGCCAGGAAATCGACGACGCTCACCGGGCATTCTGGGCGAAGGCGGGCGACGCCATCCGCTCCTCCGGCGAGTTGGAGGGAACGGCCGCACGGACGACCGTTCGTACGATCGGCGGCCGCAAGAAGGTGGTGGACGGACCCTTCGCCGAGACCAAGGAGATGATCGGCGGCTTCTACCTGATCGACGTGCCTGAGAAGGCGGACGCCGTCGAACTCGCGTCGTTGCTGGCCGAGACGCGCGCCGATCACAGCGGCGTCGAGGTCATTCCGCTCGTGAAGCACTGAGCTCCGTCGCTGGCACGCTGACGGCCCGGAACTCCGGTCCGCGGCGCAGAATGGATCCGTCCTGACGTGACGGGGGTGACGGGACATGCCTTCTGTGAGCGTGCGATACATCGTGGACGACGTGGACGCTGCGATCGGCTTCTACGTCGATCGGCTGGGGTTCGAGGTCGTGATGCATCCCGCGCCGGCCTTCGCGATGCTGGCCAAGGGAGACCTTCGGTTGGTGCTGTCCGCTCCGAACGCTCAGGGCGGCGGCGGTCAGGCGATGCCGGACGGCACCGTTCCGGCGCCGGGCGGATGGAACCGGTTCGCTCTCGAGGTGTCGGACCTCGGCGCGCTCGTCGCCCGATTGCGCGCGGACGGCGTGCGCACCCGGAACGAGATCGTCGAAGGCATCGGCGGACGGCAGATTTTGATCGAGGATCCCTCGGGCAACCCGGTGGAGCTGTTCGAGCCGACCATCGCGGAGGCTCGTCTGTCGCAGCACGACGGCTGACGGTGCCGGTGGCCGTGCGCGAGCACGGCCACCGGAGTGTGACGGAGAGCCAGCACGCGTCGCCGACGGGGGTCGGAGACGCGCCCGAGGGGGAAGTCAGGGCTGGAGATCCGTCACGCCGCGTCCGCTCGCAGGGTCGAGCGGAACGGATGCCTGGTCGTGCACGATGAGCCAGGATCCGTCGATCTTGCGCAGGCAGAACGTGGCGCGCACCCACATGCCGTCCGTTGCGGCGCCGTTGTTCAGCGTGCCGCTGATGCGTCCGAAGCCGTGGCAGAAGGCCACGTCGTCACCGACGGTGACATCCAGGTCGCGCAGCTCGTAGTTGAGCTCGTCGAAGACGCCGAACGCCCGCTCCCAGTTCTTCAGCTTCGCCTCAAGTCCGACGTGCTGGAGGGGCGGCTCGACGTCGAACGAGACGACGTCGGGGGAGTAGACGGACCTCAGGAAGTCGAGGTCCTTGGACGCGAGTCCGTCGACGATCTTGCCGATGTGCCGGCGGATGTCGGCCTCGTCCTCCTGGCGTGCGGTGGTCGTGCTCTGCGTTGTGCTCTCTGCGGTCATGGTGGAATGCCCTTCTCTCGTATGGGATCCGGTCTGCAACCGGGCGTCGGTTCGTCAGCCGCGCGGTGCCGTCACTGTGATGACACCGCAGGCGCATGAAACGTCACACGCTGTGCGCAGTCGGCTCGGGGATGCGCGTGGCGGTCGGCCACGTCGACCGGGGTCCGCCCTTCGGCCAGAAGAGCGATCCCGGCTTGTGGGCCTCCCGCCGGATCTTCCACACTCCGAGCCTGCTCGTCAGCTCCTTGTAGCGGCCGCTGATCCAGCCGCCGATGTAGAGGTTCATCGACGTGTCGTCCTTGCGCGCCACCTGCCGCATCGCGACCCGGCGGCCCAGGCTGATGCACGATCCGGTGAAGGCGAAGTCGATCGGTGCGGGATCCGCGCCGGCGATGCGGCTCAGCACGGTGTCCGCCGCCAGCGCGCCGAGCGGGGACGCCGCCTGACAGCTCATCCGCAGGGCACGCCCGGACGGTGCCGCCGCATCGCCTGCCGCAACGATCCGGTCGTCGTCGACGCTCGTGAGCGTCTCATCCGTGAGCAGCCGTCCCAGGTCGTCTGTGCTCAGACCGCTCGCGGATGCCAGCTGCGGCACGCCGAACCCTGCTGCCCAGACGGTGAGCGCACTCGCGCGAGTGGTGCCGTCGGCGAGCGTCACGGAATCCCGCTCCACTGCGCTCACCCTGGCATGCTCGATCACGGTCACCCCGTGCCGCTCCAGCCAGCGGACGATGTATCGGCGACCAGCCGCGCTCGCCGCTCCGGCCAGAGAGCCGTCGGACACGATGGTCACTCGACGACCCTGCTCGGCCAGCTCGGCGGCCGTCTCGATGCCCGTCAGGCCACCGCCGACGACGGTGATCGGAGCGTGGACGGGGAGCCCGTCGAGCGTGGAACGCAGGCGCCGCGCCGAGTCGAGGTCGGCGACGGCGGCCGCGTGGTCGACGGCGCCGGGCACCGATGACGGCACGACGCCTGTGCTGCCGACGGCATAGACGACGTAGTCGTAGTGGAGGCTGCCGCCTGAGGCCAGCTCGACGCGGCGCGCGCCGGTGTCGATGCGCGTCGCACGATCGACGACCAGTCGTACCTCGTCTCCGAGCAGGGTCGCGTAGTCCACCGTCGCCGTGCCGGTGCCTGCGACGAATTGGTGAAGCCTGATGCGGTCCACGAACTCGGCCCTGGCGTTGACGAGCGTGATGTCGATGTCGTCTCGCTTGCGCAGGCGGTTCGCGGCGACGGCTCCTGAGTAGCCGCCTCCGATCACGACGACTGCTGGGCGTTCGGGGGCTGGGCTGTGCAGCCCGGGTGCGGACATGATGTTCCCTTTCGTTCTTCGGCCTCGCGGCCGGTGGTGTGCGGTCCGCAGGGTCTGCGGTGCGCGTTCACCTACTCGACCGAGGGCGGCATCCGAATGTCAGGCGGCTCCCCACCTGACGAAACGCCCCGCCGACTTGTCGGTGGGGAAGGGGCAGAATGCCGGAGGGCAGGCGTCCTGGAGAGCGATGCTGGAGGGCGAACGGGACGATGAGCACTGATTCTGACGGCACTGATTCTGGCGGCACCGACTCCGGGGGCACGGCTTCGAGCGGTACTGCTCACGCGAACGTCGACGCGGTCTGGGGCGAGCGGCGGCAGCTGATCAACCTCGCCTATCGGCTGCTCGGCTCACTGGCCGACGCGGAGGACGTGGTCCAGGAGGCCTACGCGCGCTGGTTCTCCCGCAGCGCCGAGGAGCAGGATGTCATCGCCTCCCCTGGCGCGTGGCTCACCACGGTCACCAGCCGGCTCTGCCTCAACCTGCTGACGTCGGCACGGGTCCGGCGCGAGACGTACGTGGGTGAGTGGATCCCCGAACCGGTGCCCGACTCCACACAGTGGATGACGGGACGGCCGGACGACGTCGCGGCGGATCCCGCGGATCGCGTGAGCCTCGACGAGTCGCTGAACATGGCGTTCCTCGTCGTGCTCGAGGCAATGACTCCCGCCGAACGCGTGGCGTTCATCCTGCACGACGTGTTCCGATACTCGTTCGCCGAGGTGGGGGAGATCGTCGGTCGTTCGCCCGGCGCGTGTCGGCAGTTGGCATCCTCCGCCCGCCACCGGCTGAGCGAGGCGCACACGACGACGACGCCGACCCGAACCCAGGCCGCCGTGGTGCGCAGGTTCAAGACCGCGTGGGATGCCGGCGACATCGACGCGCTCATCGATGTGCTGGCGCCCGACGTGACGGTCGTCAGCGACGGGGGCGGACGGGTGAGCACGATCATCCATCCGATCAGCGGCGCCGAGCGGATCGGCCAGGCGTTCCTCGGCCTGCAGGACAAGATCAGCGATCTCACCGTGCTGGAGCGCACGGTGAACGGGCAGCCCGGCCTCATCGCCCGGCGGGACGGCGTGACAGTGTCGGTCTACGCCTTCGAGGTCGCCGGCGACCGGATCAGCCGCATCTGGGCCATTCGGAACCCCGACAAGCTCGTTCCGTGGATGGAGACAGAGGACTGAGGTCGCCGACGGGCTGACCTCCAGAAGCGTCAGTCGTGCAGCGCCGACCGCACGATCGCCGCGAGCGCTTCTGGCGCATCGCTCTGCACGGCATGCCCCGCGCCGGGCACGACGTGCACCGGAACGTCCGCGCGTTCGGCGTGCAGCCGCGCGATGGCGTCGTCGCCGACGAACGGGCTCCGACCGCCGCGCACGACCGTGAGCCGCGGCACCGCGCGCACGACCGGCCACAGCGTTTCGGAGCTCGGGCCGCCCCTGCGATGCTCGCGGTCGTACCGCCAGCGCCACACGCCGTCGTCGCCCTGCGCGGCGTTGTGCCACACACCCCGCCGTAGCGACTCGGCCGAACGTGTGCCGCCCGCCGCGGCGATGGTGGTCTCCTCCATCGCCTCGAGCGAGTCGAACTCGCCTGCACCCCCGAGCAGGGCCACCTGACCGAGATCCACACCGGTCATGCGCGCCATGGCCTCCTCGACGCCGGGCAGGATGTCCACCAGCACGAGGTCGGGCACGAGTTCGGGGCGGCGCTCCGCAAGGGCCAGCGCGGTGAGCCCACCGAGCGACATGCCGACGACGAGGCGCGGACGCAGGCCGATGGCGTCCGACAGCTCGGCCACCGCAGCGGCGTTCGTCTCCGCGCGATAGTCGTGCTCCGGATGCCACGCCGAGTGTCCGTGCCCCGGCAGGTCCACGGCAATCGCGGATCGTCCGACGAGTGCCGCGGCGAGATCCCAGGTGTGCGCGTTCTGCCCCGCACCATGGAGATACAGCACCTGGAACGGAACCTCGCCCCACGCGATCGCGCTGAGCCCGCCAGCCGAGAGCGGAAGGCGCCGCGGATTCAGACCCTCCGCGTCGACAGCGACTGCGTCGAGCCACCCGAAGTCGTCGACCGGCCGTTCCGCGGGGGATGGGTCCATGGATGCTGTCCCTTCAGCGTGCATACAACTTGGGTACGTGAACGTCGGCAATGCTGCGCTCAGGTGCGCGGGCGATGCGACAGCCCTGTCGCCGTCGTCCGCGTCGCACGCGTCCAACCGTTTGATGTATACATAGGATGCCAGACGGTCACCACTCCCGCGACGCGCAGCATCCGCAGAAGACGCCTTCCAGCCGCGATTCCGGCCACCGGCTGGGGTGTGGCCACCCAGCCGCCGGACGTCCGAGGAGGGACATGACCGAGCACGCACCGACCCTGCCGATCCAGAAGCACGAGGTGACGTCGGACGCGTTGCACGAGGCCTGGTACCGACGCACGTTCCCGCCTGTGGAACGGGTGCGCGACGGAATCTGGTCCATCCCGATCCCGTTCCAGAACAACCCGATGCGGTACACGCTCTGCTACCTGCTGATCGGCGACGGCGAGACGGTTGTCGTCGACCCGGGGTGGGACTCGTCTGAGGGATTCGACGCCTTCCTGGCGGGACTGGACGAAGCCGGCGTTGTGCCGTCCGAGGTGACGGGTGTGCTCATCACCCACGTGCACCCCGATCACCACGGCCTCACCCACTTCGTCGCCCGCCTCGCGCCGAACGCCTGGATCGGCATGAGTGCCGACGAGGCGGCGTCTCTCGAGAGACACCGTGGCGGGGTCGGCCAGGGCGCCATGGAGACCTTCCGCACGCAGCTGGCGGCGGCGGGCGTGCCGACAACCGGCGCTCTGGAGCGGATCGGCTCCGACAACGGGCTCTTCGAGCGGATGCCGCTCGCCACCCTCCTGTTCGGCGACGGCGACCTCATCCCCCTTCGCGGACGCACCGTGCGTGCCGTGCTCACGCCTGGCCACACCCCTGGACACCTGTGCTTCGTCGACGAGGAGGACGACGTCATCCTCACTGGCGACCACGTGCTGCCCCGCATCAGCCCGAACGTCGGCCTGCACGCTCACTCCACGGTCTCGCCCGTGCGCGCCTACCTCGGTTCGCTCGCCAGGCTCGAGCACGTCGATCTCGAGGTGCTACCCGCACACCAGTGGCGGTTCCGCGGGCTGCCGGACAGAGTGGCCGAGCTGCAGGAACACCACCGCGAGCGCCTCGACGAAGTGCTCGGACACCTCGGGAACGGGCCGCTCACGGCATGGGAGCTCGCGCACGGGCTCACCTGGGCGCACGGCTGGGACACGCTCGGACCGATCCAGCAGTGGTCGGCGGTCGCCGAGACGATCGCCCACGTCCGTTACCTCGTCGAGGACGGCGTCGTCGTGACGACGGGCGACTCGCCGGTCAGGTACGAGGTTCGACCGTCCACCTGACGCACTCCATCTGACGCACGGCGCCGATCGCCTGATCCTGTGCCGATCCGCTCATCGATGCGGTGCGCCGGCCGGGGCACCGCATCGATCGCCTCAGCTGCTCAATGTATACAATGATGACGGCGTCGTTCCGGCGCGCCATGGCATCCCGCCGTGGTCGTCGAGAGAGCGGACGCCCATCGTCACCACTCGTCGAGGGCGCTCGAGAACGCCCCACAGCGATAGGGGTTGTTCCGAATGCTGCACTCCACCGTCACCCCGGCCGACAAGCGCCGCCGGTTCCGTGAGGCACTGACCGGCGGAAGCCTGGTGCGGATGCCCGGCGCCTTCACCCCGCTCAGCGCTCGTCTGATTGAGGAGAAGGGCTTCGAAGGCGTCTACATCTCAGGGGCCGTGCTCTCGGCCGAACTGGGACTGCCCGACATCGGGCTCACGACGCTGACCGAGGTGGCGACTCGTGCCGCTCAGATCGGTCGCATGACGGATCTGCCGACGCTCGTTGACGCCGACACCGGATTCGGCGAGCCGATGAACGTGGCGCGCACGGTTCAGCTGCTCGAGGACGCCGGCGTCTCCGGACTGCACATCGAGGACCAGGTGAACCCGAAGCGTTGCGGCCACCTGGACGGCAAGCAGGTCGTGGACGACGACACTGCGCTCAAGCGGATCCGCGCAGCGGTCGACGCACGTCGCGACCCGAACCTCGTGATCATGGCGCGCACGGACATCCGTGCGATCGAGGGTCTGGATGCCGCCGTTCGCCGGGCGAAGCAGCTGGTCGACGCCGGAGCGGACGCGATTTTCCCGGAGGCCATGGCCAGCCTCGACGAGTTCGCCGCCATCCGCGCCGCTGTGGAGGTGCCCGTCCTGGCCAATATGACCGAGTTCGGCAAGAGCGAGCTCTTCACCACGCGCCAGCTCGCGGACGTCGGCATCAACCTGGTCATCTATCCGGTCTCCCTGCTGCGCATTGCGATGGGTGCCATCGAGCGGGGCCTCGACTCCCTGGTCGCCGACGGAACGCTCGCGGGCGAGGTTCCCCAGATGCAGACGCGTGCGCGGCTTTACGAACTGCTCGACTACGAGGGTTACAACGCGTTCGATTCCTCGGTGTTCGACTTCACCGTTCCCGGCGCGGCACGCTGAGCGACGAGCATTCCCCTTCGGTCGCCCTAGTCGGCAGCCGAGACCAACTGCTTCTCCGTCTCGGCTTGTTGTCGCCGCAGCGCGGGCACCGTCGCGAGGATGTTCTCCAGGCTCCTGTGCAGATGGACGGCCGTGGCCTGAGAGGCCAGCGTGCCGTCACCGCTCAGGATGGCCTCGACGATGATCAGGTGCTCCTTCGTGGCGTCGTCCAGCCGGGCAGGATTCGTCCTGGCATGCCGACGGTAGCGAGCCAGATGACCGCGCAGATCTCTTAGCGCGCGAACGAGGTAGGGGTTGTCCGTCGCCGCGTCGATCGCGTCGTCGAGCTCGTCAGCGAGGGAGTACGGGCGTTCGGTGCTCGGCCTGCGACTCCGCACCGATCCGGGCGACGTCGTCCTGGGTGCCTCGAGGAACCGCTCCCGCAGTCGCTCGAAGACCGCGGGGTCCCGCCGCGACGCGGCGAGTCGTGCCGCCTGGGTCTCCAGCGCGACGCGGTATTCGAAGAGCCGCTTCACGTCGGAGAGCGAGACGAGCGAGACCATCGCCGTTCGGCCGGTGCCCGAGGAGACGAGTCCCTCTGCCATCAGTCGGGACAGGGCTTCGCGAACCGGAGTGCGGGAGACGCCGAGCCGCTGGGCGGTCTCGATCTCGCCGAGGAGGCTGCCCGGTTCGAGGTTCCACTCGATGATGTCGTCCCGCAGCCGCTGATAGGCGACATCACTTGCGCGCATGGCGTCATCCTAGCGACGGCGGTTTCGGGTGTGTATACATTGCGCGTCGTCGGGTGGGCTCTTGCACCCTGCCGCGCAGGCGGTGCGACCGGCGCCCCGAGCGTGGTCAGCGACGGAATTCGGGATCGCGCTTCTGCAGGAAGGCGTCGATCGCCTCGGCGTTCTCGCCCATCAGACGGGTGACCGAGATGCCCTCCGCCTCGCGACGGAGCGACTGCTCGAAGTCCGCTGTCTCGGCGTACTCGAGGTTGCGCTTCATGATCGCGAACGCTTCGACCGGTCCGGCGGCGAGGCGGTCGGCGAACTCGATCCCCGTCTCGTAGAGATCGTCGTCGGGCACGACCTGGCGGACCAGGCCGAGTCCGAGTGCCTCGGGTGCGGTGATGCGCGGATTGAGCATGAGGATCTCGAGCGCCTTCGCACGCCCGACAGTGCGCGTCAGTCCCCACGTGATGCCGTTGTCGCCCGTGAGGCCGATCCGGGCGAAAGCGGAGACGAAGATCGCCGATTCGGCGGCGATACGGAAGTCGCACGCCAGGGCCAGTCCGAATCCCGCCCCGGCGGCGGCGCCATTGACCAGCGCGATGGTCGGCTTCGGAACACGGAACGCGGCTCCCGACCAGTGGTCGTGAAGGTCGTTGATCGCCTCGGTCCCGCCGAGGTTGCTCGGCTCACGCCGCTCGGCTGCGGCGGCCGACCTCTGCACGAGATCCGCACCGGAGCAGAAGGCGCGACCGGCCCCGGTGATCACCACGGCGCGCACGTCGACGTCCGTGCGTGCCAGTTGCATGGCATCCGCGAACTCCTGCGCCATGGATCCGCCGATGGCATTCAGCCGTTCCGGCCGGTTCAAGCGCACGAGCAGCACACCGCCGGGGAGCCGCTCGAGAACTACGTCGCTCATGATCCCCGATCCTGGACCCACGTCGTCGTCGACCCGGGGCCGATGCTATCCAAGGCATCCCGAATTGTATACAGTGCAGAAGGACTCGCGGCCCGCTGCACACACGCGTCGGCGGGCCGTCCCGGCCAATGGAGGCGGCGGAATGAAGATCGATGGGCACCTCGACGACGACTATGCGCGGAGCGGAGCGGATGCCGAAGAACTCAAGCGGGTCGGGTACGACGGTGGTTTCACCGCCGAACTCGCACACGATCCGTTCCTCGCGCTGGCGCTCGCGGCCGAACATGCTCCAGGGCTCGAACTCGGAACGAAGATCGCCGTCGCCTTCGCGCGCAGCCCGATGACGCTTGCATACACGGCGCACGATCTCAACGAGATGTCCGGAGGTCGCATGAGGCTCGGCCTCGGCAGCCAGGTGAAGGCGCACGTGACGCGACGCTTCTCGATGGAGTGGTCGGCGCCGGCCGCGCGGATGCGCGAGTACGTGCTCGCACTGCGCGCGATCTGGGATTCCTGGCGCACCGGCGACAGGCTCGCCTTCGAGGGCGAGTACTACCGGCACACGCTGATGACGCCGACGTTCAGCCCGAAGACCACGACGGCGCAGCCGCCCAAGGTGTGGGTCGCGGCCGTGGGTCCGCTCATGGCGGAGATGGCGGCCGAGGTGAGCGACGGCATCCTGCTGCACCCGTTCTGGACCCCCGAGTACCACGACGCGGTACTGTCCCCGGCGATCGAGCGCGGACTGGCCAAGGCGCGGCGCTCGCGCGCCGACATCGAGATCAGCGCGGGTGGATTCCTGGTGAGCGGCGGAACCGAGGAGGCGCTGGCCGCGTCACGGGAACGGGTGCGCGCCTCCGTGGCGTTCTACGGCAGTACGCCAACGTACAGAGGCGTGCTCGAGGCCCACGGCTGGGGCGACCTCGGCGACAGGTTGCACGAGCTCTCGGTGAGCAGACTGCCCGACAAGTGGGAGCGGATGACACGCGAGATCGACGACGAGGTGCTGCGGGCCTTCGCGGTCGCGGTCGAGCCCGCAGGCGTGGCGCGAGCCCTCGCCGACAAGAACGGTCGTTACGCCGACCGGATCGATCTCCAGAAGATCGACGGCGTGTCCACGGAGGACTGGACCGGGATCGTCTCCGAGCTGCGCACGGCGCCGGCCGCAGCGCTCGCGTAGCCGCGCGGGGCGGGTCCGCACGGATCAGGGAACCATCGCGAACCCGGTGATCCCGGTGATCGCGAGCAACACCGAGTCACCGTCCTCCGCGATGGTGAGGAGCACCTGGTCGCAACGCCTGCACCTGGCGACGTAGCGCCCTGTTGCGGCGTAGACGACGGCCTGGGCGACCGCGGCGGTGTCGCCGCAGCTGGTGCAGCGGCCGGTAGCGGAGGTCGCATCGCCATCGAAGACCGACGCCAAGGGACCGGCGAGCACGTTTCCGTCGAGCTTCTGCATCACGGAACCTCCTGCAGGATCGGATACCGCATCACGCACCGCCGAACCGCTCGGCGCGCACGTCGTCGACGTCGTGGCCGAGTTCCTTCAGCCACGTCAGCACCTGCTCCACGAAGGGTGTGGCCCCGCAGACGAAGATGCGCGGATGCTGCGACTCCGGAAAGACGAGCTCTGCGAGACGCTCCATGGTGAGCCGTCCGGGAGGGCGGTCGTCTCCGGCAGGAGCCTTGCGCGAGTAGACGAAGTCGACACGGACGGCATCCGCTTCGTCGTCGCTCGTCTCGCGCGCCAGCTCAGCGACGAAGAAGACATCGTCGGGGCTGCGCACCGCGTACAACAGCCGGAACGGGGTCGGGTCTGCGGCGTCGCGATGCGCTCGCACCATGGCGGCCATGGGAACCACGCCCGACCCGCCGGCGATGAGTTGCACGGGACGACCCGACGGATCGCCAGGACGCCACACGAACCACCCGCCCAGCGGCCCGTGCACCTCCAGCTGATCGCCGACCTGCAGTTCGTCGACCAGGAAGGGCGAAACCTCCCCGGAGGCGACCTTGTCCACGGCCAGTTCGACGGAGGTCGACGGGCCGGCCGAGGCGAGCGAATAGGAGCGACTCGCCTGGTATCCGTCCTCGGCAGTCAGCCTGACGTCGACGTGTTGCCCCGCCGCATTCCCCGGCCAATCGGCGATGTCGAGCGTGATCCTCCGCGCGTTCCGCGTCTCGGCAGCGACCGTCGAGACCGTGGCCGCATGCCAGGCGGCATGCGTGATCACGAATACCGCTCTTCCGTCCAGGGATCCCCGTGCAGGTTGTAGCCGCGTTCCTCCCAGAAGCCTGGCTCGTCCTGCGGCATCATGCGCAGGCCGCGCACCCACTTCGCGCTCTTCCAGAAGTAGAGGTGCGGCACGACGAGTCGCGCTGGGCCGCCGTGCTCCGCCTCCAGCGGTGCGCCATCCGCCTCGAACGCGATCCACGCCTGGCCGTCGAGCAGCTCGTTCAGCGGCACGTTCGTCGTGTATCCGCCGTAACTGTGCGCCATGACGTAGTCGTACGACGTGTCCACGTGCTCGAACACGCGATCCAGCGGCACGCCACGCCACTGCGTACCCAGACGAGACCAGTGAGTGACGCAGTGGATGTCGACCGTGAAGTCCTCGAGCCCCAGCGCGCGGAAGGAATCCCAGTTCCAGCGCACCGGATCCCCGGACTCCGGCACCACCACGAACTCCCATGCGGCCGGATCGACGTCGGGCGTGGCGCCGGCGCTCAGCACCGGCCAGTCCTCCACCTGCGTCTGGCCGGGTGGCAGCCGGTCGTTGCGTGCGGCGCGGTGAGCGCCGAATCCGCGAGTGATGACAGCCATGCCCGTGCTCCTCTGTCCCGAAAACGGCCGCCGGCTCCGGGGTTGCGCGGCGCTGTCTCTCAGTATCGTCACCGCCGGGTGCGGGAGGAAGAGGGCGTACCGTTGTGCCATGCCGACCGCGGCGCAGAACAGGCGTCAGAAGTTCCCGGAGTCGTACGCGATCTTCGACCCGATCGCGGCCGAGTTTGTAGCGGGCGGCGACGTCGCCATCGGCCGCATGTTCGGTTCGGAGGGGCTCAGCCTGCGGGGCAAGGTCTTCGCGTTCGTGGGATTCACGGGCCGCCTCTACGCCAAGCTCCCCGAGGAGCGGGTGGGTGAGCTCGTCGCGGCGGGCGACGCGGAGCCCGCGGTGATGCGGGATCGGCCGATGCGCGAGTGGGTGACGGCCCTCCCCGAACGCCCGGACGTGTGGCCTGCGATCGTCGCGGAGGCGTATGCCTTCATCGACTCGATCACGGAGTAGGCGCCCACCGAACCCGCTGTCATCGCATGCGAGCCCTGCGAAGTCGCTGGCTACACCTTCAGGACCGGGTCGAGTTCGACGAAAGAGACCCACCAGGCGACTGGATCGTCCTGTCCGGAATCCTGGAAGACGAACTCGCCGCCGTCGTGGTCTCCGTTGATCCCGAAGCCGTGCAGGTAGTGGTCGCTGTTCATGAACTCGAAGTGGAAGCCGGTCAAGGCGTCGATCGAGGGCAGCGAGACGCCGGGGCTGGAGGTGGTCTGGAGCGGTTGATGCCCGCTGTTCGTGCCGCCTCCCGGTGGCAGGCGACGGCGCGCGAGCACGAATTGCGATGGGATCCACTCGAACTGCACGATGACCCCGTATCCGCGGCCGCCGCCGATGTCCGCCGGAAATGGTGGCGTGAGCGCCGGCGTCGTCGGAGACATCCCAAGGCCGGATTCGTCGAGCTGAGGGCTGAGGTCGAGGCCCCACGTGCGAGCATCCATGCCCTCATCGTCGGTGAGCGTGACGAGAACGGCCGGCCGCATGGCGTTGCCGACGCTCAATCCCGCTTCCTGCAGATCGCGGACCAGGGCTATCTCGATCGAGCGAACGTTGGCGTCGTGTTGTGGCTGGCGTCTGAGATCGAAGCCGCGAAGCGCGAGCACGGCATCCGGATCGCCGGGGAACGGATCGGCGATCAGGAACTGGCATGTCCCCTTCGACGGCGTCGTGAAGTCGGAGCCCGTCGTCGACACGGCGCCCGACACTCCCGCACCGGGCACGCCTGCGGCATCCATGAGAACGGTGCAGGTCGCGTTCGCGGTGAACGGGTCGTTCTCGTCCTGGTCGCAGAACGCGAACCGGGTGACGGCACCATCGCCCTGTCCCTGCAGAACCGCGATTCGCTGGATCTCGTGATCGTCGGTGCCGTTGAACCGCACCACGAACCCGCGCAGCGCGGCGTCCTGGAGCTGCGCCCCGGCATTGGGCACGTCCCCTTCCTCGATCAGGTCGAACGATGTCTGGACGGACGAGACTGCCCAGGTCGGATGCCCCGCCAGCGGCGGCCCCGGCCGGTAGCGTTCCGACCCGGCCGCGGCCGTGGTCGCCTTCGCGCCCGGTGCTTCGCGCTCGACAGCCGGACCGGGGTGTGCCGCCTCGCTGCGGCGCCGGTCAGGGGTGGTGGATCCTGTCTCGTTCATGTCGACCTCCTGCACGATCGCATCGTGAGGTCACGGCGACGAGAGCCGTCGGCCTTCGCCCTCTCATTGTCGCGCCGCAGGCGGCCCACGTCATCTGCCTGTGTGCTCATCCGTGCCGGGGCCACCGACTTAGGCTGTGCCTCATGCCGACCGTCGCCACAGCGCCCCGCGGACGCATCCTTTATCTGACGGCGGCAGCCTGCGGTGTCGTCGCGGCGCTCGCCGGGTGGGCGGTCGCAGAAGTGCTCGCGGTGTTCGTCGGTGCGGCATCCTCCCCGCTGTTCGCGGTCGGGTCATGGATCATCGACCTCACTCCGCCCGGCTTCAAACAGCTGGTCATCGGGCTTTTCGGCACGGGCGACAAGGTGTTCCTGTTCGTCTGCCTCGCCATCCTCGTCGTGGTCCTCGCCGGGGTCGCCGGCATCCTCGAGCTGGTGCGTCGACCGTTCGGCGCGGTCCTGCTCGGCGTTGTGGGGGTCATCGCGCTCATCGCGGTGATGACGAGAGCGGATGCGACCTACTGGTGGCTCCTGCCGACGACCGCCGGCACGCTCGTCGGCATATATGTGCTCGTACGGATGCTGGACCGGCTGCGCGAATGGACCCGGGCATCCGAGCCGTCGCGTGTGCCGGGCAAGGGTGCCGGACCCGCCAGGCGCTCATTCCTCGCTTTCGGGATCGGGATCGGTGCCGTCGCCGTGATCGCGGGCGTCGTGGCGCGCACGGTCAACGCGGGGAGTGTGGCGATCGCGTCCGCACGTGCGATGGTGCGGCTTCCGAAGCCGGTGAAGCCGGCGCCCCCGATCTCGGCCGGAGCCGATCTCAAACTGGCGGGGCTCACGCCGTATGTCACGCCGAACGGGAACTTCTACCGCATCGACACCGCGCTGCAGGTGCCGTCGATCGACCCCGACACGTGGAAGCTCACGATCGGCGGAATGGTCGAGACGCCGGTGACGCTCACGTTCGCGGACCTGCTTGCGATGCCGCTCGAGGAGCACGTCATCACGCTCGCCTGCGTCTCCAACGAGGTGGGCGGAGACCTGGTCGGCAACGCCACCTGGCTCGGATATCCGGTGCGCAAGCTGCTCGCGCAGGCCAAGCCGCGCGCATCCGCCGACATGGTGCTCTCGCGCAGCGTCGACGGCTTCACAGCGGGCACCCCGCTGAGCGTGCTGACCGACATCGGAACGGATGCCCTCATCGCCGTCGGCATGAACGGCGCACCGCTGCCCCTCGAGCACGGATTCCCGGTGCGGATGGTCGTGCCCGGCCTCTACGGCTACGTGTCGGCCACGAAATGGCTGACCGAACTCACGGTGACCCGGTTCGATCAAGCGCAGGGCTACTGGATCGACAAGGGATGGTCGGTCAAGGGTCCGATCAAGACCGCGTCGCGCATCGATCGCCCGCGTGAGGGCGCCACCATCAAGCCCGGCCGCTATGCGGTGGCCGGGGTGGCCTGGGATCAGCACACCGGCATCCGCTCCGTTCAGGTGCGCGTCGACAACGGACCCTGGCAGGATGCACGCCTCGCCGAGACCGTCTCGGCGGACACGTGGCGGCAGTGGGTGTGGGAGTGGGATGCCACGCACGGAGCCCACACGCTCCAGGTGCGCGCGACGAACGCGGACGGCTCGACGCAGACGTCCGCGATCGCCGCGCCTGCGCCGAACGGCGCGACGGGATGGCACACGGTCACGATGAGCGTGGGGTGATCACACCGTCTGCGGCACGGCCTCGCCGGGCCACAGCAGGCGGAACTGCGCCTCGTACTGCCTGCGGCCGTACGTGCGGTACATGATCCTCACCGGCAGCGGGATGTTCTTGAAGAACTGCTTGCGGTCTTCGGGCGCCGACGAGGAGAGGAGCATGCCGAGCTGGGACATGAGGCGGTCCTTGGGGACCGCCTTCGTTCCGCGCTCGGCCATGCCGGCCCACTCCTTGGCCGTGATGACCTTCTCCGCGACGGGCACGATCTCCACGACCTCGCGACGCAGGTGAACCTCGAGCACCTCGAGCATGCGGTCGTAGGCGTCGGCGAGTTGTTCGCCGGTGTCGGGGTCGGCGGTCTTCGGCCACTCGAGGCGCAAGGGCTCGATCTCGTCGAGGATGGCGTGCACCTGGGCGTGATGCGCCTTCATCTGCCCCACGTGCAGGGCGCACGCCGGTGCACGTTCCGCGAGCTGGTCGAAGAGGAGCAGCTCCTCGTCCTTGTGGTGGGTGCGGAGGGTGTGGTCGATGTCGCCGAGCCACTGTGCGACGAACGCAGCACGTGCGGTATCGCCGGGCGGCGTGTCCCGCACGAGCTCCGCCATGCGCGGGTAGGCGAACAGGAACGCGCTGTGCAGTATCCGCATGTCGTCGCCGTTGCACAGCTTCGGCCCCGCAGGCACGGCCGGCGCCGTCTCACCGGGCAGTGCGACGTAGAAATCGCTCATGGTCATCGGCCCCCTTGCCGTTCGCCGGCACGTGCGACCTGCCGGACTTGCGGTCAGTCTGACCCGTGACGGGTGTCGCGCACAGACACCCGTTCAGGGGCTGATGCACAAGCGGCCCCGGCCGCCTGGTGTTATCTTGGTACCGTGGTAACAATCGAGCGAGCACAGACCGGACTCAGGATCGAACGCAGCATGCTGAAGGTGCTGAAGGGGCTGGCGGAGTACCTGGACATGCCTCTGGGAGAACTCGTCGAGGGGATCGTGCTGCACGCCTTCGAGGGCACGGCGCCCTTCGGGCCCGAGACGCTGGCGAAGATTCGCCAGCTCAACGAGGTCTACGGGCTGACGCTCACCGCAGCGGATGCACACACACTCACTGAGACCACATGACAGCTCGGCTGCACGCACTGGTCGGCCGGCTCCAGGTGCCGCAGACCATCGCGGATGCCTTTGTGCTGTTCACCCCGGAAGGCGAACGCGAGTGGGCGCACGGCTGGGATCCGCACTATCCGGGCGAGCCCGTCGGAGCGGACCACGGCAGTGCCGATGTCGATGCCGCCCGCCGCGACGACACCGAGCCGGGCACCGTCTTCGAAACGGATGCGCACGGCAGTCGCACGACCTGGATCGTGACCAGACGAGACCGCCCCAGGTACATCTCCTACGCACGCGTGACCGCAGGGGGCTGGGCCGGAACCGTGTCCGTCGCGCTCGCGCCGTTCGGTGACGTCTCCGAGCAGGGCGCCGTAGTGACCGAGGTCGAGGTCACCTACGTCCTGACCGCCCTCGTCCAGTCCGCCGAGGGTGAGCTGCAGCGGTTCGCGGACGGCTACGTCGAGTACCTGCGGTCGTGGGAGCGCGACATCGCCGGGCTCGTGGCGCGGCGTGGGTCTTCCCGCGCGTAGGCGTGACCATTGGGGCCGTCGCGCTCGCTCGGTCGTCGTAGGCGGGCCGCGACCGTCTGCTCAGCTACTGGACCAGCCGGTCCAGCGGTCGGCGCGCACCTCGATGACGGCTCCCGCCGGCCGGTGCGCGCGGTACTGCTCATAGCGATCCTCGAGCAGGTCGATCGGATGCCGGACCTCCTCAGCCGTGGAGATCACGCGAGCGCGTCCGTCGACGCGAACCCACCACAGCATGTCCCAGTCGTCGCTGTATCGGTGCACGAGCAGCGCCACCTGCGGATTCTCCGCGATGTTGCGCAGCCGCTGCAGCCGGGTGGTCGTCTTGGGCTTGTGGTCGACGGCGCTGTAGATGAGGTCGCCCTCCACAGCGAACGTGATGGGGACCACGTGCGGTGCACCCTTGCTGCCGACCGTCGCGAGCGTCGCCACGCGCGCACCGCTCAGGCGAGCCCGCGCATCCGCTTCGGTCAGCCTCATGCTGACGATTCTGGTCCAGCGGACGTGGGGGATCCCGAGATCGCCCGCCGCGAGAGCGTCGGACGCGCGGGAAACGGGGACGTGTCTTTGAGAATCGGGCCCCTAGTTCGCGGCGGCCGTGTGCACGACGTGGTAGTGCTCGAAGACGATGTCCGGCTCGAAGGTCCGCGTCTCGACCAGGGCGAGCCTCGTCATCGTGTCGCTCGGAGGGAAGAACGACGTGCCGCCACCCAGCACGACCGGGGCACGGAACACGCGGATGTCGTCGACCAGGCCGAGCCCGAACGCCTGGCCGGCGAGGTCCGCGCCTCCGATCTCGACGTCCCGATCCGTGCTGGCGAGCATGCGCCGGATCTCGTCGTCGAGCGGCGCCGTCGCCATTCGTGCGTTTCCCCGCACCTCCACCGGCGAGCGGCTGAAGACGACCTTGGGGAGGTCGGTCCAGGCATCCGCGAACTCCGTGAATGCCGAAGAGGAGCGCAGCGACGGATCCGTCTCCCACACCAGCATCGTCTCGTACAGCCGGCGGCCGATCAGGTGGCCGCCGAGTCCCCGCACCCGATCGAGATGGAACTCGAAAAGTTCGTCGCTCGGGGCGCTCCAGTCGATGCCGCCGTCGCGGTCCTCGACGAAGCCGTCCGCCGAAACGGTCATCGTGTAGATCAGCATGGCTGACGGTACCGCGTCTCACCGACAGTCAGGACGTGCAAAGGCGGGATCCCGTCGCACTGCGGAAGAGTCGCGAAGACGGTGAGGGCCGGAGCAATGACCCCGGCCCTCACCGTCGGCTCAGATCGGCCGCGGATGCGTTCTGATCAGTTGTCGCGTCGTGATCCGATGACGCCGGGGAGCACCTGGGTGCCCTCCTTCTGGACGGCGGTCAGCGACGAGGGGTTGAGCCCGAGCGCCGCGAGGATCGTCGGTGCCACCTGGGTCGTCTCCACCGGTGCGGAATCGACCTTGGACGGCACACCTGGCCCGTCGACGACCATCAGCACGTGGCGGTCGCCCGTGTTCAGCCCACCGTGCTCGGCGAGCTTGGTCGGGCCGGAGTACACGACGCCCTCCTGCACCTCGCCGAAGACATCCGGGTAGTGCCCGCTGTTCACGGCGACGCCGAAGAAGTTCGCCGCATCCTTGCCCGCCCAGATCTGGTTCAGACCGGAGTGCTGCAGCGTGACCGGCTTGCCGTTGACATCGAGGCCCTGAGCGGTGTGGCTCCACAGGTACGCCTTGACGAAGTCGTCCGCGGTCTGCGAGTTGTCCGACAGGTAGGACTGCCACAGGTCGTCGTCGGTGCCGGCCACGATCAGCTTGGTGTCGGCCGGGTGGGTCTGGGCCCACGCGGCGTTGATCGCGTCGATGATCGGGCCGTCCTTGACGGTGACCAGCTTCGTCGGATCTGCGGCGACTGGCCGTGCTTGGCGGTGAGGATGATCGTGGTCTTGCCGGTCAGCCCCTCCTTGTGGATCGTCGAGACCATGCGGCCGAGCTGGGCGTCGATGTAGTCGAGGGCGCTGGAGAGCACTGGACCGGGAACGAGTTTGCCGTTGACCCACTGGTATCCACCGGCCTGCGGTGCGCTGGTGGTGTAGGAACCGTTGGCGTTCTTGATCAGCGTGGTCGGGGTCGACTTGATCTTCTGCGCGACCGAGACGGTCTGGAAGTTCATGCCGAAGATCGCCGGGGTGCCGACCTTGGACGTGCCGGAGTGGTCGAATCCGTCGATCTCGTTCAGGATTCCCTGCACCTTGTAGCCGTCGTACTGCTTGGTCGCCGCGTCGATGTGAGCCCAGTCGTCGTCCTGCGGATACGGAACGCCGTTCGGCATGACCGCCTGCGAGTCGATCTCAGGCGAGAACAGGTCGTCGATGCTCTGACCGTTCGATCCCGGTCCGTTGAACGATGCGTAAACCTCGTGCTTGTCCGACCACGCGGTACGCAGACCGGCGTTGTGGATCACCTGGAAGATGGTGTTGTCGCCCAGGTAGTCCCACGGCGTGATCGGCTGGCAGGTCGTCGGATCGACCGGGAACGTCGCCGGGTTCAGCGACGTCTTCGGGTCGAACTTCAGATTCATGATGGCGGCGGGGTTCTTGTCAGCGCCGCCCGCATAGATCGAGCCGTTCTCGTCGAACGAGGGGAAGGTGCCGTTCGACGGGTTGAGCAGGTCCGGCACCGCGGCAAGCGCGTCATCCGGGGAGTCGTAGACGACGTCGCCGCCCGTCGCCGCCTTGCCGGGCGTGCACGGGGAGCCCGCTTCATCCACGGTGTGGCTGTACTCGACGTCGTAGTACACGCCGGTGGTCTTGGGGTTGCCGCCGGTCATCAACGCGGTGCCGCCCGGATCGGAGTCCGACGGATTCGACGTTTCCGCGTTGGTGTATTCGCTGCCGCCATGCGTCAGCTTCGCGAGGGTCGAACTCGGGTGCTGGGAGATGTACCAGTCGAGGTCGCTCTGGTGCATGCCGTCGACGGAGATGAGCAGGACGTGCTGCGCGTGCCCGGCCCTGGCGGAGGGAACCGCGGCCGACGCGCTCGCCGCCGTGCCGACCCCGGCGAAGGTGGCCGCGGCGAGTGCCGCGAGGCTCGTCGCGGCGATCGCCGCACGGGCCCTTGTTCTGTGTGTCATCGGACTCCTCCGTCATCAGCCCGAGCGGCGGCGTCCTTCGATGACACCTCGAACCGCGCGTGCACCCCCAAACGGTGGACACGGGAGGTGAATTCGCGACGAATCGGCGATGACCGCGTTGCTAACGCCGTCGTCGAGACTTCACAGGTACGACGAGCGGGACGTCGGCGACGTGAAGGTGAAACGTGCATTCCTGACCGGTTGCGTTGTCGCTGCAGAACGCCGAGTTCGTGATGAGCCTGGGGGATCGACGCCCTCGGCGGGTAGTTCGCGGGCCGACGGGCCCCGCAGCTGGGATCAGGGCTTCCAGTCGCGATACGCGACGTGAGCCGGCACAGGGGTTGTGCCGCTTTCGCGTTCGGTCATGCGCTCAGCCAGCCACTGGAACCATTCCCACACGGTGGCGCGCCCGAGAAGGCGCCTGTCCTCCTCCACGAAGGCACGGAGTTTGACCCACGAGATGCTGATTGCGCCGCTGAAGAAGTCATCGACTGTCGCCATGTCGACCTCGCGGCGGAACACGAGCACTCCGAGGCTCTCCCACGTGAGACCGACGAGAAAGACGCGGTCGCGGCCGTCGTCGCCGAGGGTGCGCCGGATGGTCGCAAGGTCGGCGTCGTCCGGGAGCGAGTTGACCGCCGCCAGGGCGGCCGTGAATTCGCCGCTCTGAAACGAGCGCACGAGGTCGATGATCGCCTCGCGGCGGCGTTGTCGGCGAAGTTCCACCAACTGGTAGGCGGCGAACAGACCGCCCGCGACGAGCGCGACAGAGCTGACGACGTCAAGGACATCTGACAGGGACATGCAGGGAAACTAGCAGGAGGCGAGCCTCCGGCGGCATTCGCCCGCCCGGGCACGCGTCGGCTCCACGAGCCGCGTCGGGAAGCGATCGTGCTCCCGGTGTACGAGTGTCGCCGACGCCGGTGCCTGCAGGTGGCGCACATCAGCCGTTCAAGGGCAACTTTCGCGCTGATCGGCAGAGCGCGGCACTCGGGTATCCGCTTGTGCTACACCGACGCTCAGGTGATAGCCCAGTCGCCGGCTCCGCCCGCGAGAGGCCGGCCGATCAGCCAGTGATGCCCGAACGGGTCGGCGAAACGGCCCTGCCGAAGGCCGTAATCCTGATCGGCGATCGGGGCGACTTCGCGTGCGCCTGCGGCGACGGCACGTTCCGCCACCGAGTCAGGGTCTTCCACCAGCAGGTTCAATCGAACGCTCGTGCCGCCGAGCGCCGCGGGGGAGCGGTCCCCGGCGCTCGCCGGTGCCACCCGCACGTGAGCGCCACCGATGGACAGCTCCGCGACGAAACGACCATCCGCATAAGAGTTCCGGTGGAGCTCGACCGCGCCGAACGCACGCCGATAGAAGTCGACCGCCGCGGCCGGATCCTCGACTGTCAGCACCGCGATGATCCTTGCGTCTCGCGAATCCATCTCAGCCACCAGTACAGTCTCCGCCGTCACAGCCGAAGGATCAGCGGGGCTCCGGCCGGAAATAGTACTGGCTGTGCAGTTTGCACCCCGGGTTGAACAGCGACGCGCAGGCCGGGCAGCTGTCTGCCAGCAGGTAGACGGAGATCGTCAGCAGGTGTCCGCAGACGCCGCAGAGCACCGCGGTTCGGTCGCGATCTGCGAAGGGCCACTGTTTGGCAGGGTGGTCCGCGGTCTCGTCATGGCAGAGATGGCAGGGGTAGAACTCGCGGCAGCAGGCGAATTCGATCGCGATGATGTCGAGCGGCGTCGAGTAGTGGATGCAGCGGGTCTGGTCGTCGACGACGGGGCCGCGTACACGCGGACGCGGCGCGGTCATCGCATGCCCCTGGCGGTGAGGGCATCACCGAGTTGGAACGCGTGACGCGAGGCGAGTACGAGGAAGGGCACGGCGAAGGTGCGCAGGCTGCCGCGTGCGCCACGGGCTCGCTGTGCATCACGAACCTCGCGCGCGAGGCCTGCGAGCGCAGGGATGGTCGTGAAGGCCACGGTGAGTGTGATCGCCGCCCGCTTGGGATCGAGACGGAGGTAGGCGAGCGGTCGCAATCCGTGTTCGATTGCGTCCAGGATCGCCGTCACCCGGGTGGTCAGCGGGAGGAGCGCGCTGAGGCTGACCGCCGCGCAGATGCGGATCGTGCTCGAGACGGCCGGCTCGGGGCCGAGGAAGAGGAGCTGACTGGCCAGCGTGATGGCGAGCATCCAGCGGAGCGTGGTGACTTGGCGTGCCAGGCTGCGCATTCCGAGCAGCCCGTCGCCCAACCCTGCGACCACGTAGGTGAGGACGGTCATGACTGCCGTGATCGTCGCGGCCCACCACGCCGATGGGAGCAGAGAGACGCACAGCACCAGGGCGAGGATGAGCACGGTCTTGCGTCCGGTGGGCATGCGATGCAAGAACCCGTTTCCTGGCCGATACAAGGTGATCACCGTAGAGCCTCTTCGTACTGCGCGGTGACCGTGGCCGGGTCGCCTGAGGCGACCAGCCTTCCTCCGCCGAACAACAGGGCAGTGTCGCACCGGCGTGCGAGCTCGAGGTCGTGCGTGACGAGCACGAGCCGATGGCCGGTATCCGCGAGAAGGTGGTCGGCAACGCGTCGTGCGTTGCGGGCGTCGAGGTACGCGGTGGGCTCATCGGCCACGATCAGGTCGGGTTCGCGCACGAATGCACCGCAGAGGGCCAGAAGCTGTTTTTGTCCGCCGGAGAGGTCGTGCGCTGATCGGTCGGCCAATTCGGTGAGACCGAATCGGTCGAGGGCGACTGCAACTCGCTCGCGCGCCATGGCGGCTGGAAGCCGCTCCGCGCGGAGCGAGAAGGCGACGTCCTCGGCGACCGTCGGCATCAGGATCTGCGCATCGGGGTTGCTGAAGACCATGGCGATGCGTCTCTGGAGTTGGGCGGCTTGGGCCGCTGGGTCGAATCCCAGAATCTGCAGCGTGCCGGAGGTGTGACGGACGAGGCCGCCGACGAGTCGGGCGAATGTGGATTTGCCGGACCCGTTCTCGCCGATGACCGCGACGGTCCGCGCGTCGACGGCGATGGACAGTTCACATAACGCGTCGACATCCCCGAGCCTGACGGAGACCTCCTGGAGGTGAATGCTCATCGCACAACCTCCAGCACGGCGGCGATCCCCAGGCCGCCGCCTACTGATGCCGCGGCCACCCCGAGGGTTCCGGGTGGCGCATCGCGGCGGACCAGACGGCTGAACAGACGCACGACGGCGACTGCTCCGCTTGCACCCCAGGGATGCCCCAGCGCGAGTGCCCCGCCGTCGGAGCAGACGCGCGGATCGTTGTCCGTGAGCCCCAGCCTTCCGAGCACCGCGAGGCTTTGCGCCGCAAAGGCCTCCACGATCTCGAATGCGGCGATGTCTGCAAGATCCGCGTCCGCGGCCGCGAGCGCCGCACGGATCGCAGCAGCCGCGCCGATCCCGGGCAGTGCCGGGTCGCAGCCGATCACGGCCGAGGCACGGACGGCGAGCCCGGATGCGGTACCGGGGGGCGCGACGACAACGCTCGCAGCGCCGTCACTGATCCGTGTCGCGGTCCCGGCGGTCAGAGTTCCGCCAGGGAAGAGCGGCGTCAGCCGGGGGAGCAGCTTCTCGGCACCGCCGATCGCGTCGTCGTGGAGAAGCCCGGCCAGGGGGACCAGTTCGGCCGTGAGGCGGCCCTCCGCCTGTGCGGCGCGCGCCCGGGCGTGACTGCGAGCGGCATGAGCATCCTGGCGGGCACGCGTGATGCCGTCATGTGCGGCGAGTTCTTCGGCGGCACGTGTCATGTCGGGGTCGGGCAATCCGTGCGGAGTGAACGGGGCCTTCGCGTAGGGGATGCCGTCAATCGAGCGCGCCGGAGCAGTCGAGGCGCTCTCAACGCCGCCGGCGACACGCATCCGCCGGTCATAGCGACTGGCGACAGCTGCGTCGAGGATCGCGGCGAGACCGCTGCCGCACTGACGGTCGACCGTTCCTCCCGGGACGAGCTGGCCGAGCCCGGCGGCGAGCGCGGCCGCACGCCCGGGGTTGCCACCTGGACCCATGCAGTTGCCGAGGATGACGTCGGCGATGTCGGCCGGTGCTCCCAAGGTCGCTTCGGCGTCGGCGATGGTTGCGCGGATGACCGGTGCGGCGAGGTCGGTGATGGTCAGCTCGCCGAGTGCGCGGCCGCGGGTGGCGATGGGTGTGCGTCTGGCGGCGATGATGACGGGGTGGGGGTTAGACGACAAGACGGTCGGCCTCTCCGTTGAGCGCGCGTCGCATCGCTTCGGCACGGGCTGGTTTCCCGGAGTCGGTGCGGGGGATTGCGCCGGTGAACCATCTCCGCGGGCGGTGTGCGGGTGCCAGCTGTTCGGTGGTTGCGGTGCGGAGCTGTTCTGCCGTGGTGAGTGTCGGGCTCGGCGATTCGTCGAGTTCGAGGATGGCGGCGACCAGGGCGCCGATGCGGCCCTGGGGGAGGCCGAACACGATCGCATCGCGGATGCCCGGCAGGGAGCGGAGTACTGCCTCGACCTCTTCGGGAACGATCGTCGCCGACGCGCTGAGGATGGCGTCGTCCGCACGGCCGAGTAGGCGGATTCGGTTGTCGACGAGTTCTGCCCGGTCGCCGACTGTCGCCCACTCGCCGTCCCGTCGCAGGGGTCCGTCTGGGCCGAGATAGCCGAGGGCGGTGAACGGGGACCGCACCCAGAGTTCAGTGTTCCGGATGCTGAGTTCGACTCCGGGGAACGCGCGGAGTCCGTCTCCGCTGTCGGTTGCAACGAAGGAGAGTTCGGCGGCGCCGTAATACGCGACGAGTTCGATACCCGCCGCTTCCGCCCGCTTCCGGAGTGCGTCGCCGACGTGGGAGCCGCCGACCAATGCCGTTCGCAGCAGGGGCGGAGGTCCGGCGTCGAGCACGGCTCGAAGTGCCTGTGGCGTGCCGTGCAGGCAGGTCGCCGTTGACCAGTCGCCCCGTCCGAAGACGGGTCGCGGTCCGCCGTCGAGGGCGTGGGCGAGGGAGAACAGCGTCATCGACGCCGCAGGTGGGGCCGGGAGCAGAACGGCGTCGTCAGGACCGGCACGCAGCAGTTCTCCGATCGTGGCGAACGACGCGGACCATGATCGGGCGGTGCGGAGCACGATGCGGGGCGACCCGCTGCTGCCTGAGGTCAAGGTCGCCCAGGCTGCTCCCGCCGGTGGCTCGGCGCTGGCGGTGATCGCCCGTACGGCATCCCATTGGTCTTGCGGCCAGCGCTCGTCACCGACGAGCGGGATCTGGCCTTGTCGGCGCAAGGTCTGCAGTTGCTCGAGCAACCCGGTGGTGTTGCCGCGGAGGGGGACGATCATCGCTGGCGTACAGGCTCGGCGGGAACGTCTTCGGGTGCCTTCGTCGGCCACGTCCGGCGGAATGCACGCGGGTTGGCGCGCAGCAGTGTCATGACGACCGTCGTCGCGATCACAGCCTTGGCGAGATCGCCGGGGACGAACACGAGGCTCGTCAGCGCGGTCTCGCCAAGGGGCAGTCGCGTGACGACGCTCTGAATCGGGATGCCCAGCGCATAGACCACGACGATGCCGCCGACGATCACACCCACCAGGGTGCGCCAGGTCACGGGTTTACGGTGCCCGGCGTGAACGATGAGCCCTATCACCAAGGCACCGAGGATCCAGCCGGGGAGGTATCCGGCTGAGGGGCCGAAGAACACGCCGATTCCTCCGCGCCCGCCGGCCAACAGCGGTAGTCCGGCAGTCACGAGGGCGAGGAACACCGTCACCGACAGGGCGCCCAGCCAGGGCCCCAGCACGGCACCGGCGAGCATCACGCCGAGCGTTTGCGCAGTGATCGGCACTGCGCCGAGAACGGTGAAACTCCCTGGGAGGCCGAGCACCGCGAGGATCCCGGCGAACACGGCCACTCTTGCAAGGTCCGTCACGTCGAGTCGTCGCGCACGGGGAAGAACGGTCATCGCGTCACCTCACAACACTTGAACAGCGTTCACCTGAACGCTGTTCACCTGAACGGCGTTCACTATAGTTGGGACATGGCTGGAACGGGTAACGGGCGTCGTCACACTCGGGAAGACGTGGCACTGGCGGCGCTGCGGATCCTCGACGACGACGGACTGCCCGAGCTCACGATGCGACGGCTCGCGGCAGCCCTCGACGTGCAGCCCAGCGCGTTGTACTGGCACTTCCCCAACAAGCAGAGCCTCCTCGCAGACCTCGCAGACCGGATCGTCGCGCAGACCCGCGGACAGCAGCACGGCGGACAGCAGGACGGCGCGGACGCCTCTCGAACGCGTTCCGAGGCGTTGGCACTCCGCGACGCGCTGCTCGCGTACCGCGACGGTGCGGAAGTCGTCTCGAGCACACTGGCCCTCGGCCTCGGATCCACTGCTGCGCGAGACGGACTCGCCGCCGCGATCACCGACGACGGTTACGAGGCGGCTTTCGCGGAGCGCGCGGCGACGGCACTCCTGCACTTCGTCATCGGGCAGGTGTGGCACGAGCAGCAGCGCATGCAGTACGACAGTCTCGGCGTAGTCGTGCCCACCGAGAGCCTCTCCCCGTTGAGTGACCGCGACGCGGCGGAGGAATTCACGTTCGGTATCGACCTGTTCATCGACGGAATCCAGAGCCGACCAGGCGAGCAGTCCGCGCCGCCGAGGGCCTCCGAGCCAACAGTCACGGCGTGAGAGCCGCCCCCGCCCACGGTGGGTGGCGGGGATGGCTCAGTCGCGTCGGTCGTGTCGCAAGAACCCGTTGAAGGGGTTCGGGCGCCCTGGCCCGTCGCTGACTTGGCCGCGCCGCTGCTGCGGCGTCGACGTCATAGAACGGGTCGTTCGCTGTGCTTCCGCCCGGGAATCGGGTCTTGCAATTCATTACTAACAGTGTTAGTTAATAGATCAGGGAGGCGACGATGGCACGCAGGGCACGGATCGATCGCGGGGCGATCGTCAGCGCTGCGCTGGAGCTGCTGGATGAACAGGGCGTGGCGGGGCTTTCGATGCGGGCACTCGGCTCGCGGCTCGGGGTGCGGGCGGCATCGCTGTACAACCATGTCTCCGGGAGGCCCGAGCTGCAGCAGCTCATCGCGGACAGGGTGTGGGCCGGCGTCATCGACGTTCTCGACCGGGAGCTGCCCTGGCGGCACTTGTTCGAACAACTCGCGGCCGGGCTGCGCGCTGGACTGAGCGCCCATCCTGGTGCCGTTCAGGTCGTGGCCGTCACGAACGTGTCGGTCGAGGTCTACAGCCCTGCCGTCCCGATCATCACGCGGGCCTTCGCCGGGCTCGGAGTCGAGGAGCCGGACGCCCTGCTCGCAGTTGCCTCCCTCAGCGTGCTCGTGATCGGTCTCGCCGGGGCCGAGTTCGGCGATGCCCCCCAAGCTCCGGTCGCGCCACCGGAGTACTACGACCACTGGTTCGAGCTTGCAGTCGGGACCTTCCTCGACGGCATCGAAGCTCGCCTCAACTCAGGAAGCTGATCATGCTCATCACCGCAATCTGCCTCGTCATCCTCGCCGACGTGTACTTCGTGATCACGACCCTCGTCGACCTTCATCCCCTGAACAACGTCACGCATGCGACCCCGAAGGAACGGCGCACCGAGGTGCTCATCAATGCCCCGATCTTGCTGCTGCCCGCCGTTCTCCTGACGATTGCAGGACTCCTGCAGCTGCCGTGGCTGGCAGGAGTGGGAAGCGGGATCGAGTTGCTCGTCGCCCTCGGCGGCCTCGCGCTGTGGTGGCTGCCCTACCTGGTCGGGGTCACTGTGCCATGGGCCACGGCAGAAACCGGAACCAGTTGGGATGAGCTGCACGCGCGCACCTACGCGCACACCGTGATCGTGCTGCCCAGAATCGGGAACAGGCCTCGCCCCAACCTCGAGCACATGATTCTGCACGCTCTGATCCTCGCCGCGGCCATCACCGGATTCTTCGCCGCCGGCCAGCTCTGACAACACGCGAATCCAAACTGCCCCAGGTGCTTTCGGCGGGGCGAGCACAGTGGAGCTGTGCCGAGTCCGTTGGAGCCGGGCGGTATCGGTCGCCCCACTCAGCGCGCGGGATCCTTCAGAAGGATGGTGATCTGCGAGGCGATCTTCCCCTCGGTGATCTGGAAGTAGTGGGTGAGGATGAGCGGGCTCGGAAGCCTGCTCTTGTCGAAGAGCCCGTCGGTGATTGTTCGAACGATTGTCTGCCCGTGGCCGCCGAGGACCTCGACCACTTCATAGCTCACCCGGTCGCCGACGATCTCCTTCGACAGGAACGCGCGGATCGCTTGCTTTCCGCGGAACTCGCGGGAGGCATCCGTCACAAATGCGTCGTCGGCGAAGGTCGCCAGGATCGCGTCGAGATCGCCGGCGTTGGTCGCGCGGATGTTCTCGGCCAGGACACCCGTGAGGGAGGTAGTTGACATGATGTCGGATTCCTTTCGCTGTCGGTTCCTTCATCATCGAGTCGGCTCTGGGGCACGGTTCAACCTCGTGGCTGGGCGGAACTCTCCCGTGCGGGAGGGCGGAGACTGGAAGCCATGAGCACCATCGGGATCGGTGACTTCGCCCGCGCCACGCACCTGGGCGTGAAGGCGCTGCGCAACTACGACCGCGTCGGACTGCTCCGGCCGGCCGAGGTGGACGGCGTGACCGGTTACCGGCGTTACGACGTCGAGCAGATCTCCGATGCGCTGCTGATCAAGCGCTTTCGCGATCTGGGGCTGCCCCTCGATCGCATCGCGGTGCTGCTGCGGACGGAGAACGTGGAGGAGCGCGCCGGGCTGCTTGAAGCGCACTTGAACGCCCTCATCGGCGATCTGGAACGAATGCGGGCCGCGACCGTCAGCCTGAGCGGGTTGCTTGATCACGTCGTGTCGTCGGAGTCGATCGGGTCCCGCGTCGCGCCGGCCACGCACGCCGCAGCGATCGAGGCCGACATCGATGCGGCGACGATCAGCCCATGGTTCCGAGGCGCGACCGCCGAGCTCACCGCGATGCTGGCCGCGCGGCATCTGAGCGCCGCCGGGCCGGTCACCGGACTGTTCGAAGAGACGGTCTTCACCGAGGGTGCCGGGAAGGCGACGATCCTCGTGCCGACGAGGGGTCCGATTCATCCGCTGGGGCGCGTGAAGCCGATCCTCACCGCCCGAGCAGAGCTGGCGGTGGTCATCCATCGCGGCTCGCACTCGGAGATCGACCGCTCATACGCCGCACTCGGCTCCCACGTTGCGCGTCATGAGATTTCCACCCCGGGACCGATCCACGAGACCTATCTCACAGGGCCGGCCGAGACAGCGGATGACAACGAGTGGGTCACCGAGATCGGCTGGCCGGTCTTCCACACGCGCGCAGCGGATGCCGGTTGAACCTCGTCATCGAGTGCCGTCGCGGTGGGATCCAGCACGGACTCTGCGCTGTGCCCCCGGGGCGACGTGCTTCCGCTGCAGAACGGGGCCGAGGGCTTCGTGTTCAGGACCGACGTGGCGAGAGGAGGATGCAGGAGCGTCAGTGCGCTCAGTCGGGGGCGGCGTTCCTGCGCGCGGGGAACAACCCGTCGCAGACGAACTCGGCCAGGGATACGAGCTCAGAGCGGGCCGCCTCGGTCGCGCGATCCGATCCCAGTGTGAGGATTCCGAGCCAGGCCTTTGCGGCGCTCCGCAGTCGGCTCGCCGCAGGGCGCACCGGCGTGCTCGCGGTGAGCACCCGCTCGATCAGCGACAGCAGCCGGTCTCGATGCTCATGCAGTGCCGAGAGCACCTCCGGATGCGTGTGCTGCTCCCGCGAGATGATGACCCCGATGACGTGCGAGGAGTCCTCGAGCTCCCGGATCTTGGCGGTCAGGTTGAGCAGCGAGCGCGCCGGATCACCCGGCTCGGCGAGCGAGTCGACATCGAGCGGACCCAGCGTCATGCGCTCTGCCACGAGAGCGCGCAGCAGTTCGGACTTCGTCGGGAAGTAGTAGAAGAGCAGCCCCTTGGGCACGTCGGCGGCGGCAGCGACGGCCGACGTCGGGGTGGCGTCGAAGCCGCCGTCGGCGAAGAGGCGCTCTGCGGCATCCAGGATGCGAGCCCGCGTCTGGCCTGAATCTCTGCGAGGCGGATTCACAGCATCCCCTTCAACGAAAGTCGGGGCGGCAGCCAGGCCGCCACCCCGCCATTCTGTGTCGGTCTCATCCGTGCGAGTGCGCCATGTCGTGGTGGGATCCGCCGCGAACCGGCAGCAACTCCCAGGCAGCCGCGATGACAGCCACTCCACCGCACACCCATGAGAACCAGGCCGCGCCCATGTGCGTGGCGTACATGCCAGCCCACGGCGAGATGAAGAGCAGCACTCCGATGGCGCCGTGCACCCATTCCATCCAGTCGAGGCCCGGCATCGCCAGGTTGATGAGACCCGCGATGACCAGCAACGCGCCGAGTCCGATCATGAGCAGCATCGAAAGTCCGCCAGGCGTTACCCAGATCGTCGAGAGTGCCACGACGACACCCGCCGCGACAGTCACCCAGTCCTGCCATCTCATCCACTTCTTCATGGATACACCTCCTCGATGTTCCCCAAGGGGATACCACAACGCTAGACCTTGATTGACCGCCCGGTCGATCCTTGTGTGCGTCGTAAGGGAACGTCGTCGTCGATGCAGGGACGTCGTCCTGGACTGCAACGGCAACCTCACCGAGAGCCCATCAAGGAACCATCGAGAGGTACCGCAGCCGATCCCGGTGCGCGCCATGCGGCCCCGTATTCGCGTTCCAGGTCCACCGGCCCTGGAGGACGCAACCCAGCGGCTCGCTCAGCACTTGGCCCGGGACGTTTCGGTCGGCGCGATCATTGCGGGGCTTGTTCGTGGAGCGCGGCGAGACGGTGGGCGAGGGCGGCCATGGCGGCGCGCAGCTGGGTGGGGAGCAAGATCTCGATGTCGGGTCCGAGGGCCACGAGCTCGCGTAGCGCGGTGTCGTAGGAGTCGAAGCGGAACGATCCTTCGACCCAGTCGGGTCGGTCGGGTGCCGGGGTCCCGTGGGGCCGTGGCCGCCATCCTTCCGGTCGACCGCTGATCATCGCGTGTTGCAGTGCTGCCGGGCTGAGGCGGACTCGGACTCTGCGCAGTTGCCCGCGCGTGCTGTCGAGTCCGGGTGGGACAGCGAGGTCTGGCTCGTGGAAGGTGTCGAGGATCTGGAAGCCGCCGTTCGGGCCGCGGGTCGCGTACAGCGGTACTCCCGCAGTGGACAGCGTGTCCAGGTCGCGGAGCACGGTCCGCGTCGAGACCTCGAGTTGGTCCGCCAGCGTGGCCGTGGTGTGGCGGCGGCCATCTTGGAGGAGTAGTACGAGGCGCAGCAGCCGTCCGGCTCGCATCAGATCACCCCATCGGATCCGAATGTTTTCCTATTCATGACAAGTGGTGTCATGAATAGGTTGCCAGACTGGTCGCGACAACGCCGAAAGATTCTCGGCGGCAGATGCGAAGGGAGTTCGGTGATGCCTGATCATGTCGAGGGGATGGGTACGGCTGAGGATCCGTGGATCCTGGTGACGCCGCCGGGATCGTCGGAGTTCGATGCGTGGAGGGACGAGACGGCAGACCCGCCGGCGCTGCGGATCCGAGTCGGGGCGACGACGCTCGCCTACCGGCTGCGGTGCATCGAAGACCTCCACGCGATGCTCGTCGAGCACGGCGATTGGATTCCGCTCGGCAACGCAGACGAGCAGAAGGATGCCAAACCGGGCACAGTGGAGGCGTGGGCTCGCTCGGCGGAGAACCCTGTCGGTGGCTGGTACGGGCTGCGCAAGGGCTACCGCGGTCGGTTCGGCAACTATGTGCCACCAGTGCTCGAGCACCTCGGTCTTGCGGAAGTCGAACATGGGCCGCGCAACAACCGCATGAGGGCGCGGTGATGGATGAACGCTGCTTCCGTGGGTCACTCCACAGGTGAGCCTCCGTCGGCCGATCCATTGCGGGCGTTCTGCGTCGAGTATCGGGAAGACTTGGCGAGTGGATGGCAGCAGCGCGGGTTACCGCCCGCACATGACGCACGCGCGGGCCACCACGGTCCGTGAAGGCGACCGTAGACAGTTGCCGGTCGTGGCAATCGCAGAGATGAAAGGAACAATCGCCACCATCATCGCCACGGTCGACCTCACCAACAGACGAAGCACGTAAGCGGACGACACGGCACGGGGTCCGCGCGAAGCGGGATTCGCAATCGACGTGTTGGTCATCGTGGTCTGCACAGTTGCGATTCGATCGATCGCCTGCAACGGGTGATCCGCGACGGCTGTCCGATTCGCGTGCCCCTTCCTGCGTAACGTGATGTTGGCACCACCCCGTAACGGTGCCGCAGAGGTGGTTACGCGCATTCGCCTCCGTGGGCATGAACCACCGAGCAGTCCGACTGTCAGAGGGAGGAAAACGGCCATGACGGACACAAGCGGCAACGGCACCAGCAACGAAGGTCTGAGTCAGGAGGACGCTGAACTCGTGGCGGAGGAGATCGCACTCGAATTGGCGGAGGCGGATGCCGAACTCGGGCCGATCGACTATCTCGTGATCGAGTTCCCTGCGGGCCAGAGCACCCTGACCGGCGAGGCTGTCGCGACCTTAGCTGAGTTGGCCGAGTCCGGGACCATTCGCATTCTCGACTTCGTTGTCGTGCACAAGGGCGACGACGAGTCGATCGACGTCATCAAGGCCGAAGGCCTGGATGGGCTCGGCATTCTGGGCACCGTCGAAGCGAGCCTCGCGGAGGCGGTCGCCGAACAGGACCTGGTCGATGTGGCAGCCGTGATGGAGCCTGGAAGCGTTGCTGGAGTTCTGGTCTGGGAGAACACCTGGGCCGCTCCGTTCGCCGCAGCGGTCAGCAGCAACGGCGGACGACTCATCGCATCCGGCCACATCCCGAGCCAGGCTCTCCTGGCAGCCCTGGCGGACGAGGATGACACCGGCGAGGGCGACGAATAGCCTCGCCCTGGCACGAAGAGATGGTGCATCCGACATCGAAGTACTCACCGCCGTCGGCGTGCATCCCGGCATCCGCTGCCGCTAGGCAACCCGGCAAGCCGTTGTCATCGCTGGCATCGGAATGCTTCTCGGCGCAGTCACAGGGACGATCGGCACTTTCCTACTCGAAGGGTCCTCGACCATCGACATCTTCGTAATGGCCTGGATTCCGATCACTCCGGCGATCGCGGGAACCACCATCCTCTGCTTCACCGGCGGACGCTCCCGCGGCGCGAACTTCAGGAGCGCCATCCCCTAGCGCGCGAGAGTCGATCCTTGCGCGTGGCATGAGGTTGTGCCGCCTGGTTCGATGTCGGGGGCGCATGGGACCCTGAGGGGATGGCGACGACGACGCGGGTGTTGAGCGTGACGGTGCCGGTTCCTGACCAGAACCGGGCCCTGGAGTATTACCGAGACGTGCTCGGTTGCGAGGTCAGGTATGACGGTGAGCCCTGGCCCGGTGCGCGGATGATCGAAGTGGTTCCGCCGGGGTCGTCCGTCGGGATCGTGCTGCTCCCGCCCGACAGCGAGATACCGGTAGCCCTGCGCCTTGGCACGCATGACGCGGCCGAGGCATTCGGCCGCGTCAGAGACGCTGGCAGCGCGCTACACAACGATGCACCGATCTCCATCGGCGACGGCTCCCCGATGTTCTTCTTCGACGATCCCTTCGGCAACGGTCTCGTATATATCCAGGAAGATTGAGCCCCGAACACGATTCCTGGTGAGTTGCGTGTGCGCACGTCGTGCTGCAACCTGGTCGGTCGCCACGCGCAACCCAAAGGCAACCCCTTGATTCGGCGGTGGCGTGGGGGGAGAGTCGAAAGGTCCGGGCGCGGGCGCGCCGGTACTCATGCTCGTAAAGGTGACGGCTCATGGCGACCTCGGTTCTGATCAGTTGCACGTTTGACGACGAAGACACATCTCACCGCGTCTTCGCCGACTTTCGGAGAATGCACGCAGTAGCCCTGCTCAACCTCACCGGCCTGATCTGGATCTTCGTCGCGAAGGACGGGCACCTCGATGTGTCGACCGCGCCGCATGACTCGATCGCTTCGGAAAGTGATCGGGATGCCGCATCGTTTGCGCAGATCCTCGGCTCCCTCCTGGCGGCTCCACTTCTCGGGGAGTCCGTCGACGGCACGCTGGGCGCAGTGGCCGACCGGGTCACCGAGAGCGAGCGTGTCTCCGCGAAGGGCCTTCGCAAGCAGGCCGGAAAGATCCTGGTGCCGGGAAAGTGGGCCGTGATCGCATACGCATCCCAGGTGGCCGAGTCGGCCATCCGTGCACAGTTGCAGAAGGACGCACCGGGGCCGTTGTTCTGGGAGATCGAAGAGGCTACCGCCGACACGCTGTCATCGGACGCAGGCGTGCAGCCCTGAGCGCTCTCACGTCGCTTTTCCTGCCGATTGCCTAATCGTGGCTGCGCAGCGTGCGGTTGGTGTCGGGCGAGTCGGATGACGCCGTAAACGGCGCTCGCGCCAGCGACGACGAGCACGGCGTCGGCCCAGAACGGTGCGGTGGCGGCTTCGACGAGCACGATGATCCGGTGCTCACGCCCACGAGCGGGTCGATGATGGTGAGCCCCGCGATCAGGAGTTCCCGCGATTCGGCCGAGTACGCGTCTGTAAGAACTAGGAACCGAGGATGCCGGCCGCTGAAGCGGCTCGATTGCCCGGCCAGCCGCGTTGCGCTTTCATGGCGCCCGCTGACGGATCCCGCTGCGCAGCCGACCCGGAGCTCGACGTACTCGGCACGCAGCGGATCCTGTTGTGCACGGCGCTCCTGTCGGCTCTTCCGAATTGCAGTGGCCGTGCGCACCAAATACTTGCCGGGCCGCCTCGAGAGGATGGAGCCTCAGTGCGTGCTGCGGGAGTTGCTTGCTTCGTCGCGGGACCAATGATCTTCATCTGCGGATCGGTGATCTACGCGATCGAAGGTTCGCGTGCCAACTCGTTCCTGCTCGCAGCGATCTCAGTTCCGGTCGCCATGGTTGGATCCTTCTTGACCCAGAGGGCAGCCAGCATTCGCGATCGCACGGATTGGCGCGATTCGAGGGATAAAGGTTGAGATAGGTCCTCGAACCATGGGCGCAGCGGCCTCGAACGTGTACGCAAGCGGATCGGTCATTGTTCATTGATGAGGCGGCGGATGAGGCCGCGGGTGAGCATGAGGATGACAATCAATATGGTGACTTGGAAGAAGCCGCCCAGGTGTACTTGGCCTCGGAAGACCAGGGCGGTGAGTTCGATCACGAGGAACTTGCTGCCGGGGAGAACGAGAAGCAATGTGACTATGTTGACAACACGCCGCCAGGTGCCGGTGGCGATCCTAATCCGGTGCAGCAGTCTCCCTTTGATCCACACCACCAGCTCGAGGACGAGCTTCAGGAGAATCGCGGTGAGCAGGATGAGGAGAAACGTCTCCGAGATGACTGCGGGAAAGAACTCAACGAACAATCCCAGAACCATCGTGTACGCGAAGAGGTCCACGATGTCAGCAGCGCGTACTCGGAAACGGCCGCCGGCATGCTTATCCGCCGAATCCTTGACGGTCGGCAACGAGTCCATGAGGCAGTTTTAGCGCACCGCCACAGGCTATGCCGCACACGGGGATCGTCGCACACATAGTGATCGCGGGGCGCACCTACTCTGCGGCATGATCTGACCCTGACCAATGGTGGCGTGGGCCCCGCCGCAGACAAGCCTGATTCCGACGAGGAACTGGGCAATCCGATCGGATGGTTTGTCGGTGCCCTGTGTGCTGTCGTAGCCGGGGTCGTGCTGCAGATCGTATTCCCGACGGTCGCCACCCTCGGTCTCTACGCTGCCGGTGCCGGATTCGCCACTCGCGGGATCATCATCCTCGTTCGGCAGTATCGGCAGAGATCTGACGGTCACTGATGCATCTGCGCGCTGGCGGATCCACCTACGCGCAGGTTTCCTCCTTCGCACCCGATGATCTTGGGTGGGTCGCGTGTGCGGAGTGGTACAATATCCCGTACCATTCTGGAGGTAGTCATGTCAGCGATCACGGCGTCGGACGCACGCAAGAGCCTGTTCGGTCTCATTCAGCAGGTCAATGACGATCACACCGCCGTCGAGGTCGTCTCACGACACGGCAACGCCGTCATCCTGTCGAAGGACGACTACGACGCGATGACTGAGACGGCTTATCTGCTGCGCAACTCCGTCGGCGCCCTGCGCCTGGTGGAGGCGATCGAGCGGGCTCGTCGGGGCGAGTTCGAGCAGCACGACCTGCACGACGCGTGAGCCGCAGCCTGGCCTTCGACCGTAACGGGTGGGAGGACTACCTCTATTGGCTAACCCAAGATCGCAAGACGTTGAAGCGGATCAACCAACTCATCGCCGACGTACTGCGCGACCCGTTCGCGGGCATTGGTAAGCCCGAGCCCCTCAAGCACATTCTGGGCGGCGCATGGTCACGCCGCATCGACGACGCCAATCGTCTTGTGTACTACGTGACCGACGACCACATCGTCATATTGCAAGCACGCGACCACTACTAACCCGACACTCCACCACGAGCGAACCCAAGGGGATCCACCACCGTGCCGGGATTGGCTCACCTGAGCGACGCAGTGGGGACTGTCTGATTATCGGTGCGTGGGGTGGGCACGAACTCTGCCCAACTGTTGCGCCAGAGCTGGATGATCGCGGGATAGCGTTCGCCCCATGCCTGGGTGAATTCCTCGAACCGGTCCTTCGCTGCAGCCTCGGACGGGGCCGTGTAGACGGGTTTGAGGGACTTCACGATCGCATCCCGGTGCTGCCGGCCGGCATACCGGAAGCTGCCCACGGATCAGGTGCACGATGCACTGCTGCACGACGGTCTGCTCCCAGGTGGTGTTGATCGCCTCCGGGAGTCCTTTCAACCCGTCGCAGACGGCGATCAGGACATCCTCGACGCCGCGGTTCTTCAGCTCGGTGAACACCTGCAGCCAGAACCTGGCCCCTTCGCCGCCATCTCCGGCCCAGATGCCCAGGATCTCCCGCTCCCCGCCTGTGGTGACACCCATCACGACATAGAACGGGGTGTTGCGCACCTGCCCGTTCCGGACCTTGACCACGATCGCGTCGACGAAGATCACCGGGTAAAGCGGGTCCAACGGGCGGGAGGCCCACTCGGCCAGTTCCGCGGCGACTTTCTCCGTGATCCGACTGATCGTGTCTTTGGAGACCTTCGCCCCATAAACCTCGTCGAAGTGCGCGACGACCTCACCCGTCGTCAGTCCCCGCGCCGATAGGGAGAGCACGATCTGATCGATCCCCTCCGGGCGGCGCGTGCGCTTAGGCACGATCACCGGCTCAAACGAGCCATCACGATCCCGGGGCACCTCGATCTGCACCGGACCGATCTCGGTCAGCACGGTCTTCGTCCGGGTCCCGTTGCGCATGTTCGCGGCGGCCGGAGTCCCGCCATGCTCATGACCAAGGTGCTCGGGCAGCTCCGCGTTCAGCGCCGTCTCGAGCACGCTCTTAGTGAGCTGGCTCAACAGCCCGCCCGGGCCGACCAAGCTCACGCCTCGTTCCTTGGCCCGCGCGAGCAACCGCTCGGCGAGCTCCTTCTGATCGATGATCTCTACGATCATCTCCGCGCCGCGCTCGAGGCGAAGCGGAAGCGATTTGGGGGGGCAATGCCCGAGTTTGCTCGTCAAGACCAGCTGGTGTTTATGAACCGGAACGGCTCTGCCCACAATCCGGTTCAGTTCTCTCGACAATGGAGAGAACCTGTCCGCAGGGCAGTGGAGGAGAACCCCGAACTCGAGTTACTACATGAACTGCAGCACACCCACGCCACCCTTCTACTACGGGCCGGGGTCCATCCAAAGATCGTCTCCGAGCGTCTCGGACATGCGGACGTCCAAACCACACTCAATATCTACTCGCACTCGGTGCGAACGCTTCAGCGTGGAGCGGCCGATTTGGTTGGCCAACTGCTCACGCCGTCAGGAATTGAACAGTCGGGCGATGCCCCTGGAACGATCCCTCGGCCAGGCGCGCTTCCAGAGCGAATCTCGTTCGGTGACGACGCAACTGTGTCACCAACTGTGCCACCCAACCATTGATGACGGTGGGGCCCTTGTAAAACCTGGGCCATCGGGAGCGGAGGATGGGGGATTCGAACCCCCGAGGGCTTTCACCCAACACGCTTTCCAAGCGTGCGCCATAGGCCACTAGGCGAATCCTCCGGGCGGCCGCGCAAACGACCTCAGAGAATCTTACCCGACGTCAGGGCCGCTTCCGAACGCGTGGCCTTGCGCCTCGGCGTCGACAGCCGGCATGACAGAGCCCGCCACTTCGCTTGGGTGCGGCGCAAAGCAGCCGCGAACGCGGCGGTCAGGCATCGCGGAGGAATGGGCATCCGGATGCCGTTACACTTGAGGACGGCTCCTCGCGTGGCGCCATCCAGGCCAACTCCCCCAGGACGGAAACGTAGCAAGGGTAACCGGGCTCTGGCGGGTGCGCGAGGGGTCCTTTTGTTCTCTGCGCCGATCCCCGCCCGGCGCACCGCTGTCGACTTCACGCATGGTTGCGGTCGTCGAGGCGTGCACGCCGCCGCGTCGCGGAGCGTGTTGCGTTGTCGGGATGGCGCCTGGTCCTGAGCGTTCGCGAATTCGATCGTGTCAGGTTCGACTCTCCGACCACAGGGGTGCACGCTCCACCGATCTCTCCACATGCCTGGCGCGTCATGCGTCCGCCCGGCAAGGATGGAGATGCGGCCGCAACCGCGACCAGGTTGGAGGGATGTCCGTGCCATTCGGGTCGACGTCGACGAAATCTCGCGCCAAGAAGGACGACAACGGGAAGCGGAAAGGGACTGGAGACCGGGAAGGTGCGTCGACGCAGGTCGTGGCATCCGCTACCGCTGTCGAGCCGACCCATAACGGTCGAGCGTCCGGCGACGACCCGGCCTTTCCTCACCGGGCCGAGCACGGTCTCCGTCCGGAGACGATCGAAGCGCTGGACGCCTGGTGGCGTGCGGCGAACTACCTCAGCGTCGGACAGATCTACCTGCTCGACAATCCCTTGTTGAGGCGACCACTCACGCGGGATGACATCAAGCCGCGTCTCCTCGGACACTGGGGCACAACGCCGGGACTCAATTTCGTCTACGCGCACCTGAACCGCGTCATCCAGGAGCGCGATCTCAACTCCATCTACATCACCGGGCCGGGCCACGGGGGTCCGGGCATGGTGGCGAACGCGTACCTCGACGGCACGTATTCGGAGGTGTATGCGCACATCACCCAGGACGACGAGGGGATGCGCAAGTTGTTCCGGCAGTTCTCGTTCCCGGGCGGCATCCCGAGTCACGTCGCACCGGAGACGCCCGGATCCATCCACGAGGGCGGCGAGCTCGGCTATTCGTTGAGCCATGCCTACGGCGCAGCCTTCGACAATCCGGATCTGCTCGTGGCGTGCGTCGTCGGCGACGGCGAGGCCGAGACCGGACCGCTGGCGACGAGCTGGCACTCCAACAAGTTCGTCGATCCACGGAACGACGGCGTCGTGCTGCCGATCCTGCACCTCAACGGCTACAAGATCGCCAACCCAACGGTGCTCGCGCGTATCCCGGAGGACGAACTGCTCGACCTCTTCCGTGGATACGGTCACGTGCCGTACCTCGTGACCGGTGGGTTCGACGGCGAGGATCCGATCGCGGTGCACAAGCGTTTCGCCGACGTGCTCGATCAGGTGCTCGACGACATCGCGACGATCAAGGCGGATGCCCGTGCCGGCCGCTACGACGCCGCCCCCGGTGATGAGCAGCACGGCTCAACGCCGCCCTGGCCGATGATCATCCTGCGCACGCCTAAGGGATGGACCTGTCCGCACGAGATCGACGGCGTTCAGGTCGAGGGTACGTATCGCGCCCATCAGGTGCCGCTCGCGAACGCGCGCGACACCGAGGAGCACACGCGCATCCTCGAGGACTGGCTGAGGAAGTACCGCCCGGATGAGCTGTTCGACGAGGCCGGCGCTCCTGTGGCGCTCGCCACCGAGCTGGCGCCGGACGGAGACAGGCGGATGAGCGCCAACCCTGTCGCCAACGGCGGTCTCCTCCGCAAGGAGCTGTCGCTGCGCGACTTCCGCGACTTCGCTGTCGACGTGCCGTCGCCGGGCGCGACCACCGCCGAGGCCACGAAGGTCCTCGGTCACTGGCTCGCGACGGTGATCGCCGACAACCCGAACTCGTTCCGCATCTTCGGGCCGGATGAGACTGCTTCGAACCGGCTGGCGCCCGCCGTCTACGAGACGACGGCCAAGCAGTGGAACGCGGAGATCTGGGAGACTGACGACCACCTCGCTCGCGCCGGTCGCGTCATGGAGATGCTGAGTGAACATCAGTGCGAGGGATGGCTGGAGGGGTATCTGCTCACCGGGCGCCACGGTCTCTTCAACTGCTACGAGGCGTTCATCCACATCATCGACTCGATGTTCAACCAGCACGCCAAGTGGCTGAAGGTCACGCGGGAGATCCCGTGGCGCAGGCCCGTCTCGAGCCTGAACTACCTGCTGTCCAGCCATGTCTGGCGACAGGACCACAACGGGTTCAGCCACCAGGATCCTGGCTTCATCGACCACGTCGTGAACAAGAGTGCCGACGTCGTTCGCGTCTACCTTCCGTTCGACGCGAACACGCTGCTGTCCACATACGACCACTGTCTGCGATCCGTCGACTACGTGAACGTCGTCGTCGCAGGCAAGCAGCCGACGGCGAACTGGCTCACGATGGAACAGGCCATCGCGCACTGCACTCGCGGCATCGGCATCTTCGACTGGGCCGGCACCGAGGTGGAGGGCCAGGCGCCGGATGTCGTGCTCGCCGCGGCAGGAGACATCCCCACGCTCGAGGTGCTCGCTGCTGCCCAACTCCTGCGGGACGAGATCCCCAACCTGCGGGTGCGCGTCGTCAACGTCGTGGACCTGATGCGCCTGCAGTCGGAGACGGAGCATCCGCACGGACTCTCCGACCGTGAGTTCGACGCCATCTTCACGGCCGATCGACCGGTGATCTTCGCGTACCACGGCTATCCGTGGCTCATCCATCGCCTCTCGTACCGCCGGCACGGACACGAGAACCTGCACGTGCGCGGCTACAAGGAGAACGGCACCACGACCACGCCGTTCGACATGGTGATGCTCAACGACCTCGACCGTTTCCACCTCGTGATCGATGTGATCGATCGGGTTCCGGGACTGTCCGAGCGGTACGCCGAGTTGCGTCAACGCATGCAGGACGCGCGCCTCGCAGCACGTCAATACACGCGCGACCACGGCGAAGACCTTCCGGAAGTCGCCAACTGGGCGTGGGGCCATCAGAACACGGCAGGCGAATCGGACAACTCGACGGACACAGGAGGGGACAACGCGTGAAGTCCGTTTACCTCACGTCGGCGGAAGGGCGTAGCGGGAAATCGACCATCGCTCTCGGCGTGGTGGATCTGCTGCTGCGACAAGGACGAAAGGTAGGCGTCTTCCGCCCCATCGCGCGCTCGGCGACGGAGCGGGACTACGTCCTCGACCTTCTGCTCGGCATCGACGGCGTGCTCGGCGATTACGAACGCTCAACCGGCGTGACATACGAAGACGTGCACGCCGACCCCGACGGAGCTCTGGCGCGCATCATCGACAGATACAAGGCGGTCGAGGCGTCCAGCGAGGTGGTCGTGATCGTCGGCAGCGACTACACCGACATCGGAACGCCCACCGAGCTGGGCTACAACGCCCGCATCGCGGCCAACCTCGGTGCTCCGGTGCTCCTCGTGCTCGGCGGCCGGGCGGCGCAGGGCGCCGACGAGCGGCTCGGACGTGCGGATGCCCGCACCCCGGCGGACCTGCACCAGCTGGCGGAAGTCACGGTTGCCTCGTTGCGAGCCGAGCACGCCGACCTGCTCGGAGTGGTCGTCAACCGCGCTGATCCGGACGCCCTCTCCTCGATCGCGGATGCCGTCGCATCCGGCGTCGCGCAGCATCCGGTTCCGGTCGCGGGCGTGAGCGCAGCCGTGGAGCCCGTATGGACGATCCCCGAGGATCCCGTGCTCGTCGCGCCGGCCGTGCGCGCGATCATGGCATCCGTCGACGGCGAACTGCTCTCCGGCGATCCGGAGCTTCTCGACAGGGAGGCGCTCGGTGTGGTCGTCGCGGCGATGTCCATGGAGAACGTGCTGTCGAGGCTCATCGAAGGGTCGGTCGTCGTCGTCCCGGGCGACCGCACGGAGGTGCTGCTGTCGGTGTTGATGGCGAACGCGGCGGGCACCTTCCCGTCCCTCTCGGCCGTCGTGCTCAACGGCGGATTCGACCTCAGCGAACCGATCACTCGTCTGCTGAACGGCCTGCGCTCCCCGCTGCCGATCATCAGCTCGCCGTACGGCAGCTACGAGACCACGGTGCGGATCACTCACACGCGGGGACGCCTGGCCGCCGATTCCGAGCGCAAGCGGCAGACAGCGCTGCAGCTCTTCGCGGACCATGTCGACACCGGGCGGCTCTTGCAGGCCCTCGACGTGACGCGGTCGCCCATCGTGACGCCGCTCATGTTCGCGTACGAACTCGTGGAACGGGCGCGGGGCGACCGCAAGCGCATCGTGCTGCCCGAGGGCGGCGACGACCGCATCCTGCGTGCCGCCCACATCGTGCTCTCCAGAGGCATCGCCGACCTCACGATCCTCGGCGAGGATGTTGCGGTGCGGTCACGCGCGGCCGAGCTCGGTCTCGAGCTCGCGGGGGCGGACATTCTGTCGCCCTTCGACCCGGAACTGCACGAACGCTTCACGGACGAATACGCCCAGCTTCGCGCGCACAAGGGGATCACCCGCGTTCAGGCGGCGGATGTCGTCACCGACGTCTCGTACTTCGGCACCCTGATGGTGCAGCTCGGCCTGGCCGACGGCATGGTCTCCGGTGCGGTTCACACGACCGCGCACACGATCAGGCCGGCGTTCGAGATCATCAAGACGCAGCAGGGCGTGTCCGTGGTCTCCAGCGTGTTCCTCATGGCGCTCGCCGACCGGGTGCTCGTCTACGGGGACTGCGCGGTGATCCCGGATCCGACAGCGGATCAGCTCGCCGACATCGCGATCTCCTCGTCGGCGACGGCCCGGCAGTTCGGCATCGATCCTCGCGTGGCGATGCTGTCGTACTCGACGGGGGAGTCGGGGAGCGGCGCTGACGTGGAGAAGGTGCGGGAGGCGACATCCCTGGTGCGCACTCGCGCGCCAGAGCTCCTCGTCGAGGGACCGATCCAGTACGACGCCGCAGCGGATGCCGCGGTCGCCGCTGCGAAGATGCCCGGGAGTCAGGTGGCCGGCCGCGCGACCGTGTTCATCTTCCCCGACCTCAACACGGGCAACAACACGTACAAAGCGGTGCAGCGCTCGGCGGGTGCGGTCGCGATCGGCCCTGTGCTGCAGGGCCTCCGCAAGCCGATCAACGACCTGTCGCGCGGAGCGCTCGTCGACGACATCGTGAACACGATCGCGATCACCGCGATTCAGGCGCAGGCATGAGCATGCTCGACGCGCCGCCTGCGCACCGGTGCTGGCACTCGCACGCGGGTGCTCGTGCGGCGGGTGTCGCGCGGGTCGTTCCCGCGGGTGCGTGCGTTCCGAGGGCACTTTCCTGGGACGGCCCCGCGTCCGACCGTCCGTCCCGGCCGGTCGCCCGAACATGGCGCATGGCGAGACAGCTCGAGGTGCGGAGGCGGACTGAGAAGAGGGAATCATGTCATCGGTACTGGTGATCAACAGCGGATCGTCGTCGTTCAAGTACCAACTGATCGACGCCGACAGCGAGCAGCGGCTCGCATCCGGACTCGTCGAGCGCATCGGCGAGGCGACAGGGCACGCCACGCACGACACGGATGCCGGGCACTGGGAGCGCTCACTGGAGATTCCGGACCACACGGCGGGATTCGCCGTCATGCTCGACGCTTTCCGGGAGCACGGACCGAGCCTGGACGAGCATCCGCCCGTGGCCGTTGGACATCGCGTCGTGCACGGTGGCGCGCGATTCTTCGAGCCGACGCTCGTCACCCCGCTCGTGTTGATCAACATCGAGGACCTCTCCGACCTCGCACCCCTGCACAATCCGGCCAACGCGCAGGGCATCAAGGCGGCCCAGAAGACCTTCCCCGATCTACCCGACGTGGCCGTGTTCGACACGGCCTTCCACCAGACCATGCCGCCGGATGCCTATACGTACGCACTCGATGCGTCCCTCGCCGAGCGGTACCGCATCCGCCGCTACGGATTCCACGGCACCAGCCACAAGTTCGTCTCGGAGGCGGCTGCGCAGTTCCTTCAGCGCCCTCTCGCGGACCTCAAGCAGATCGTGCTGCATCTCGGTAATGGGGCATCCGTCTGTGCCATCGACGGAGGCCTGTCGGTAGACACGAGCATGGGATTCACTCCGCTCGAGGGTCTCGTGATGGGGACCAGAACCGGCGACATCGACCCTGCTGTGCTGCTGTACCTGCAACGCAAGACCCGGATCGGCGTCGACGATCTCGACGACCTGGTGAACAAGCAATCCGGGGTTCTCGGACTGTCCGGGCACAAAGACATGCGAGACCTCTCGCGTGCGGCCGAGGCGGGGGAACCCGCTGCGCGGCTCGCTCTGGGCGTCTACCTGCGCCGCATCAAGCGCTATCTCGGCGCCTATCTGGCGGAGCTCGGCGGCGTCGACGTCATCACGTTCACGGCGGGCGTGGGGGAGAATTCGGTGCCGGTTCGCGCGGGGGCGCTCGCGGGCCTCGAGCGGCTCGGGATCGAGGTCGACCCGGATCGCAACGCCGCGCCGAACCACGGTCCCCGTGTGATCTCGACGGATGCCTCGCCCGTGACTGTCCTCGTGGTGCCGACCAATGAGGAGCTCGAGATCGCGCGGCAGACGCTCCAGGTGGTGGGGTAGGGGACACCGCGAGCGCCACTGCCGTCCGCAGACCCGGTGAGGACACCTGAGATGAGTGTTCCAGGGTCGATCCCGCCGTCGCATCGGCGGGGCGCGGGCTTCTCAGTCGTGGCGCAGCCAGCGAGGCGCGCGCCGTCGGCCACCCGCTGATTCGGATGGCGCGAACGCGTGCTGTCAGCGCGCCCGCTGCTCCAGGTACGCGTCGAACGCCTCAGGGCTCGTCTTCTGCGGCGTGTAGCCCAGCACGGTCTTGAGCCGGGCGTTGTCGAGCACCGGCCGGTAGCGGAGGAATCCGACGCGCTCCGGTCCGTGCACCGTCAGGTGCAGTGCGTGCCCCACCCGCAGCACCCCGGCGAGCAGGCCCGCAGGCACAGCGATCGTCCTCTTGCCGAGGCGAGCGGCGATCTCGGGCACGGTCAGGCATCCGTCGCCGGCGACGTTGAACGTCCCCGTGACATCTCCGGTGGCTCCGGCGACGATCGCTCCCACGACGTCGTCCACCCACACGAACACGAACGGGCTGTCCGAGCCGCGAACGACCAGGAGACGCGGGGCGTCCCACAGCGCCGTGATCTGGTTCTTCACCGTCGGCCCGAGGATCGTACCGATCCGCAGCACGACCTGTCCGAGCTCGGGATGCTGCGACCGGTAGTGCGCGAGCAGCTCCTCGACGAGTCGCTTGTGCCGCGAGTAGCTGAACTCGTCGTTGCCGCGTACGGGGTCGTCCTCGGTGAGCCACTCCGCGTTGTCCGCGTGGTATCCGTACGCTGCGCCGGAGGACGACACGACGATGCGCGTCACGCCGCCGGCGACAGCAGCCTCGAGCACATTGCGGGTACCACCCACGTCGACCCGGTACTCGACCTCTTCGCTGAGCGTTCCGGGGTTCACGATCGCGGCGAGATGCACGATCGTGTCGATGTCGTGGTGAGCGATGACGGATGCCACACTCGCCGCATTCGTCACGTCGCACGTCTCGTAGACCGCGCCGTCGATCGGGTGCTCGGGGCTCCTGATGTCGCCCGCGACCACCACGGCGACGGCGGGATGCCCGGCAAGCGCGCGCACCGCGCTGGATCCGAGGAAACCGCTGCCACCCGTGACCAGCACGCGCCTCATGCCGGATCCCCCTCTCCGCCGTCGGCGGCTGGTCGGTTGTGAGAAGCCTCCGCCGATGCAGCCCTCCCGACGCCGCTGGTTGCGCCTTGGCTCCCAGAGGCTGCGCCGGCGCGCCGCCTCCGCGGCACCCTCATGTCGTTGGGGAGCGAAACCACGCCATCGGGTCCGCCGGCCGGGGCCGCCGAAAGCTGTCGGCCACCCGCGCCGCGCGCATCCTTACGCCTGGTGTGCCATCCCCAGGCGGTGGCGACCACGAGGCCGGCGATGATGTCCCAGATGCCCCACCAGCCGGCAACGACGGCCATGCCGCCGAGCCCGCCGAAGAACGTGAAGATGAGGCCGAGTCCCAGGGCCGAATTGCGGATGCCCACCTCGAACGTGATGGCCTTGCGCTCCCGAACGCCGAGCCCGCCGATGCGCGCGCTGGCGTAGCCGAGCGCGAGAGCAACGGCGTCGTGCAGGAACACGACGATGAGCACGACGCCGATCACCTCGACGAAGACCGCCCAGTTGCCGGCGAGCGCTGCGACGATGAAGCCGACGAGTCCGAGGAGGCTGATCCACCGCGCATACGGGTGCACCTTGCCCGCGAACCTCGGCCATCTGTTCCTGATGAACAGCCCGAGTACGAACGGCACGCCGATCACGAGCAGGATCTCGAGCACCATCTGCACGACGTTGACGTTCACCTGCTCGAGGATCCCGCGCGCGGTCGGATGCAGGTTGCCCCAGATGGCGACGTTGAGCGGCAGCACGAAGATGTAGATCACGTTCGACACCGCTGTCATGGAGACGGACAGCGCCACGTTGCCGCCAGAGCGGTAGGTGAGCACCTGCGAGATGTTGCCGGGCGGGCAGCATGCCACGAGGATCATGCCGAGCGCGATGGATGCCTGCACGTTGAGTATCAGCGTCAGGCAGAAGGTGACGGCCGGCAGCAGCACGATCTGCGCGACGAGCGCGATGATCATGGCCTTCGGCGCCTTGAGCACGGCCTTGAAGTCCTCGAGCTTCGTGTCCAGCGCGATGCCGAACATGATCAGGCCGAGCACGACGTCGAGGGCGATCAGGGATCCGGGCGCGAAGCTGACATTGACGGAGTCGACGTTCATCGTGCGGAGCCCTTCTGTGCTGCATCCTTCTGCGCTGCGGCGGTGCGTGCCGCGTCGGTGCGCGCGGCGTCCGTCCGTGCGGTGCCGGTCGGCGCCGACGGCCGACCGGTCGCATCCGTCGCCGGTGAGACCGGCCGCGCCTGTGTCGTCCGCGAGAGCGCGTCGCGGTGGGCTCGCACCTGGCGACGGTAGGCGTCCTTGTTCACGTAGTACGACATCCGCTCGAGTCCGAGGTAGTGGTAGCCGCCGCTCAGGTCCGGCCACGGCTTCGTCACGCGCTCTCGGAAAACGGATGCCGCATCCGGCATATCTCGCGCGCTCGCCAGGTAGGCGGCGAGGAGCTCCGCCTGCTCGGCGCGTCCCTGCCAGCCGATCCCTGACGCCTCGATCATGCCGAGCACATACAGCCCGTTGAAGGAGGCCGGGAAGATGTTGAGGTACAGCGAGGGCGCGGCGCCGTTCCAGTCGAGGTGAGAGCGATCAACGAAGGGATAGTCCAGCTTGTATCCCGTCGCGAGCATGACCAAGTCATAGCCCTCGCTGCTGCCGTCGCTGAAGTGCACCGTGCTGCCATCGAATCGCTCGATGTCCGGCTTGACCCGCAGATCGCCCTGTCCGAGGTGGTTCAGCACCAGCGTGTTGACGATCGGATGCGACTCGTAGATCTTGTAGTCCGGCTTCGGGAAGCCGAACTTCACCGGATCCCCGGTGAAGGCGCGCAGCACGCGGGTGTCGATGAACTGCTTGATCCGTGCTGGCAGCGGACGCCCCTGGTTCAACGTGTCGGACGGCTTGCCGAAGAGGTACCGCGGCACGAAGTAGTAGCCGCGGCGCACGCTCAAGTCGACGGATGCCGCGTGGTGCACCGCATCCACTGCGATGTCGCAGCCGGAGTTGCCGGCACCGACGATGAGCACACGCTTGCCGTGGAACACCGATGCCTTCTTGTATGCACTCGTGTGCATGAGTTCTCCGGTGAACTCGCCCGGGAAGGTCGGTACGTTCGGCTTGGAGAGCGTGCCGTTGGCGAGCACGACCGAGGCGTAGCGACCGGTGCTCGACTCGCCATCCGGTGCCTGCGCCGTCACATCCCATCCGCTCGCGCCGGAGGCGTCACCGTCGGCAGGCGTGACCGCGGTGACAGTGGTGGAGAAGCGGATGCGCCGCCGCAGGTCGTACGCGTCGGCGTACGCCCGGAAGTACCGCATGAGCTCGCGATGGCCCGGGTAGTCGGTCGTCGAATCCATGGGGAACTCGGCGAACTCGGTCGTGGTGCGCGAGGAGATGAGGTGCGCCGACTCGTAGACGGTCGAGCGCGGATTCTCGATGTTCCAGAGGCCACCGACGTCGGTGCCGGCCTCGAAGACGTCGACCTCGAACCCGGCCTTGGTCAGTGCCCGGGCACCGGCGAGCCCGGATGGGCCGGCACCGATGACGGCGATGTGCTGCACGAAGACTCCGATATCTGCCGCCGCGTTCGGGTTTCGCGGGCGACACGTCAGCATAAAACGCCTGATGGAGGCGCGAAGAATCGGGAGGGCGTCGCCAATCGCATTCTCGGATGCAACAAAAGAGGCACGAGGGTGGGGCGCGGAATTCGGACGCGCCGCGCCATGCGCACAGTGCCGGGGCGTCGGGTCGAGACGGTTCGCGGCGGCGCGGTCGCGTGTGCGTGGCTGCGCCGCTCAACCCACCCAATCGGTCCCGGGAAGCATGCAAGCACGCTTCCCGGAAGCTCAATCGCGTGTGCTCGCGGCTGTGCCGCTCGACACACTCAATTGGTCCTTGGAAGCATGCAAGCACGCTTCCCGGGACCTCAATCGCGTGTGCTCGCGGCTGCGCCGCTCGACACACTCAATCGGTCCTTGGAAGCATGCAAGCACGCTTCCAAGGACCTCAATCGCGTGTCGGACGTCCCGACTACCATTGGGGCGTGGTCACCGCCCTGTATCGCCGCTATCGGCCAGAGACGTTCGCCGAGATGATCGGCCAGTCGCAGGTGACCGAGCCTCTCATGACGGCACTGCGCACGAATCGCGTGAATCACGCCTATCTGTTCAGCGGCCCGCGCGGCTGCGGCAAGACCACGAGTGCACGCATCCTGGCCCGCTGCCTGAACTGCGCTGAGGGGCCGACCGACACTCCGTGCGGAAAGTGCGAGAGCTGCATCGAGCTGGGCCGCGGCGGGCAGGGATCCCTCGACGTCGTCGAGATCGATGCCGCCAGCCACAACGGTGTCGACGACGCGCGCGACATCCGCGAGCGGGCCATCTTCGCCCCGGCCCGTGACCGCTACAAGATCTTCATCCTTGACGAGGCGCACATGGTGACGCCCCAGGGCTTCAACGCGCTGCTCAAGATCGTGGAGGAGCCGCCGGAGCACGTGAAGTTCATCTTCGCGACGACCGAGCCCGACAAGGTGATCGGCACCATCCGTTCGCGAACCCACCACTACCCGTTCCGGCTCGTCCCGCCAGCGCAGATGCTCGACTACGTCCAACAGCTCTGCGAGAGCGAGCACATGTCGGTGGCGCCCGGTGTACTGCCGCTCGTCGTGCGCGCCGGCGGCGGGTCACCGCGTGACACGCTCTCGCTGCTGGACCAGCTGATCGCCGGATCCGAGGGCGACACCATCGAGTACGAGCGCGCCGTCGCGCTGCTCGGCTACACGCACGCCGCGCTGCTCGACGAGGTGGTGGATGCCGTCGGCGCGCAGGATGCCGCGAGCGCGTTCGCCGCAGTGGACAGAGTCATCCAGACCGGGCAGGATCCGAGGCGTTTCGTCGAAGACCTCCTCGAGCGCCTTCGCGACCTCATCATCGTGGCCGCCACGTCTCCTGATGCAGCAGCAGCCGTGCTCCGCGGCACGCCGCAGGAGGAGCTGGACCGCATGTCGGTGCAGGCGCGCGCGTTCGGATCGGCCGAGCTCTCGCGGTGCGCGGACATCGTCAACGCGGCACTCACCGAGATGACCGGTGCGACCTCGCCCAGGCTTCACCTGGAGCTGATGCTGGCCCGCACGCTGGTGCCGGCATCCGATGCCACGGAGCGCGGAGCGCTGGCCCGCGTCGAACGGCTGGAACGGCGCGTCGGCGTCGAGGGCTCGACGGCGGGTGGCGCGTCCTCGTCCGCAGGCACGTCGACACCGCCCGCCGCGCAACCTCAGCGAGCGGCGTCCGCGACGGCTCCCGTCGGTCCTTCCGGCCAGGGCGCTGCACCCGCCGCCACTGCTCCCGGGGCAGCACAGGAGCGCGCCACGCAGCGACCGGCCGCATCACCGGCACCGGCGCGCGAGCCTGCACCGGCCGCCGCGAACCACGCAGAGTCCGCGGCTGCCGCGTGGTCGGCTCACGCGCCGAGCACCTCGCCGGCGCCCGGCCAGAGCGGATCGACTGGAAGCCGGGCCGACGAGCGGGCCGAGTCGCCCTCGGCGGCTTCGACGTCGAGCGCCGACACTTCCTCGCCGTCCCGGCCCAATCCGTCGTCCGCGGCAACGACCTCGCCCCCTGCTGCGCCGGCCACGGATCCCGCTGTGGCACAGGCTGCGGCCTTCGCAGCTGCGGCCGCCGCCAAGAAGGGCACGGCTCCCGTGTCGGGCGGATCCGCGTCCGGCTGGGCGACCCCCGGCGTAACGGACGACGCGGCTGCACCGGTGGTCGCGCCCGTGACGACTCAGCAGGTCAGGGACGCCTGGCCCGAGATCCTCGAAGCCGTCGAAGAGGCGAGCAGGACCGCGTGGACCGTCGTCTACACCGCGACCGTCCGTTCCCTCGACGGCGACGTCCTCTCCCTCTCCTTCCCGAGCGCCAACGACGTCGACAGCTTCCGCGGAACGCCGGGGGCGACGGATGCCGCCAGCGAGGTTCTCCGCAACGCCATCGTCGATCTGCTCGGCGTCAAGGTGAAGTTCGTCGCCAAGCCGGCAGGATCCGACGGTGGCGCGGGCGGACTCGGACACGGTGGTCCGGCCCAGGGCGGACCAGCTCAGGGCGGACCGGCCCAGGGTGGTTCAGCTCAGGGTGGTTCAGCCCAGAGCGGCCAGGCGACGAGCCCATCAGCAGCGCAGAACCGTCCAGAAGGTGCGGGACCGACGTCCGGCGGTCCTGCCCAGGGCGGACGCGCAGGCGGCGGCGGCGGCCAGGGTGCTCCTGGATCGGATGCCGGCACCCGCGACCCGCAGGCCCCGTCCCGGCAGCCGCAGCAGGCGTCCGCTCCGAGCGACGGGCCTGCTGCGGGCGTCTCACGTCCGTCGCCTTCGCGCCAGGGTGCTGCACGGCCGTCGGTGGCCTCCGCGACGTCGGCAGGATGGGAGACCGTCGCGATCCCCGGCGCAGCGACAGCGGTGCTCGAGCGTCCGCAGGAGAGTGCTTCCGACACCCGGCCGTCCGAGGTCGAACATTCGGCAGGCGCCTCCGCGAGCGCGACGGATCCCGCCGCTCGCACGGCGTCCGCCTCGTCTACTGAGGACGGCCTGGATCCGCGGCCCGCGGTAGCGCCGTCCACGGATACGGACGACGAGGGCTGGTACGTCGGTCCCGACGCCCCCGACGACGAGGAGCCCCCGTTCCCCGACGACGGAGGCGCCGGCGGCGCGGCTGTCGGCAGCGACGACGGCGGCACCAAGGCCGATCTGCGCACCGAAGCCGCCGCGGCGGACACGGTCCCTTCGACACCGGCGAAGACGATACCCACGCCGACGTCGGCGAATCCGGCCGGCCAGTCGGCGCCCGTATCCGCTCCCGCAAGCGGCGGAGCCGCATCATCGACGCCGAGCGGCGAGGTGGATGCCGGTTCGGCGGCAACGGCGTCGTCGAGCCGCAACGATCGGGCGTCGAGCCGAAACGACCAGGGCGCGAGCCGGGCCAAGGCATCCGTCGGATTCCGCGAGCCCGCACGGTACGGCGAGGCCGTCGTGCGCGAGCTGCTCGGTGCGAAGTTCATCGAGGAGCAAGAGGTGTCCCAGCCGGGTCAGTCCGGCTCCTCCGGCTGGTCCAGGTAGGAGGCGACCGTGTACGAAGGTGTCGTCCAGGATCTGATCGACGAACTCGGCCGCTTGCCCGGCGTCGGGCCGAAGTCTGCGCAGCGCATCGCGTTCTACATTCTCCAGACGGAGAGCTACGACCCGTCGCGGCTGGCGGATGTGCTCACCACGGTCCGCGACAAAGTGCGGTTCTGCGAGATCTGCGGAAATGTCAGCGAACAGGCCACCTGCTCCATCTGCCGTGATCCGCGGCGGGATCAGAGCCTCATCTGCGTGGTCGAAGAGGCGAAGGACGTCGTGGCCATCGAGCGCACGAGGGAGTTCCGAGGCCTCTACCACGTGCTCGGCGGCGCGATCAGCCCCATCCAGGGCATCGGACCGGACCAGCTGCGCATCCGCCAGCTCATGACCCGTCTCGCGGATGCCTCGGTGCGCGAGGTCATCATCGCCACGAACCCCAACGTGGAGGGCGAGGCGACGGCCGCCTACCTCAGCAGGATGCTCCAGGCGATGGAGGTGCGGGTCACCAGGCTGGCATCCGGCCTGCCCGTCGGCGGCGACCTCGAGTACGCGGACGAGGTCACCCTGGGCCGTGCCTTCGAAGGACGTCGTCTCGTCGGCTGACGGGCATTGCTGATGAGCACTGGCCGGCACGGCGAATAGCCCGGAATCGGCGAGAAGCGGGCCCGTCGGTCGCACTACAGTCGTAACGGCGGGGCCGTGCGCACGTGGTCGACGGGTTCCGTCAGTGACATCGGGGGGATGCACGATGAGCGATCCGCAGTCCACGCCGCCGAGCGGCGACCAACAGCGTGACGGTGCGGCGCCGGAGGTACCGAACGGTCGCGGCGCAGCGTCGACGCCGGCGGCCGCTCCTGCCGCGAGCGATGCATCACACGCAGCAGCCGCGACGGCGGCGGCCGCTCCCGCACCCGGTGGGGACGGAAGGGCACGGTCCGGAGTTCCTGCCTGGCTGGTCTGGGTGATCGCGGCGGTGATCGCCGTCGTCTTGGGCTTCGGCGCAGGGTGGTTCGGCGCGTGGATCTCGGGAGCACGCACATCCTCGTCTTCGGGGTCGACCGGTACGGCGAGCGGATCTGCCGGCGGTTCCTGCAACTCGGTGACCGTCGCCGACGAGGTGCTGCCCACCATCGTCACGATCAACGTCGCGGCACCTGGTGGCAGCAGCGTCGGGAGCGGCGAGATCATCCGTCACGACGGTTACATCGTGACCAACAATCACGTCATCTCGGCGGCCGCGAACGGCGGTGTCGTCGCAGTGACCTTCTCGAACGGCCACCGCGAGCAGGCCAAGATCGTGGGACGCGACCCGCAGTCCGATCTCGCCGTGCTCAAGGTGAGCGCCGATTCACAGTTGCCGACCATCGAGCTCGGCAACAGCGAGAAGGTCGTCGTCGGACAGCCCGTCGTGGCGCTCGGCGCACCGCTGGGCCTCTCCAGCACGGTCACGGCCGGCATCGTGAGCGCGCTCGGGCGCAACGTTCCGGTGCCGAGCGACAACGGGAGCACCGCCATCCTCGCCGGCGCGATCCAGACGGATGCCTCCATCAACCCCGGCAATTCCGGTGGCGCCCTCGTGGACTGCCGCGGCCACCTCATCGGGGTGAACACGGCCATCTCGACGGTGCCGAATTCCGAGGGCGTCGGGGGAGGCGGATCCGTCGGCATCGGATTCGCGATCCCGGTCAACCTCGCCATGCGCATCGCCAACCAGCTCATCGAAACGGGCGAGGTCGCCTATCCGTACTTCGGTGTGGAGGTCACGCCTATCCCGGCGGCGGTCGCCGAACGATGGGGGATCGAGGACGGCCTCTACATCCAGTCCGTCGACCCGAAGGGATCCGCTGCCGCAGCGGGGTTGCAGGTGGGCGATATCGTCACGAAGATCGACGGACGACCTGCCACGAACTCGGACGTCATCACGGAACTCATGCTGACGAAGAAGGCGGGTGATCAGGTGCAGGTCACATATGTGCGCGACGGCACCGAGCACACCGTGACGGCCACCCTCGTCGCCCGTCCGTAGCGTCGCGGCAGGATTCGAGGCCCGGATCCGGCGCAACAGAACGCGGATCCGGACCTGTCGAGCGATCAGGCCTCGCGCAGCCAGATCCGCATGTCGGCGACGTCGCGGTTGGCCCAGGCGAAATACGGGATTCCCGTGAGCACGTTGCCGGATGTCGTGCCGACCGTCACGGTCACCAGGCCGGGCACCGTGTCGGGTCCGGCAATCGGGATGCCTGCCGCGTCGACGACACCCGAGGCGCCCGCGAGGCCTGCGGATGCGTCGGCATCGCCGTCGGCGACCGATCCAGCATCCACGATGGCCTCGTCCAGCCCGACTCCGTTCGGCTGATCGACGGCCTCGAACGCGTAGACCAGCGGTCCGCGCTCGATCGCGAGCGATCCCCGCAGGTCATCGATGCGCGCCAGCGGCCGTGCGATGCGGGGCGTCACGGGCAGGTCCAGAACGAGCACATCGCCCGGAGCGAACCTCCGCGTCACCGTTGCGTAGCCGCCGGCGGCCACCTGTGCGCCGTCGAGCGTGGCATCCGCAGCCCAGGACGGCACGCGCAGGCTCAACGCGACGGGCGAATCCGGAGCACTCTCCACGGTGACGCGCACGGCGCCGTCGAACGGGTAGCCGGTCTCGACCGTGAGCGTCAGGTCGCCGGCATCCGTCGCAGCGTGCACGGTTCCCGGAACGTACTGGTGCACTTGCACGCCGTCGGCGGAGGACGTCGCCACGTATCCGCCGAGGCTCGACAGCGTGCGCATCACGTTCGGCGGGCAGCACGCGCAGCCGAACCAGCGGTGGCGTCCGCCGACCGCTGAGCGCTCGTCGTCTGCGTGCGCGCCCTCGCGAACGTGCAGTGTGTTGACGTAGAAGTAGTCTCCGCCGCGAAGGGACACGCCAGGCAGGAACGCGTTGTACAGCATCCGCTCGATCTGATCCGCGTACGACGCCTCACCGGTGGCCAGCAGCATGCGCCAGGCCCACTGGATGGCGCCGATCGCTGCGCAGGTCTCCGCGTAGGCGCGGTCGGACGGCAGCTCGAACGGGTCGCCGAACGCCTCGCCCTCCCATCGCGATCCGAGTCCGCCCGTCAGGTACTGCTTCGTCGCGGCCATGTGGGCGTACTGGCCGGCGAGCGTGGAAACGAGCTCGCTGTCGGAGGTCTCGATGGCGACGTCCGCAGCGCCCGTCGCGAGGTAGACGGCGCGAACGGCATGTCCCTCGACGGTCGTCGCCTCGCGCACCGGAACGCGGTCGGAGAGGTAGGTCGAGTTGCCGCCGAAGCGCTCGAGGGTGCGGTGGCCGCGGGCATCCACGAACCATTCCGCGAGGTCGAGGTAGTCGCGCGTCGCGGTCTCGCGGTAGAGCTCGACGAGGGCCGTCTCGATGACCGGATGTCCGTCCACATCACCAGCAGACCCCGTCGCGGAGCGCGGTCCGAACTCGCGCACCAGGTGGTCGGCGACGCGGATCGCGACGTTCAGCAGTTCGTCGTGACCGGTCGCACGCTTCTGCGCGACCGCGGCCTGGATGAGGTGGCCGGCGCAGTAGTGCTCGTGATCGCGATCCGGACGTCCGTAGCGCTTACCCTCCCGCACGGGCACGACGGTGTTGAGGTATCCGTCGTCGTCTTGGGCGGCCGCGACCAGCTCGGTGATCGTCAGCTGGTCGGTGAGCAGCTGCTCGTTCGGCTCCCGCCCGTACTCCCACGCGGCGGCTTCCAGCCACTTGTAGACGTCGGAATCGGCGAAGATCGGGCCGAGTACCTCGCCGGTTGCGCGGCCGGCGGCGATCTCGAAGTTGCGCAGGTTGCCGGCCTCGTTGAGCTGGCGGAGGCCGTCCGGAATGGACTCGTCACGGTTCACGTGCTGTCGGCCGAGCCAGAATCCCTCGCCGATGCTCACGTCGGAGACGCCGAGCGGCCGAAGCGTCGTCTGCGCCAGCGGATGCGCAGGGCCGGGGATTCCGTCGGTGCGGCGGACGGTGTCGTAGGTGGTGTCGGTCACGGTTGGATCCTCGTCGAGAAAGCAGGAAAGTTCCGGAAATGTTCTGGAACAAGTTCAAATCTAACGATGGCACCATAGCCGGTCAAGGCGGACTGCCCTGATATCGTGAGGAGCAGAGCGGGTCCAAGCAATGCGGAAAGTGTTTCCGGATCCGATCCGCGGAAGCCTGGACGGAGCTGGAGGGCCCGATGCACGAGACACCTGGCGTGGTGCCCGCGCCGCGGTTGGTGCGGATCGCGGACGTCGCTGCCGAGGCCGGTGTGTCGTCTGCGACGGTCTCCAAGGTGCTGGGCAACACGGGGCAGCTGCGTGATGACACGCGACAGCGCGTGCGTGAGGCCGCCGAACGTCTTGGATTCACGGCGCGCGCCCGCGAGAGGGAGTCGACAGGCAGCATCACCGTTGCGCTTCTCACCGGTGATTCCGTCGGCCGGTTCAGCCTCCCCATTCTGCTCGGCGCCGAGAATGCGCTCAGCCTCGGCCAGATCATGGTGCTGCTGTGCGACACCCGCGACGATCCGCTCCGGGAGCAGTACTACCTGGACCGTCTTGCCGAGCAGAACGTCGACGGCATCATCGTCACGGGCGGACCGACGAATCCGCGTACGAGCCTGCGCACCGACCTCCCGGTCGTCTATGCGCATGCCCCGTCGACCGGGGCCGGTGACACGTCCGTCATCGCCGACGACGAGCGGGGCGCGCGCCTCCTGTACGACCACCTGACCACCCTGGGCCGGGTGCGTATCGCTCACGTGACGGGGCCGTCCGATCAGCGCAGTGCGCGCGTGCGAGCGGATGCCACTCTCGCGGCAGCAGACGCGAGAGGCCTCTCCCTCGCCCATGAGCCCCTGTTCGGTGCGTGGACCGAGGCATGGGGCAGGGCTGCCGCAGACATCCTGCTCGACCATGCGGAGACGGCGCCGGATGCCATCACCTGCGGCAACGATCAGATCGCGCGCGGAGTGGCGGAGCGGCTGCGCGAGCGCGGCGTCGGGGTGCCCGACGACATCGCGATCACCGGATTCGACGACTGGGACGTCGTGGTGGAGGGATGTCGTCCGCCGCTCACGACGATCGACAGACGGCTCGGCGAGATCGGCCGGCGGTCAGCGGAGCTCCTGCTGGACGCGATCGGCGGCTCCGCGCATCCGGGGATCGAACTCGTGGAACCGCGACTCGTCGCGCGAGGGTCGACGCTCGGCGTGGTCTGAGGCGGAATGCTGCGCCCGCAGCGACTCACCTTCCGCCGACGGGCATGGTGGATGCGCGCACGACGAGTTTCGGAGGCACCGGCATCCCGGCCGCGCTCTCGTCGCCGCCCATTCGTGCCAGCAGAGCTGACATGGCACGGCGGCCGAGCTCGGCGAAGTCCTGGCGGATCGTGGTGAGCGGCGGCAGATAATGCGCGGCTTCCGGCACGTCGTCGAACCCGACAACGGACAGATCGGCTGGCACGCGAACGCCGCGCTCCGCCGCCGCATGGATGAGCCCGAGCGCCATCTGGTCGTTCGCACAGAACACAGCACTCACGTCGTGTTCTCGCAGAGCCTGGTACGCGAGGTAGCCGGACTCGGCGGTCCAGTCGCCAGGTACGACGACGGCTGGTTCGATCCCGGATGCGGCGAGCGTCTCGCCGAACGCCCGCGACCGCGCCTGACCGTCGACCCAGTCCGATGGCCCTGCGACCATCGCGATGCTGGTGTGCCCGAGCGTGAGCAGGTGCCGGGTCGCGAGCGTGGCGCCCAGGGAGTTGTCGACGGAGAGCCCGAGGTCGCCCGCCACGCGATCGGACTGCAGCAGTGCGATCGGGATGGGAGTGCGCAGCGACGCGATCACCCCGGCGGTGCGTGCGTGCGGCGCCAGGACGACGATGCCCTCCACGTCTTCGTCGATCAGGTGCTCGATCGCGTCGCGCAGCGAGGCCTCCTCCAGCGTGCGGGGACTCGCGAGCAGGGTGGCGTATCCGCGCTCGCGGGCGGCGTCCTCGAAGGCGGCCACGATGCTGGTCGGCCCGAAATAGGATCCGTACACGCTGGCGACGACGCCGACGGTCTGGCTGCGGCTCGTGACGAGACGTCGTGCCGCCTTGTTGGGCCGGTAGCCGAGCTCGGCCATCGCCGCGAGGATCCGCTCACGGGTCTCCTGGCGGATGTTGGGGTGGTCGTTAAGCACGCGCGAGACCGTCTGGTACGACACCCCGGCCACGCGCGCCACGTCGCGGATGCTCGGTGCTCGTTGACCCGGCGGTCGTCGACTGTCGGTGCTCGCGGCCATAGCGAGAGGGTACCGGTTCGTGCTGTGACCGTTTCGCGCGTTATCCGGGAAGCGAACCGCCCAACGATCTCCGCCGTGCGCGCTCGGCCGAGCGGATGGATACCGGCCCTGGCTATACTCCTCAAGCGAAACGGTCACATCGGTCGCGTCGACGCGACACGGACGGAGGAGTCCCATGTCCCCCCACCCCATCGACGGCGCCGCCCTCGACGACGACCCGGCGGTCGCGCAGACCAGAGCGGAGGTCACGGCCCTGCACGCGGAGCTCGTGCGGTACGGGCTCGTCGTCTGGACAGGCGGCAACGTGTCGGGGCGAGTTCCCGGCACCGACCTCTTCGTGATCAAGCCTTCCGGCGTCTCCTACGACGACCTGGCACCGGCGAACATGATCCTGTGCGACCTCGACGGCAACGTCGTGCCCGGCAGCGCCGGCAGCGATCGCTCGCCGTCCAGCGACATCGCGGCGCACGCGTACGTCTACCGCAACATGCCAGAGGTCGGCGGTGTCGTGCACACCCACTCCACCTACGCGGTCGCCTGGGCGGCACGCGGGGAGGAGATCCCGTGCGTCATCACGGCGATGGCCGACGAGTTCGGCGGGCCGATCCCGGTCGGGCCGTTCGCGATCATCGGCGACGACTCCATCGGCCGCGGCATCGTGGAGACGCTGACCGGCCACCGCAGCCGTGCCGTCCTCATGCAGAACCACGGTCCGTTCACTGTCGGCGTCAGCGCGAAGGACGCCGTCAAGGCGGCCGTCATGGTCGAGGATGTCGCCCGCACCGTACACATCGCGCGCCAGGGCGGCGAGCTGGTCCCCATCCCGCCGGAGGCGATCGAGCGCCTCTACGACCGCTACCAGAACGTGTACGGCCAGTCGACGGACGTCCGCAGGAGCCGGGCATGACCGCCGGCACCGACACCTCGTCAGTCTCGGAACGCGCGGCAGACGCCATCCGTTCCGGCCGCGCCGTGCTCGGCATCGAGCTCGGGTCCACGCGCATCAAGGCCTGCCTGATCGGCGACGACCCGTCAGTGACGATCGCCTCAGGCAGTCACTCGTGGGAGAACCGGTTCGTCGACAGGATGTGGACGTACACGCTCGACGACATCTGGTCGGGGCTGCAGGCCGCATACGCTGACCTGGTCGCGGATGTGCGTCGCCGCTACGACGTCGAGCTCACCTCGCTGCGCGCCATCGGGGTGTCCGCGATGATGCACGGATACCTCCCGTTCGACGCATCGGGAGAGCTGCTCGTGCCGTTCCGCACGTGGCGCAACACGACAACGGGTCCTGCCGCTGCCGAGCTCAGTGCGCTCTTCGGCGTGAACGTCCCGCTGCGTTGGTCGGTCGCGCACTACCGCCAGGCGGTTCTGGATGCCGAACCGCACGTCCCGCAGGTCGCCTTCCTGACCACGCTGGCGGGCTACGTGCACTGGAAGCTGACGGGACGCCGGGCTCTGGGCGTCGGCGACGCCTCCGGTATGTTCCCGATCGACTCCGCCACCGGCACGTACGACGCGGACCTGCTCGCCGCCTTCGACACCCTCGCCGGGGGACCAGCTCCCCTTGCAGACCTCCTTCCCGAGGTCCTCGGCGCTGGAGAATCGGCAGGGGACCTCACAGCAGAGGGCGCAGCACTGCTGGACGCGTCCGGCTCCCTTCAGCCGGGCATCCCGCTGTGTCCGCCTGAGGGCGACGCGGGTACCGGCATGGTCGCGACGAACGCGGTCGCGCCGCGCACCGGCAACGTCAGCGCCGGCACAAGCATCTTCGCGATGGTCGTGCTCGAGCGCGCTCTGAACGCATCCCATGAGGAACTCGATCTCGTGACGACGCCCTCCGGCGATCCGGTCGCCATGGTGCACTGCAACAACGGAGCCAGCGAGCTGGCGGAGTGGGCAGGGCTGTTCGGTCGGTTCGCGGAGCTGACGGGCTCTTCCATCGACTCCGATCGCGTCTTCGAACTGTTGTTCCGCGAGGCTCTGAACGGCGAAGCGGATGCCGGCGGTCTCCTCGCCTACAACTACCTCGCCGGCGAGCCGGTCACCGGCACCACCGAGGGACGTCCGCTCTTCGTGCGGACCCCGGACAGCAGCTTCACACTCGCGAACGTGATGCGGGCCCAGCTGTCCGGAGTGTTCGGCACGCTGAGCATCGGCATGCGAGTGCTCTCCGACGAAGGCGTCGCCCTCGATCGGATGCACGCCCATGGCGGCATCTTCCGCACGGCCGGCGTGGCTCAGGGCATCCTCGCTGCGGCGCTCGATGCACCCGTCGCGGTCGCCGAGACGGCGGCGGAGGGTGGCGCGTGGGGGATCGCGGTGCTCGCTGGATACCTCGCTGCCGGCGGTGCGGCATCCGGATCCTCGCTCGCCGAGTACCTGAACGAGGCGGTGTTCGCTGACGCAGCTTCCACCGTCGTCGCTCCCGACCCGGCGGATGTCGCCGGGTTCGCCGCCTACCTGGACCGCTACCGAGCAGGCCTGGACGTCGAACGCGCGGCCATCGAGGCTCTCTGAGGCCCTGCATCTGTCATCCGCTCCATCACCGACTCGCTGTCATCATCAGCTCGCTCCATCAGTAAGGAAGACCCATGACCCGCACCCCACTGACCACCTCGCTCGACGGCTACGAGATCTGGTTCCTCACCGGGAGCCAGCACCTGTACGGCCCTGAGACGCTCGCCCAGGTCGCCGACCAGTCGCGCGCGATCGCCGACCAGCTGGGCGCATCGTCAGACGTTCCCGTTCGTATCGTGTGGAAGCCGGTGCTCACCGGATCGGACGAGATCCGCCGCATCGCGCTCGAGGCCAACGCCGACGACTCCGTCATCGGCGTCATCGCCTGGATGCACACGTTCAGCCCGGCCAAGATGTGGATCGCCGGCCTCGACGCCCTGCAGAAGCCGCTGCTGCACCTGCACACGCAGGCCAACGTGGCGCTGCCGTGGAGCGAGATCGACTTCGACTTCATGAACCTCAACCAGGCGGCGCACGGCGACCGCGAGTTCGGGTACATCCAGTCACGGCTCGGTGTCGCCCGCACGACGGTCGTGGGACATGTCAGCGACCCTGCGGTGAGCGGACGCGTCGGCATCTGGGCGCGCGCTGCCGCGGGCTATGCGGCATCCCGGTCCCTCAAGCTCGCCCGCTTCGGCGACAACATGCGCTTCGTGGCCGTCACCGAGGGCGACAAGACCGAGGCGGAGCACGTGTTCGGTGTTCAGGTGAACACCTGGGGCGTCAACGAACTGGCGGATGCCGTCGCGCACGTCTCCGACACCGACATCGACGCCCTCGTGGCGGAGTACGAGGACCTGTACGACGTCGTGCCCGAGCTTCGGCGCGGGGGAGAGCGGCACCAGTCGCTGCGGGATGGCGCCGCCATCGAGCTCGGTCTCCGTTCTTTCCTCGAGGAGGGCGGCTTCGGCGCGTTCACGACCAACTTCGAAGACCTCGGTGCGCTCAAGCAGCTGCCCGGCCTCGCCGTCCAGCGGCTGATGGCCGAGGGATACGGCTTCGGCGCGGAGGGCGACTGGAAGACGGCAGTGCTCGTGCGCATCGCCAACGTGATGGGCGCTGGGCTGCCGGGTGGGGCATCCCTCATGGAGGACTACACCTACGACCTCACGCCGGGGCAGGAGCGCATCCTCGGCGCGCACATGCTCGAGGTCAGCCCATCGCTCAGCTCGGCCAAGCCGACGCTCGAGATCCACCCGCTGGGCATCGGAGGCAAGGACGACCCGGTGCGCCTGGTCTTCAATGCGGATGCCGGCCCCGCCGTCGTCGTCGCCCTCTCGGACATGCGCGACCGCTTCCGCCTCACCGCGAACGTCGTCGAGGTCGTGGCCCCGAGCGAGCCGCTGCCCAAGCTGCCCGTCGGACGCGCGGTGTGGATTCCCGAGCCCGACTTCCGCACGTCGGCCTGGGCATGGCTGCAGGCCGGCGCGGCCCACCACACGGTCATGACGAACGCCGTCGGCATCGAGGCGTGGGAGGACTACGCGCGGATGTCGGGCACCGAGCTCGTCATCATCGACAAGGACACGCGCCCCCGCGAGTTCGAGCAGCAGCTGCGCTGGAGCGCCGCGTACTACCGTCTGGCCCGCGGCATCTGAGCCTCGGGGATCCGAACCACGCGCTCGCGCGCTCAACGCGGGGACAGGCAACGACCTGTCCCCGCGTTCTGCGTCTCCTGGGCGGCGCGGGCGCCTAACAGCCGCTTCCCGGGCGACTTTCGCCGATGAGAGCAGAGCAGGTTCTCTGCCGTGCCGCGAGCATCGAAGTCCGGTCCGAAGCCGACGGCACCGGCCGTTCTGAGCCCCCGAACCGGCAGGTCGGACAAGCGTCCGACGGTGTCTTCGGCTGGCCGGTAGCCGCCCGTGAAGGGCGACACGCCCGGGCTGCGAGCGGGATTTGCTGCCCTGCGCGGTCCTGCGTAAAGTACTTACTTGTCACCCCAAAGGTGCGGAAAGCGAAAAGCTTCCGGCCTCAAGCGGGACGATCCTCAGCCGAAGAGCTACTCCTCCTGGAGGAGAGAACCACTGGCTTGAGGGCAAACATTCTCCATCGCTCCACATCCCGAACCTCGTGTTCGACGCGTGGTCGTTGGATGGATGAAGGGAAGTTGCCCCGACAAGTAGGCCGCGAGGCCGATGGTCGGGTGTGTCCGATCCTTGAGAACTCAACAGCGTGCACTATGTCATATGCCAAATAACCTCGGCACTGATGGAATCTTCGGGTTTTGTTGGTGTAGGGATTCCTTTGGATTAGATAAATATTG